>NZ_JBEYAL010000083.1:0-19584 GCF_040631655.1 Streptomyces sp. NPDC019937
GAGGAGAGCGCAGCGGCGCTGCGTGCGACGAGCGCGGGGCCGCGAGGTGCCGTGCCGGGCGTCGGGAGCCCGGCATGATCCACACGACACCCCCTGGCCGCCGCGCCCGAGCGCTAGCCTTCCGCGCCGACCATGCGCAGCACCAGCCCGGCGTAGAGGTCACCGACCTCGTCGGGGGTGCTGCGCCCCCGCGCGTTGAACCAGCGGGCGACGTCGATGCACAGCGACAGCACCGCGACCGTGGTGCCGCGCACGTCCGGCACGTCGAAGTCGCCCGCCCGCACCCCGTCCTCGATGATCGAGCGCACCGCCGCGTCCGTGTTCCGGCGCATGGCGATGACCTCGGCGTGGTGCTCCTCCCCGAGCGCGCCCAGCTCGTACTGCACGACCCGCGCGGTCGTATGGTGCTCCGCGTGCCACCGCACGAACCCCCGCACCGCGGCGGCCAGCCGCTCGGCGGGCGTCCCGCCCCCGTCCCGCGCCTCCTCCAGGATGTCCAGCGCCAGCCGGTGCCCGACCTTGCTGATCTGGTAGAGCAGCTCTTCCTTGGTCTTGTAGTGGATGTAGAGGGCGGCCGGGCTCATCCCGGCGCGCCCGGCGATGTCCCGCGTGGTGGTGGCGTGATAGCCCCGCTCGGCGAAGGCGTGCACGGCGGCACTCACCAGCCGCCGGGCCGCGTCCGGCGTGATGTCCCCCCACGCCTCGGCCCGTCCCCCGGCGTTCTTGCGCTCCACGTCCATGGCGGACACCCTACACGGAGGGTGAGCAAGCGCTTAGGACACGGCTCCCGGACGGGCGTTAGGATCCCCCGCATGTCATCTCAGGTCCAGGTCAACTACCGGAAGTACGACGGATCTCTGCACTGGAACACGCGCATGCGCAGGCTGGGTGAGGACGAGCACGGGGTCTGGCTGGGGCTGCCCGCCAACTCGGTGACGCGCAAGGGGTACGGCCCCGAGGTGCCCGTCGAGTGCGCGCACGTGGTCCTCTTCCCGCGCGGGACGTGGTGGACCGCGGTGTTCAACGCCCCGCCGCGCCCGACCGAGGTGTACTGCGACATCACCACTCCGGTGGAGTGGGTCTCCCCGGACGAGGTCACCATGGTCGACCTGGATCTGGACGTGCTGCGGAAGCGGGCCGACGGGGCGACGCTGCTGGTGGACGAGGACGAGTTCGCCGAGCACCAGGTGCGGTACGGGTATCCGGCGGACGTCATCGCGCGGGCGGAGGCGGCGGGGCGGTGGCTGATGGAGGCGGTCGGGGGCCGCGCCGAACCGTTCGGGCAGGCGTACCGGCCGTGGCTGGCGATGGTGGACGGCCAGACGGGTTAGAAGACGACCAGCGCCCGGCCTCCGCGTCCCGCGAGCATCGCGTCGAAGGCCGCCGGGATGCCGTCCAGGCCGATCCGCTCGGTCACCATGGCGGACAGGTCGAGCCGTCCGGCGCGGATGTGGTCGGCGAGGACGGGGAGGTCGCGGGCCGGGTCGCTGTTGCCGTAGACGCAGCCGGAGAGGGTGCGGCCGAAGTAGAACAGCTCCAGCGCCGAGAAGGTGACCTGCTGATCCTTGCCGCCGATGCCGACGACGGTCGTCCGGCCGCCGCGGCGGGTGGCGGACCAGGCGGTGCGGATGGTGTCGGCGCGGCCGACGCATTCGACGGCGACGTCGGCGCCGTGGCCGCCGGTGAGGGCGCGGATCCGCTTGGCCGGGGCGGCGTCGCCGGTGTCCCCGGCGAGGACGAAGTCGGTCGCGCCCGCCGCCCGGGCCAGCGCCTCCTTCTCCGGTGACACATCCACCGCGACGATCGTCCCCGCGCCCGCGATGCGCGCCGACTGGAGCGCGGCGAGGCCGACCCCGCCGGCGCCGAAGACGGCGACGGACTCGCCGGGGCGCACCCGCGCGCTGTGGTGGACGGCGCCGTACCCGGTGAGTACCGCGCACCCCAGCAGCGCGGCGTCGGCGAGCGGTACGCCGTCCGGCAGCGGGAGCACGGCGTGCGCCGGTACGACGGTCTCCTCGGCGAACGCGGCCGTGCCAAGACCCGGGTACAGCGCGCTGCCGTCGGCGGTGAGCGTGGCGTACGGCAGCGCCGCGGCGTCCCCGGCCCCGGCGCACAGCCAGGGCTCGCCGAGCCCGCAGTAGTGGCATCCGCCGCAGGACGGTGCCCAGTTGAGGATCACGGCGTCGCCCGGGGCGATCCCCGTCACGCCGTCGCCGACCGCCGTGACGGTGCCCGAGCCCTCGTGGCCGAGGACGGCGGGGACGGGCTGGCGGAGCGTTCCGTCGGACAGCGACAGATCCGAGTGGCACACCCCGGCCGCGGCGAGCCGCACCCGCACCTGCGCCGCCCCGGGGTCGGGGATCTCGATGTCCTGGACGCGCAGCGGCGTGCCGAGGGAGGGGAGGACGGCGGCGCGGGTCATGGTGTGGGCTCCTCGGGGTCGGTGCGGGCCGGGGTTTCCTCCCCCGGACCGCCCCTCCCCGAAACCGCGCTCCGCCGCGCCCCGGGCCCGCGCCCAGGGCCGCGCGCCGCCGGGAGGGTCACCGCGCCGGGGGCCCGCCGCAGGGGCCGTACGGCTATCGCCGCCGAGGCGAGCAGCAGCACGCCGAGCATGACGAAGGGGGCGGCGGTGCCCGCGAGTCCGGCGAGCACTCCGGCCGAGGCGGGCGCGGCGACCTGGCCGAGGCGGTTGCCGGTGAGCCGCAGCGCGAGGGCGGTGCTGCGCGCCTGGTCGGGCGCGGCCTGGACGACGGTGGTCATGGACAGCGGCTGGCCGACGCCGAGGCAGAAGCCGAGCGCGGCGAGCAGCACGCCGAGCGCCCAGGCGGGCACCGGCAGGGCGACGGCCGCGCACAGCAGCCCGGCGCCCAGACAGCTCACGGCCATCAGCACGGTGCGGCCCAGCACCCGGATCATCGGGGTCATCACCAGGCGACAGGCGACGGTGGCGGCGGCGCGCAGGCTGAGCAGCAGGCCGACGACGGCCGGCGGGATGGCGCGCTGTTCGCCGACGACGGGCAGATAGGCGGTGAGGACGTCGGTGGCGGACAGCACCGCGAGGCTGATGAAGATGCCGGAGGCGACCCCGCGGGTGCGCAGGATGCGGAACACCGGCACCCGCCGGGCGGAGGACGCCTCGGCGGGCTTCTTCGCCCACCCGGCCGCTCCGTCGACGGGATGGTGCTCGATCCGCCACAGCGAGGTGAACGAACAGGCCGCGACGACGGCGGCGACGAAGAGCGCGGCGGCGCTGGTGCGGGCCAGCGCGCCGTCGTGGCCGGAGACGAGCTGCCCGGCGGCGATCGGCCCGATCAGCTGGCCGAGCGAGGCGCCGACGGTGAAGTGGCCGAAGTTGCGGTCCTGGTCGGCCGGGGCGCTCTGACGGGCGACGAGTGACTGCGCACCGATGACGAATGACAGATGACCAAGTCCCATCACCCCACTCCACGCGGCCATGGCGGGCAGCGAGTCCGCCGTACCGCTGAGTGCGCATCCGGCGGCGATGAGCACCACGCCGACCGGCAGCAGCGGAGCGCACCGGCCGTGGTCGGTGCGCCGCCCGAGCGGTACGGCGGCGAACAGCGGCAGCAGCGCGTAGACACCCGCGATCACCCCGACCGCGCGGGCGTCGGCGCCCAGCGCGAGAGCCCGGTAGGAGACGGCCGGTCTCGCCATGTTCACCGCCCCCTGCGCGAACGCGAAGGCGATGACCAGGCGCAGCAGCCAGCCCCTACCGGGCTCCGAAGTCGTCACGGTCAGATGATGCCGAACGCCAGTCCGGCGGCCAGCACCACCAGGGAGGTGAGCACCGCCCACTTCACCGTGAACCGGGTGTGGTCGCCGAATTCGACCTTGGCCATGCCGACGAGCACGTAGACGGCGGGGACCAGCGGGCTCGACATGTGCAGGGCCTGGCCGACGAGCGAGGCGCGGGCGATCTCCAGTGCGCCGACGCCGTGGGCGTGACCGGCCTCGGCGAGGATCGGCACGATGCCGAAGTAGAAGCCGTCGTTGGACATGAAGTACGTCAGCGGAATCGACAGCACGCCGGTGACCAGGCCCATCTGCGGGCCCATGGCGTCGGGGACACCGTCGACCAGCCAGCGGGCCATGTGCTCGACCATGCCGGTGCCGGTGAGGACGCCGGTGAAGACGGCCGCGGCGAAGACCATGCCGGAGACGTTGACGACGTTCTCGGCGTGGGCGGCGATCCGGGCCTTCTGGTCGGCGATGCGCGGGAAGTTGACGGTGAGAGCGACCGCGGCGGCCAGCAGGAAGAGGACCGGGATGTCCAGCGTCTCGGTGATCATCAGGGCCAGCAGGGTGACGGTGAGCGCCGCGTTGAACCAGTAGAGCTTGGGGCGCAGGGTGGCGCGGTTCGGGTCGAGGCCCTTGAACTCGTCGTCGCCCTCGGCCGGGCCGCTCGCCGGGGCCTCGGCGTCCGTACCGCCACCGGCGCCGCCGGTGCGCTTGCCCAGGCCGACGCGCTTGCCCGTGCCCTTGCCGCCCTCGGCTCCGGCTCCCGCACCCGCGCCGACGAGCACCGTCTCCGGGTCGCCCTCGGTGACCTCGTCGAGCGTCAGCACACCGAGGCGCTTGCGCTCGCGCAGTCCGAGACCGTACGAGAGGGCGAAGACGAAGAGCAGACCGACCGCGAGGGCGGGGATCATCGGGACGAAGATATCGCTCGCGTCGACCTTGAGCGCGGCGGCGGCGCGGGCGGTGGGACCGCCCCAGGGAAGCGTGTTCATGACACCGTTGGCCATGGCGGCGACACCGGTCATCACGACCAGGCTCATCTTCAGCTTCCGGTAGAGCGGCACCATGGCCGACACCGTGATCATGAAGGTGGTGGAACCGTCGCCGTCGAGGGAGACGATCGCCGCGAGCACCGCGGTGCCGACCACGACCCGCATCGGGTCCGCTTTGCAGAACCGCAGGATGACGCGGACGATCGGGTCGAAGAGGCCGACGTCGATCATCACTCCGAAGTAGATGATCGCGAACATCAGCATGGCCGCGGTGGGCGCCAGATCCCCGACGCCGTCGAGGACGTAGTCCCCGAGGTGCGCCCCCTTCCCGACGAGGACGCAGAAGAGCGCCGGGATGAGCACCAGCGCGCCCATCGGGGACATCTTTTTCATCATGATCAAAACAAGGAATGTTGCGATCATGACGAAACCGAGGATTGTCAGCATGTGGCTACCTCACGTTCGCCTTTGAACTCCCCCAGATTTGGCGGTCGGGGCGACGTTAGGTGGCGCAACTTGGCGTTAACAAGGTCTTGACGTGTGAGCAATAAGCGCAAAACCCCAGGTCAGTCCGCTTGGACGGCCGGCGCGGCACGGAGCATGGGGGAAGCGATGACAGTATCGGGGCATGGCTGAGCAGATCATCGCCGCGTGTGACGGGGCGTCGAAGGGGAACCCCGGGCCCGCGGCCTGGGCATGGGTCATCGCCGGGAACGGAAGCGAGGTGGAGCGCTGGGAGGCCGGCCCCCTGGGCACCGCCACCAACAACGTGGCCGAGCTGACCGCGCTGCGGGAACTGCTGGAGGCCACCGATCCGGCCGCGCCGCTACAGGTGCGGATGGACTCCCAGTACGCGATGAAGGCCGTCACCACCTGGCTGCCCGGGTGGCGGAGGAAGGGCTGGAAGACCGCCTCCGGCTCACCGGTGGCCAACCGGGACCTCGTGGTGCGCATCGACGAACTGCTGGACGGCCGCACCGTCGATTTCGTCTACGTTCCCGCGCACCAGGTCGACGGCGACCCCTTCAACGCCGCCGCGGACGCGGCCGCCAGCCACACGGCCCGCACGCAAGCGGCCGCCGGGACCTCGCTCGGCTCCGCCCTGCCCCCGCCGGAGCCCCAGACGGCCCCCCGCTCGGCGAGCCGCAGCCGCCCGCCGCGGCCGCGGGCCGCCCGCTCGGGCGGTGCTTCGATCAAGGCGAAGTTCCCCGGCCGCTGCCGCTGCGGCCAGCCGTACGCCAAGGGCGAGCTCATCGCGAAGAACCCCGACGGCTGGGGCCACCCCGCCTGCGCGACGGGGGCCAAGACGGCCGGATAGGCCACGCCGTGAGCCGGCGGGGCACCGTTCCGTCCGGTTCGGGTGCCCGCCGGCCGGCCGGTTCACCGGCGGGACGCATGCCACCCGTACGAGTGATGCCATGCGATCGGGACCTGCCGGCACCATCTAGTCCAGCACGCGCGCCAGATACGCCCGCAGCAGCTCCTTCGTCTCGGCCACGACCGCCGGGTCGCCTTCCGGGTCGACCCGGAAGGCGAGCCGGAGCAGGGCGTCGGCCGTCTCGACCGCGAGCAGGAAGGCGACCCGCAGGCGCTCGTCGGCCTCGGCGGTGCCGTCGATGCCGAGGGGTTCGGCGAGGATGGCGCGGAGGCGGTCGGCCACCAGGTGGTTGGGCTGGTCGGGCAGGCCGGTCGCCGGGACCGGCATGCCGAACTCGATGAGCGCGAAGCCCGGCGCGCCGCGCTTCATCTCCAGGTACTCGTCCACGACGACGTCCATCGCCGCGCGCCAGTCGCCTTCGCCCGGCCCGGCCCCGGCCAGCCGGCGGGTGATGCGCGCGGTGTACTCGTCGAGGTTGCGGTGGGCCAGGGCCTCGGCCATCGCCCGTTTGTTGGAGAAGAAGCGGTAGACGGAGCCGATGGGCACCTGGGCGCGTTCGGCTACCGCGCGGGTGCTCAGCTGCTCATAGCTCATCTCGTCGAGCAGCTCGGCGCAGGCGTCGAGGATCCGGCCGAGGCGTTCGGCGCTGCGGCGCTGGACCGGTGGGCGGCGGAGAGGCGGTATGGGCACGCCACCATCCTGCCCGATCATTGACGTAACCCCTCTTCGATTCCTATGGTCGGACAGAGGATTCGTCATCAGCGTCGGGAGCACGCCATGGGCGAGGGCACGGGGATCGAGCGAGCGCGCAAGACGGCGGACGGGCTTGCCTACGCCTCCGGCTTCGGCAATGAGCACAGCAGCGAGGCGGTCCCCGGCGCGCTGCCCGTCGGCCGCAATTCGCCCCAGCGCGCCCCGCTCGGGCTGTACGCGGAGCAGCTGAGCGGCACCGCCTTCACCGAGCCCCGCGCCCACAACCGCCGCTCCTGGCTGTACCGCATCCGCCCCTCGGCCGCGCACCCGCGGTTCGTCCGCGTCGACAACGGCACCCTGGGCGGCGCCCCCTTCACCGACTCCGCCCCCGACCCCAACCGGCTGCGCTGGGACCCGCTGCCGGAGCCCGCCACCCGCACCGACTTCCTCTCCGGCCTGTGGACGCTGGGCGGCAACGGGGACGCCGCGCGGCGCACCGGCATGGCGATCCACCTCTACGTCGCCAACGCGCCCATGACCGACCGGGTCTTCGGCGACGCGGACGGCGAGCTGCTGATCGTGCCCGAGCGCGGCGGGCTGCTGCTCCGCACCGAGCTGGGGCTGCTGCGCGCCGAGCCGGGCCACGTGGCGCTCATCCCGCGCGGGGTGCGGTTCCGGGTCGAGCCGCTGGACGCCTGCGTCCGCGGATACGTCTGCGAGAACTACGGCCGCCCCTTCGTCCTCCCCGACCTCGGCCCGATCGGCGCCAACGGGCTGGCCAACGCCCGCGACTTCCTGGCCCCGGTCGCCGCGTACGAGGACGTGGAGCGGCCGGTGGAGGTGGTCAGCAAGTTCTGCGGCAACCTGTGGTCCGCGACATACGACCACTCCCCGCTCGATGTCGTCGCCTGGCACGGCAACCACGTCCCGTACGTCTACGACCTGCGGCGTTTCAACGTCATGGGCACCATCAGCTACGACCACCCCGACCCGTCCATCTTCACGGTGCTCACCTCGCCGTCCGACACCCCCGGGCTCGCGGGCGTCGACTTCGTGGTCTTCGCGCCGCGCTGGCTGGTCGGCGAGGACACCTTCCGGCCGCCGTACTTCCACCGCAATGTGATGAGCGAGTACATGGGCCTGATCGAGGGCGCGTACGACGCCAAGACGGCCGGTCCGGGCGGCTTCGTACCGGGCGGCGGCTCGCTGCACAACATGATGTCGGCGCACGGCCCCGACCGCGACACCTTCGAGGCCGCGAGCGCGGCCGAGCTGACGCCCCGCAAGCTGGACGACGGGCTGGCCTTCATGTTCGAGACGCGGTGGCCGGTGACGGCCACCCAGCAGGCGCTGGAGTCGGACCGGCTCCAGGGGGCGTACGACGCGGTGTGGCAGGGTCTGGAGCGCCACTTCCGCGCATGATGCCGTCAGGCCCGCTGTGACCGTTACCGGAGAGCCGCGTCGTGACCACCTTCGCCCCCGACTCCCTCGCCCTCAACCGCAAGCTGCCGCTGTGGTACCAGGTCTCGCAGTCGCTGCGCGCCTCCATACTCGGCCGCGGGCCCGATGAGCCGCTGCGGCTGCCGACCGAGGACCAGCTCGCCGAGCACTACGGCGTCAGCGTCCTCACCATGCGGCAGGCGCTGAAGGAGCTGGAGTCGGAGGGCCTGATCAGCCGCCACCGGCGGCGCGGCACCTTCATCGAACCGAGCGCGCGGCGCGGCACACCGGTGCGGCTGCTGGGCTCGGTGGACGCGATCGTGGCCCAGCAGTCCGGCGAGCGCACCACGGTGCTGGAGCACGGCCCGGCGCCGGTCCCGGCGGAGCTGGCCGGGTACTTCCCCGGCCTGGAGGAGGCCGCCTCCTACCGCAGGCTGCGCCGGGACGAGCGCGGCGACGAGCCCACCAACTGGGCCGAGAACCTGGTCCGCCCCGAACTCGCCGCCCGCATCGACCTGGCGGACCTGGCGCGCTGGCCGATGACGAAGGTGTTGCGGGACGCGGTGGGGGTACGGATCAGCCGCATCACCGACACCGTGGAAGCGCGCCTGGCCGACCCGGAGACCGCCCGCCTCCTCCAGATCCCGCTGCTCAGCCCGATCCTCCACTACACGGGGGTGACGTACGACGACACGGGCCGCGTGGTCGACGTGGCCCGCATCCACTACCGCGGCGACCGCTTCTCGTTCTCGGTGACGGTCCACGCCGACTGACCGCGGCATGCGGCACAGTTACGATGCGTTGGCTGACCGACGTACGTGCCGGGTGAAAGGCGGCAGGGTGACGGCTACCCGAGACGCATCGCTGCTGGCGGATCTCATGCCCTGGTCCGTGCGGCCGCCACGGTTCGGGCGGGGCTGGGTCGTGGGGCCGGACGCGGGGGCGCTGCGGGCCCGCTGGGCGCGGCTGGTCGGCGCCGGGGACGAGGCGGAGCGGGCGGCGCTGTTCCGGCCGAGCCGCGCCCGTACGCTGCACACCTCCGTGAGCCAGCTGCCCGGCCAGGCCACCTCGACCACCCGGCTGGCCCGCGAGGACGGGCCGTGTCCGGAGCCGGTGCGGATCGGGCACGGGCCGTTCGACCAGCTGTGGCTGATACCGGATCACCGGCTGCTCGACGCCGCGCGCCCGGAGCTGTGGCGGGTCGCGGACGACCGGCAGATCCATGTGGTGGAGGCGGGCGGGCCCGGCCCCGACCCGGCGCTCACCTTCTCGGCGCTGCTGCCGGACGGCCACTCCCCCGCCGGGCGCCCCGGGCACATCCGCCCGCTGTACCGCCGTCCCGGCGGACGCGAGCCCAATCTCGCGCCGGGGCTGCTCGCCCACCTCGGCGAGCGGCTCGGGCGTCCGGTCGCCGCCGAGGACTTCCTCGCCTGGGCCGCCGCCGCGCACCGGGGCGCGCCGTGCGCCGTACCGCTGACGGCCGATCCCGAGACCTGGGAGACGGGCGTGGAGCTGGGCCGCCGTGCGCTGTGGCTGCATACGCGCGGGGCGCACAGTGGTGAGCGCCCGCGCATGCCGGGCGGCCAGCGCCCGTATGTGCGCGCCGCGCTGCCCGAGCGCGGGATGCCGGACACGATCGGTTACGACCCGGACGAGGCGGCCCTGTATCTGGGCGCGGGGCGCGTCTCCCCCGTACCGCGGGCCGCGTGGGAGGCGCACGCGGGCGGGGTGCGGGTGCTGGAGGCGTGGTTCGAGCGGCGTACGGCGCCTGCCGAGGCGGGCACGCTGGAGGCGGTCGGCGCGCCGGCCGGGTGGCCGCGGGCCTGGACGTCCGAGCTGCTGGAGCTGATCACCGTGCTGGCGCTGCTCGCCGAGCTGCGCCGGGACCGGGAGGCGTTGGCCGACCGGGTGGCCGGAGGGCCGCTGGTCGGGCCGGAGGAGCTGCGCGCCGCCGGGGTGCTGCCGGTGCCGGCCGCGGCCCGCCGCCCGGCGTCGGTGCTGGATCACCAGGAGGAGGGGCCGGAGGGCCAGTTCGCGCTGCTGTGACCGCCGCCAGGACGCGGGGCGCCGCGCGTCCCGGGAAGCCGGCGGTGTGCCGCGCCTCACAGCACGGAGCACCGGCTGGAGCGGGCCGGTGCGTCCGGTGCCTTCCCTGGATGCGGATGCGCCGGGGCGCGCGGGTGTGACGCGCCTGGCAGGGGCGGTCGGGCGCGGTGGGTCAGGCGTGGTTGCCGAACAGCGAACGCCGCAGCCGACGCAGCGGCGCGAACAGCGACACCCGGGCGCCCCGGTTGTTCTTCGCGCGTGCGTGATCGCGCGCGATGAGCTCCTGCATCAGCACCGTCGCGCCCTCGGCCTCCCGCTCGGGGACGGCCGGGCCGCCCAGCACCGCGAGATGGCGGTCGAGGCGCGCGCTGGACGCTCCGCTCCCGCAATGAATGGCAGGCACTCGAGGCCTGCTGCGTACCGTTATCTGCTCCATTGTCACTCCCCACCCGTACGAGGGCACCCGCCCCGGGCAGAGTAACCCTACCTCCCCGAGCCGTCACCCGCGCATCCCAGGTCGCTGATTCACCACCACGTCAAGGGTGTTGACGCCCATACAGTGAAGATCGGCCCCGGTGGGAGCCCCTTTGCGTTTCATGACAAATTACAGAACGCGCCAAGCCTTTCGGCCCTCCGCCCCGAATAGCCGCATGAAGGAACATCCGGCAAGGTGCGAAGGACCGACACGATGACCGCATTCACCAGGAGCCTGGCCGGGCTCGTCTGCTGCTCGCTGGCCGCGGGCGGGCTCACCGCCGCCGGCGTGGCGGCGCTGCAGCCGCAGACGGCCGAAGCCTCCAGCCACCGCGAGGCGCCGCTGATCTCGGGGCAGCCGCAGTACGACGCGACGGACGTGTACGCGTTCCAGAGCCCGGACAAGCCGGACAAGACCACCCTGATCACGAACTTCCTGCCGTTCCAGGACCCGGCCGGCGGCCCGAACTTCTACAAGTTCGGCACGGACGCCCGATACGACCTGCACATCGACAACGACGGCGACGGCCAGGGCGATCTGCTCTTCCGCTGGACGTTCAAGGACCACCTGAAGAACGGGGACACGTTCCTCTACAACACCGGCCCGGTCGACTCGCTCGACGACCCGGACCTCAACTTCACCCAGAGCTATGACCTCGAGGTCTTCCAGCTGAAGAACCAGCGGGCCGTCGCCCGGGCCAAGCTCGCCGACGACCTGCCGGTCGCCCCGTCGAACGTCGGCAAGGCGTCCATGCCGGACTACAAGAAGCTCCGCGACCAGGCGGTGCAGGAGATCGGCTACAGCGGCGGCTCGACCAGCTTCGCCGGTCAGGCCGACGACCCCTTCTTCGCCGATCTGCGGGTCTTCGACCTGCTCTACGGCGGCGACATGTCCGAGATCGGCAACGACACCCTCAAGGGCTACAACGTCCAGTCCCTCGCCCTGGAGGTGCCGACCAAGGCACTGGTCGAGTCCAAGGACCAGCCGGTGATCGGCGTGTGGTCCACCGTCCACCGCAAGACCGCGCGCGGCGGCTGGGCGCAGGTCTCCCGGCTCGGCAACCCGCTGGTCAACGAGGTCGTCATCCCGCGCAAGGACAAGGACAAGTTCAACGCCTCGGCACCGTGGGACGACGCGCAGTTCGCCGGCTCCGTCAAGGACCCCGAGCTGCCCAAGCTGATCGAGCAGATCTACAAGATCGAGGCCCCGGACACCCCCCGTGACGACTTGGTGCAGGTCTTCCTGACCGGTGTGCCCAAGCTCAACCAGCCGCCGCACGTCCGCCCCTCGGAGATGCTGCGGCTCAACACCTCCATCGCGCCCGCCAAGGACCCCAAGCGGCTGGGCGTGCTCGACGGCGACAACGCCGGGTTCCCCAACGGGCGGCGGCCGCTCGACGACGTCCTGGACATCTCGCTGCAGGCCGTGGAGGGCGAACTGCTGGGCAAGAAGAACGACCTGGGCGACGCGGTCGACAAGAACGACCAGGAGTTCTACGGCGCCTTCCCGTTCCTCGCGCTGCCCAGCTCCGGTTCGGACGCCAAGGCCGTCTCGAAGAGCGCCGGTTCGTCCTTGCTGGAGGGCGGCTCGGGCATCGGTGGCTCCTCCGAGGACACGATGATGCTCGCCGGGTCCGCGGCGGCCGGCGGTGGCGCCGTACTGCTGCTGGGGCTCGGCCTGCTCTGGATGCGCAAGTCGCGCCGTCCCGCCCGCGCGCGCCGGCGCTGACCGGCGCCCGTCGCCACTCACACCACCCCGCGGGCGCGGTCCCGCCCCCATCGCACGCTCCCAGCCGTGTGGACCGCGCCCTCCTCTCCACCGTCCCGGCGAACTCCACCGTCCCGGCGAAAGGCAGCTGTCACCCATGGCTCTCCGGCCACCCCTCCCCCGCACGGTCCGCACGGCGGCCGTCGTCTGCACCCTCGCGGTGGGTCTGACCGCCGCCTCGTCCGTACTCGGCGGGACGCCGGGCGACCGGCCCGCCGGACCGGTGTCGCTGAGCGCCGCCGGGGCGCCGGCAGCGCTGCAGCAGGTCTCGGCGGACGGCCTGGCAGGCCGGATCAGCGCCCTGCAGAAGCATCTGCGCGCCCAGCCGAAGGACGCCTCCGGCTGGTCCGGGCTGGGGGCCGCCTACATCGAACAGGCCCGCGGCACCGGCGACCCCACCCGCTATCCGCAGGCGGAGAAGACCTTCGCCCGCTCGCTCGCCGTCCAGCCGCGCGACAACGACGAGGCGCTCGCCGGGCGCGCCTCCCTCGCCGCCGCCCGGCACGACTTCACGAGCGCGCTGCGGGACGCCGACAAGGCGCTGAAGATCAACTCCTACGGCCAGGCGGCGATGGCCGTCCGCATCGACGCCCTGGTGGAGCTGGGCCGCTACAAGGACGCCTACGCCGCCGCCGAGCACGCCGACGCGGTGCGGCCCGGCATCCCCGTCTTCACCCGGCTCGCCTACGTCATGGAGCTGCGCGGCGATCCGAAGGGGGCGCGCGAGGTCCTGGAGCGCGCGCGGGAGTCCGCGACCTCGCCCAGCGACATCGCCTACGTCTCCACCTCGATCGGCCAACTCGCGTGGGGCCAGGGCCGGTACGACACCGCGCGGCGCGCCTTCGGCACCGCCCTGCGCGCCGTACCCGGCTATCTCCCGGCCCTGGAGTACCGCGGCCGCACGGCCGTCGCGCAGGGCCGTGTGAGCGCCGGTATACGCGATCTCGAGGAGGTCGTACGGCGCTCTCCGCTGCCCGCCCAGCTGGCCGCGCTGGGCGAGGCGTACGAGGCGCGGGGCGACGCGGCGAAGGCGAAGCAGCAGTACGCGGTGGTCGACACCTGGATCACCCTGGCCCGCGCGAACGGGGTGGCGACCGACCTCGACAGCGCCCTCGTCGCGGCCGACCACGGTGACGTCAAGCAGGCCCTGAAGGCGGCCCGCGCCGAATGGGACCGGCGGCAGACGGTGCACACCGCCGACGCGCTGGCCTGGGCGCTGCACCGCAACGGCAAGGACCGCGAGGCCCTGGACGCCGCCGAGCGGGCCGCCGGACCGGGCTACCGCAACGCGGCGTTCCTCTACCACCGGGGCATGATCGAGAAGTCCCTGGGCGACGAGAAGGCCGCCCGCGGCCACCTCGCCGACGCCCTCGACCTCAACCCGGGGTTCTCGCCGACGGGGTCGCGCGACGCGAAGGCGGCGCTGAAGCGGCTGGGCGGTGCGCGATGACCTCTCCCCACTCCGTCCCTTCCCGGACCGGCGGCAAGACCCCGGCGCGGCGGCGCATGCGGCGGCGGCTGGCGGCGGCCGGCGTGCTGGTGGGGGCCGTGGCGGCGGTGCTGGTGCCCGCCGGGAGCGCCGAGGCGCATCCGCTCGGCAACTTCACCGTCAACCGCTACGACGGCCTGGTCATCGCGCAGGACGCCGTCCGCGTCGACCACGTCGAGGACCTGGCCGAGATCCCGTCCGCGCAGGCGAAGGCACAGATCGACCGGAACGGCGACGACGCGCTCTCCCGGAGCGAGCTGGCCTCCTGGGCCGGGACCCGCTGCGCTACGGCCGCGGACAAGGCCCGGCTGACCGTGGACGGCCGCGAGACCGGCGTACGCGTCCAGCGCAGCGCGGCCCGCGCCCGGCCCGGCCAGGCCGGGCTGCCCACGCTGCGGGTGAGCTGCCGGCTGACGGCGAAGCTGGCGCACGCGCGGGAGGCGGCCATCGGCTACCGCCCCCACGACGTCGGCACCGGCCCCGGCTGGCGCGAGCTGACGGCCCGGGGCGACCGGATGACGCTCACCGACTCCACCGCCCCCGCCCGTTCGGCCTCCCACCGGCTGACCAGCTACCCCAAGGGCCAGCTCTCCTCGCCGCTGGACCAGCGCACGGCCACCCTCCGGGTGAAGCCGGGCGGCCCGGCGCTCGCCGCGGCGACCCCGGCGTCCGACCGGGACGACGCGGTGGGTTCGTCGGTGCTGCCGCGCGGAGCGGACCGCTGGACGCAGGCGCTCACCTCGATGGTGGCGCGGCACGACATCACCTTCGGTTTCGCGCTCACCGCCTTCGGCATCGCGGTCCTGCTGGGCGCGATGCACGCGCTCGCCCCGGGCCACGGGAAGACGATGATGGCGGCGGCCGCCGCGGCGGGCGGGCGCAGCGCGCTGCGCGATGTGCTGGCGCTGGGCGCGTCGGTGACGGTCACCCACACGATGGGGGTGTTCGCCCTGGGGCTGCTGGTCACGGCGGGTTCGGCGGCCGCTCCCTCGGTGATCTCCTGGCTGGGCATCGCGAGCGGGGCGCTGGTCGCGCTGACGGGCGCGGGGCTGCTGCGCAAGGCGGTGCGCAGGCATCGGCATGTGAAGGCCCACCAGCACGAACACCACCATCATGACCATGATCACGGGCATACGCACGACCACGCGCACGGGCACACCCACACCCACGACCACGGGGACGGCCACACCCACACCCATGAGCTGCGCCCCACCCTCCGCGGCACCCTCCTGATGGGCTTCGCGGGCGGCATGGTCCCCAGCCCCTCCGCCGTCGTCGTGCTCGTCGGCGCGGCCGCGCTCGGCCAGGCGTGGTTCGGGGTCGTACTGGTGGTGGCGTACGGGATCGGGCTGGCGCTGACCCTCACGGCGGCCGGGTTCACGGCGGTACGCGTGGGACAGGAGGCGGCCGAACGGCTCATGGCCCGCCGGGAGCGGGCGGGCCGGGGCCACAAGCTGCTGGGCGCGCTGCACCGCGCGTCGCCGTTCGGCACGGCCGCCGTCGTCCTCGCGCTCGGCTGCGGATTGGTGCTCAGGGGGGCGGCAACAACGCTCGGTTGAGGTACATTCAGCCCGAATTGCTCGGTTGGGGGGAGGGCTCGGCCATGAGCGAAGACGGTTTCGGGCGACGGGGTGAGCAGCTGGCCGGGGGGCGTTACCGCCTCCTCGGCGCACTGGGCCGCGGCGGCATGGGCGTGGTGTGGCGGGCGTACGACGAGGCGCTGGGCCGCGAAGTGGCCATCAAGGAGGTGCGGGCCCCGGCCGGGCTCGGCGACCGCGACACCGGCCGGCTGTACGCCCGGCTGGAGCGGGAGGGCCGGGCGGCGGCGCGGGTCTCGCACCGCAACGTGGTCACGGTGTACGACGTGGCGGTGGAGGGCGGCCGCCCGTGGATCGTCATGGAGCTGGTGCGCGGGCTGTCCTTCGCGGACGTGCTGGAGGCGGAGGGTTCGGTGCCGCCCGCGCGGGCCGCGTCCGTGGGCGCCGAGGTGCTGGCGGCGCTGCGGGCCGCGCACGCGGTGGGCGTTCTGCACCGGGACGTGAAGCCCGGCAACGTGCTGCTGGGGAACGACGGCCGTGTGGTGCTCTCCGACTTCGGGATCGCCCTGGTGGAGGGCGACGCGGCGCTGACGCTGACCGGGGAGCTGATCGGCTCGCCGGAATTCCTCGCCCCGGAGCGGGCGCTCGGGCAGCCGCCGGGCCCGGAGGCGGATCTGTGGTCGCTGGGCGTGATGCTGTACGCGGCGGTGGAGGGCTTCTCGCCGTTCCGGCAGGACACGCCGCTGTCGACGCTGCGAGCCGTGGTGGACGCGGCGTTACCGCCGCCCCGCTGGGCCGGGCCGCTGAGGCCCGTACTGGAGGGGCTGTTGCGGAAGGACCCGCGGCAGCGGACGCCGGCCGCGGAGGCGGAGCGGCAGCTGCGGCTGGTGGCCGCGGGCGGCACGCCCGGCGGCGTACGGCCGCCATCGGACACCGGCCGCACGACAGCCGCGGCACCCACGGCACCCACGCGGCCCCTGGTGGCGTCCGCGCCGCCGAGCGGCTATCCGGCCGCTCCCACTCCCGCCGGCCCCGTCGGCCCCGCGGACGATCAGCCCCGGCCGGAGTATCCCCGGCGGGCGGTGGCCGCGGTCGCGGCGGGGGCGCTGCTGGGCGTGCTGGCGCTGGCCGGGCTGACCTGGGCGCTGCTGAACGGCGACGGCCAGGACGACACGAACCGCGGCACCGGCGGCGGTACGGCCGTCACGAACGCCACCGGCACGCACCGTACGGACGCCACCGGGGACACCCCCCGCACGGCGACCACCGCGCCCGCGGTCACCATCACGGTCGTCATCAAGGCCGAGAGGGACACCTACGAGGGAGCCTGCCCGCCGCCGCCCGA
The DNA here is from genome assembly GCF_040631655.1 of Streptomyces sp. NPDC019937. Lineage (NCBI taxonomy): Bacteria > Bacillati > Actinomycetota > Actinomycetes > Kitasatosporales > Streptomycetaceae > Streptomyces > Streptomyces sp. NPDC019937. The sequence goes on from NZ_JBEYAL010000083.1 coordinate 16,923, forward strand.
CAAGGCGCCCTCGTTCACCGCCACGCTCTTCGTGAACCACGCTCCCGCGACGGTCGAATACCGCTGGATCACCGGCAGCGGCCGGGTCTCGGACGGCGGTTGGAAGTCGGCCCGCTTCGGCAGCGGGCGCACGGCGCACACCGTGCACCACACCGAGCCGTCGTATCAGGTGGGCGGCCGCCACGAGGACTGGATCGCCGTGGAGACCAAGGGTCCGAAGGGCGTGACGTCCTCGCGCGTCGACTTCGCCACGACGTGCGAGGAGGCCCCGACGGACGGGGCCTCCTCCGATGCGCGGATCAGCCGGATCAAGCAGCGGAGGTGAACACGGGGAGGTAGCCACCGGACTGGCCGGCGGCGGTCGGGTGGTAGGACTCCTCGATGGGGAAGGTGACGCTGTTCAGCCAGGCGCTGCCGGAGCAGATCTCGTGGCCGGTGAAGGTCGTGGTGACGTCACCGAAGGTGAAGCCGTGGTCGGCGGCGCGCTTGGCGGTCTCGGAGTTGAGGAGGTCGGCGGCGTTGTTGATGGCGGTGCGCGAGGCCTCGCTGAGGCCCAGGAGGCAGGAGCCGTTCAGCTTGTAGAAACGCGGGTAGCCGAGGACGACGACATGGGCGGACGGGGCCTTGGCGCTGATGGCGTCGTACACCTGGTCGAGCTTGCCGGGCAGGGTGTTCTGGGCGTACGTACGGGCGTTGGCCACGGCGGTGAGACAGGCGCTCTCGCCCTGCAGCGCACAGGTGGTCATCACGCTCGCGAACCCGGCGTCGTTGCCGCCGATGCTGATGCTGACGAGCCCGGTGGACGAGTTGAGCGGTCCGAGCTGACCGCTGAGCACATCACCGGTCTTGGCGCCCGAGCAGGCGGTGAAGGCGAAGCTGGAGGGGGAGTGGGCGGCGGCCCAGAGCGCGGGGTACGCCTTGGTGCTGCGCTTGCAGGCGCCGCTGGCGCTGTCGTAGCTGCCCGCGCCGACCCCGGACGAGTAGGAGTCGCCGAGCGCCACATAGGCGGGTCCGGCGCTCTGCCCGGTGGCGTGGGCGGCGCCGGCCCCGGTGAGGACGAGGACGGCGCCGACGACGAACGACCCTAAGGCCGCCGTGAGTCTGGACAGTTTCATTCGAATCTCCCTAGCAGGATCACTCCTGTGCCGATGTGAGGCGCGACCACCCCGAAACGGGGCACTCGCGTTCGAAACCGTCAATCACGCCACCGTGCGTATATCGGCGATGTGACATGGCTACGTCATGCCGCCGAAAATCATGATCTATGCGCGAGACTGTCCAAAAACTTTCGATCACTCAAAAGGGTGAATCTTGCGCATAATCCCCGCGAACACCCCTATTCCGGTGGGCTTCTTCGGAACAGCTCGGTAAACGGCCGTAAACCCCGGTGCGCCGACGCCCCTCGTGCTGGATCATGGGGCCGGGTGCGCCGACCGCCGCACCCGACCGCTCGCTCAGGAGGCAGACCCTGCCCGCTACACCCGCCGAACAGTCCCTTCCGATCCGGCTGAACGTCGATGACAGTGATTCGCCGTCGGATGTCGTCGACGCGCTCTTTCTCGGCCGGTTCGCGACCGGAGAGCAGCCCTATGCCCGCAGTCACTCCGTCGACCGGGTGAAGTCGGGCGCCACGCTGCTGCCGCCCGCCGCGAGCGTGCTGCGCGCGGCCCGCGACGACGACCGCAGCGCCACGCTCGCCGAGGGCGACGGCTGGACCCTGCTGGTGTCCCGGTGGAACCGGGGCGCGGACGTGACCGTGACCGCCGTCCGGGACGAGCTTGCCGAAACGGTGCTGCGGCAGGCGGTCGACGGCGCCGAGGACGAGCCCGAGCCGCAGCCGGAGAACGTGTCGATGGGCTTCTGGTACGTCTCACCGCGCCGCGGCCCGCACCGCACCACCCGTCAGATCGCGGCCGGGACGTGGGAGGAGATCCGCGACAACTACACGGCGCCGGTCGCCGAGGCCATGGACGGGCTGATGAAGGTCACCCCGGACGACATCGCGGGCCGCCTCCTGCTGCTGCACGGCCCGCCCGGCACCGGCAAGACCTCCGCGCTGCGCACCCTCGCCCGCTCCTGGCGCGACTGGTGCCAGGTGGACTGCGTCCTGGACCCGGAGCGGCTGTTCACCGACGTCGGCTATCTGATGGACATCGCCATCGGCGAGGACGACGGCTCGGCCAAGGGCCGCTGGCGGCTGCTGCTGCTGGAGGACTGCGACGAGCTGATCCGCGGCGAGGCCAAGCACACCGCGGGCCAGGCGCTGTCCCGGCTGCTCAACCTGACGGACGGTCTGCTGGGCCAGGGGCGCAACGTCCTGGTCGGGGTGACCACCAACGAGGACCTGGAGCGGCTGCACCCGGCGGTGGTCCGCCCCGGCCGCTGCCTCGCCCGCATCGAGGTCGGCAAGCTGAACCGTACGGAGGCGGTCAACTGGCTGGGCGCGGAGGAGGGCATCGGCCGGGACGGCGCGACGCTCGCGGAGCTGTTCGCGCTGCGCCGCGGCACCCGCCCCGCCTCGGTCCCCCTCCAGCCGGGCGAGACGGACGCGGGGCTGTACCTGTAGACGCTAGTGACCTGAGTCGGAGGTTTGTCGTTGGTTCGGTATGAGTCGTCCGGGTCCGAAGATTCCGCCGTTGTCACTGACTGATGCCCAGCGGGC
>NZ_JBEYAL010000084.1:0-18182 GCF_040631655.1 Streptomyces sp. NPDC019937
TCATAATCGAGCTTTTCGGTCCGGATTTCGGCATGCCGAAGTCGTTCCCGATTGGGGGTCGTGCGGAGTGGTTTGCCGCCGGTGCGGCTCGAGTGGCTGTCCCGTTTCCCTGCGGGCTCCGTGACAACTCGAAGAACACTACACGACGCCCCGGCGGCGTTCAAACCCGTGCCGGGGCGCCCAGGCGGGCGTACGCTCTGTGGCATGACGAAGCATGCGCACATCGCACAGTGGTGGCCCGCCTGACGGCGGCCGCCCCCAGCGCATGCACCTCCACGGCCGCCGCTCCGGCGGCCGTTTTCGTATCTCCTCCCTCTCGCGGAGCCGGCCGTACGGTCCGGCGGTCCCGGGACAACGGGAGAGAGCACACCCATGGCACACACCACGACGGCACGGCCCAGGATCTTCAGCGGGGTCAAGCCGACCGGGCATCTGACCCTCGGCAACTACCTCGGCGCCGTGCGCCGGTGGGTCGAGGAGGACCAGTACCGGGCCGACGCGCTGTTCTGCGTCGTCGATCTGCACGCGCTGACCGTGGAGCACGATCCGGCGCGGGTGCGACGGCTGACCCGGCAGGCGGCCACGCTGTTCCTCGCCGCCGGTCTGGATCCGGCGCAGTGCACCTTGTTCGTCCAGAGCCATGTGGACGAACACGCGCGGCTGTCCTATCTGATGGAGTGCACGGCCGCCGACGGCGAGATGCGGCGGATGATCCAGTACAAGGAGAAGGTCGCGCGGGAGTCGGCGCGCGGCAGGAGCGTACGGCTGTCGCTGCTCACCTATCCGGCGCTGATGGCGGCCGACATCCTGGCGTACGGGACGGACCAGGTGCCGGTCGGCGACGACCAGACGCAGCACGTGGAGCTGACCCGGGATCTGGCGCGGCGGTTCAACCAGCGGTACGGGCCGGTCTTCACCGTTCCCCGGGCGACGGCTCCGCCGGTGGCGGCGCGGGTGATGGATCTGCAGGACCCGCTGTCGAAGATGGGCAAGTCGCACGGCGAGGGCAGGGGCATCGTCTATCTGCTGGACGAGACCGATGTCGTGCGCAAGAAGATCATGCGGGCGGTCACGGACAGCGGCAGCGATGTCCGGTACGACCGGGAGGAGCGGCCCGGGGTGGCGAATCTGCTGGATGTGCTCGCGGGGTGCACCGGGGGCAAGCCGGAGGTGCTGGCCGAGGAGTACACCTCGTACGGGGCGTTGAAGGGGGCGGTGGCCGAGGCGGTGGTGGAGCTGCTGCGGCCGCTCCGGGCGCGGCATGCCGAGCTGAGCGCGGATCCGGATTATGTGGACGGGGTGCTGCGGGCCGGGGCCGAGCGGGCCCGGGCGCTGGCCCGGCCACGGGTCGACGCCGCCTATGCGGCGGTGGGGCTGTTGCCGTCGGTCTGAGCCGCGGAATCCGGGCCGGGGCCGCCGGGCCCCGGCCCGGGGTCGCGGGCGGGTCAGCTGTTGCCGGAGGCCAGCTCGCGGCTGCGGTCGCGGGCCGCCTCGAGGGCGGCGATCAGGGCAGCCCGTACGCCGTGGCTCTCCAGTTCGCGGATGGCGCTGATCGTCGTACCCGCGGGGGAGGTCACGGCCTCGCGCAGCGAGACCGGGTGCTGGCCGCTGTCGCGCAGCATCGTCGCGGCGCCGATCGCCGCCTGGACGATCAGGTCGTGGGCCTTGTCGCGGGGCAGCCCGAGCAGGATTCCGGCGTCCGTCATGGCCTCGACGAGAAAGTAGAAGTACGCGGGACCGGAGCCGGAGAGGGCGGTCGCGGCGTCCTGCTGGCTCTCCGGGACGCGGAGCGTCTTGCCGACGCCGCCGAAGATCGCCTCGGCGTGGGCCAGGTGCTCCTCCTTGGCGTGGCTGCCCGCCGAGATGACGGACATGGCCTCGTCGACGAGGGCCGGGGTGTTGGTCATGACGCGCACCACGGGGGTGCCGACGGCCAGGCGGGCCTCGAAGAAGGAGGTGGGGATGCCCGCGGCGCCGGAGATCACCAGCCGGTCGGCGGGCACGTGCGGGGCCAGCTCGTCCAGGAGCGTGCTCATGTCCTGCGGCTTGACGGTGAGGATGAGGGTGTCGGCGGCCTTGGCGGCCTCGGCGTTGGTGACGGCCTCGACGCCGTAGCGTGACCGCAGCTCCTGGGCGCGCTCCGGGCGGCGGGCGGTGACCAGCAGATCGGTCGGTTTCCAGCCACCGCGGATCATTCCGCTGAGAAGGGCTTCGCCGATCTTTCCCGTGCCGAGCACGGCGACCGTCTCCGTCATAGTGCGGCTCACCTCGTGCGTTGCTGCGATGGATGGACGTCTCTCATCCTCGCACCGGGCAGCCGGGTGACGCGTCGATCCTTATTCATTGTTCGATGAATAATATTTTTCACCCCCTCCCCTCGGCTACCCGGCGTGACCCGATCGCTTGTGAGCGCTGGCGTCCGCCGGAGCGACCGGAACGAATCCGTCCTGTTCGATGCCTCTCCGTTCACAAGTTGGTTACATATCAACTTGCAAATGGTCACGGGGTTCTGGACACAATGGAGTTGAGTGTCGATACGTATAGGAGGGAGGCGATGGTGAGGACGGTCCGGCATACCGCTCGTGGGCTACTGGCCGTGGTATCCGTACTGCTCGCCCTCTTCATCGCCGCGGACTGCACGTCCGCGCAGGTCACCCATCCCGAAACGATCGCCTCGACGGTGTCCGCCGACCCCAAGCCGATCATCAAGGCTCTCTCCACCCATCATGATGACGGGGTCGAGGACTGCAACGGGCTCCGTAACGGACGAGCCCCGCTGACCGCACCCACACCGAGCGGCAAATACGGGTGTGTGTGCGGATGCGACGCGGGTGTGCCGATGCCGCGCACCGCGATCACCACATCCCGCACGGGCCGGGAGGCCGTGCCGGTCTCGAGATCGGGCGAGCTGCCCGTCACTCTCCAGATCTTCCGCTGCTGAGGGTTGCGCCGTCATATGCCGACGGCTCATGACGGCTTATTCCGTGCGCCCTCGCGCGTCACGTTTCCCGCTTCCTCACGCTTCGTGTGAGCAAGCGAGCTTCACCGCCAGCGACCGATTCCATCGATCCCACTGACGAAGTGCTATGCCATGCCCCCGCCTGCCCAGAGCCGGTGACGGGGCGCACTGGAGGCAACCCTCATGCGAAACTCTCTACTCGACCGTTTCCGCGGCGCCGGCGGCGCCGCAGGCTCTTCCCCTGGCGCCGGGACATTCCGCGCCGACTTCACCGCTTCCCTCGTCGTCTTCCTGGTGGCCGTGCCCCTGTGCGTGGGTGTGGCCGTCGCCTCCGGCGTCCCGGCCGAGCTGGGCCTGATCACCGGCATCGTCGGCGGTCTGATCACCGGCTGCCTGCCGGGCAGCAGCCTGCAGGTCTCCGGCCCCGCCGCCGGTCTGACGGTGCTGGTCTTCGAGGCGGTCCAGGAATACGGCGTCGCGGCACTGGGCGTCCTCGTCCTGATCTCCGGACTGCTCCAGCTGGCCATGGGCGCCCTGGGCTTCGGCCGCTGGTTCCGGGCGATCTCGCTCGCCGTGGTGCAGGGCATGCTGGCCGGCATCGGCCTCGTACTGATCGCCGGGCAGCTCTACGCGCTCGGCGACATGAGGGCCCCGAGCAGCGGGCTCGACAAGATCTTCGGTATTCCCGGGCTGATCGGCGATGTGGCCGGGTCGAGCGACTCGCTCACGGCCGTGGCCATCGGCGTCGGAACCATCCTGGTCCTGGTCTTCTGGCCGCGCTTCAAGCAGGGCGCCAAGATCCTCCCCGCGCCGCTGGCCGCGGTCATGCTCGCGACGATCGCGACGGTCAGCCTCGATCTGCCGGTCGCCCGGGTCGAGGTCAAGGGTCTGCTGGAGGCCATCCAGCCCCCCGGCCTCGGTGAGTTCACTCAGCTGACCGATGTGGGCATGATCGGGACCGTCCTCGCGTTCACGCTGATCGCGTCGGCGGAGAGCCTGTTCAGCGCAGCGGCCGTGGACCGGCTGCACGACGGTCCGCGCACCCAGTACGACAAGGAACTGATGGCGCAGGGCGCCGGTAACGCGGTGTGCGGTGTGCTCGGCGCGCTGCCGATGACCGCGGTGATCGTGCGCAGCTCGGCCAATGTGTTCGCCGGTGCCAAGACGAAGCTCTCGCGCATCCTGCACGGTGTGTGGCTGCTGGTCTTCGCGGTCCTCTTCCCCTCCGCGCTGGGCATCATCCCGATCGCGACGCTCGCCGGTGTGCTGGTGCACGCGGGCTGGAAGCTGATCCCGACCAAGGAGCTGCTGCCGCTGTGGCGGGAGCGCCGGGGCGAGGCGATCATCCTGATCGTGACCGCCGGGGCCATCGTCACCACCGACATGTTCGAGGGCGTCATCATCGGTCTGCTGCTGTCGGTCATCAAGACCGCCTGGGAGACCTCGCACGTCCACATCGACGTCACGGGGCGCGACGCCAACGAGGACCAGCCCATCAAGGTGCGGGTGCTCGGCAACGCGACCTTCCTCCGGCTGCCCAAGCTGCTGGACGAGCTGGAGGGGCTGCCCCGTGAGCGGGTCGTGGAGCTGGACCTGAGGGGTCTGCGCCATGTGGACCACGCCTGCGAGATGGCGCTGGCCACGTGGACCGAGCGGCACAACGCGGTCGTGAGCCATGCGGAACCCGTCGAAGAGGACACGAAAGTACCCGCGTAACACCTGAACGGCACAGCCCAGCCCCGGGCCCTCGGCGCTTCTCGCGCCGGGGGCCCGGGGCTTTTCGCCGGGCGTGCGGTTCGGCCGGGCGCGGTTCAGCCGCAGGCGACGGTGACGAAGCCGTCGCTTCCCGTCCTCACATAGGCGTCGGACACGTACTGCCCCGGCGCGATGCAGTCCCAGATGTCCGTCGAGCCGTACGGGCCGGACACCCGCTGACCGTGCGTCTGGCAGCGGATCGGCACCCGGGTGTCGGCCGGCAGCTTCTTGACCAGCGCGTAGCCCGTGCCGGGACCGCTGCGGACGTTCACCTGGTAGCCGGGCGCGGTCGGATAGGTGACGGCTTGCGCGACGGCTTCTTCCATGGCCATGTGGCCCTCCCCCGTTGGATTGTCATTCCGAACTTTGTGCGAGTGGTGCACATGTCGGATGTCGGATCAAGTGACACGACATGCGGAGGTTAACAAGGCTCGTACACATCATCGACTAGGCTCGCCGAGTCGCTTAGCGGGCCGATGACACGGGGGTGGGGCATGCCGCCGGGGCGCGGAGCCGGGACGGGGCCAGAAGCGGAAGACATGGAGTACGCCGGGCAGTACCGACTGGAGGCACTCCTCGGCTCGGGTGGCATGGGCGTGGTCCATCTCGCCCGCTCGGCGTCGGGCCGACGGCTCGCGGTGAAGGTCGTACATGCCGAGTTCGCCGAAGACCCCGAGTTCAGGGCGCGGTTCCGGCAGGAGGTGGCGGCCGCGCGGCGGGTCAGCGGGGCGTTCACGGCGCCCGTCGTGGACGCCGATCCGGAAGGGCCGCGGCCCTGGATGGCCACCACCTACATCCCCGGCCCGACCCTGGCCGAACACGTCAAGCGGAACGGCTCGTTGGCGTCGGACGAGGTGGTGGCGCTGGCGGCCGGGCTGGCGGAGGCGCTGCGCGACATCCATCGGGTGGGGGTCGTCCACCGCGATCTGAAGCCGAGCAACGTGCTGCTCGCGGCGGACGGCCCGAAGGTCATCGACTTCGGGATCTCCCGGCCGTCCGACAGCGAACTGCGCACCGAGACGGGCAAGTTGATCGGCACGCCGCCGTTCATGGCGCCCGAGCAGTTCCAGCGGCCGCGGGCGGTGGGCCCGGCGGCGGACGTGTTCGCGCTGGGGTCGCTGCTGGTGCACGCGGCGACGGGGCGGGGGCCGTTCGAGTCCGAGAGCCCGTACATCGTGGCGTACCAAGTGGTGCACGACGAGGCCGATCTGGCGGGGGTGCCGGACGAACTGCTGCCGCTGATCGAGCGCTGTCTGGCCAAGAACCCCGCGGAACGGCCCACCCCGGATGCCCTGATGACCGTGTTGCGGGCGGTCCGCGGGCCGCAGCCGCCGGAGGCGCGGGGGCCCGTCGCCCCCGTGGTGCTCCCGGCGCAGCGGGTGGCGGAGCCACGGGTGCCGTCCGGGCTTGAGGCGGAGTCCGAGCCCGAGGCGGCGCCCGGGTCCGAGGTGGCCGTGCCCGAGGTGGCCGTGCCCGAGGTGGCCGGGGAGGCCGCGCCGCGGGGGCGCCGGGGTGTGCGGCGGTGGGTCCCGGCGGCGCTCGCCGCGCTCGTCCTGCTGGGCGCGGGCACGGTCGTGGGACTGAGTCAGCTGGACGAGCGGGAGTCCACCGCGGAGCGGCATCCGCGCAACAGCGCCGCGACCACCACCGCGTGGCGGCCGTGGGAGCGGGAGCTGCGCGGCGGAGCGGCCGAGGCGAAGGCCGAGGGCGCCCGGCCCGCGTCCTGTTCGTACGGGGACGGCGCGCTGTACTGCGCGGCGCGCGGGGTCCAGGCCGCCCGGCTCGACCCCGCCGACGGCCGGGTGGTGTGGTCGCGCCCGGCGCCCACGAGCCGCCCCGCCGGGACGACCACGCCCGCGCCGGTCCCGGCGGGCGGTCTGGTGCGGATGGTGTCGCCGGACGGGACGCGGCTGGAGGCGCTGGATCCGCGTACCCACGCGGTCCGCTGGAGCCGCGAGGTGTCCGCGTACGGCGGCCGGGTGTACTCCGCGGGCGGCACGGTGCTGCTGGTCGCGGCGGACGGCACCGTCACTGCGGTGAACGGGGCGACGAACCGGGAGCGTTGGAGCCATCGCCTGGCCGGGCACCCGGAGCCGAGCTTCTTCGCTTACGGCGACGGCCGCACCGCGTACGCCCTCACCACCGCCCCCGACGGCCGGCACACACAGGTCACGGCGATCGACACGGTGCGCGGTACGACGCGCTGGCAGCGCTCGCTCTCCGGCACCCTCACCCCCGTGGGGCAGGGCCCGGACGGCGTCCTCCACCTGACGGAGGCCGATGAGCAGACCCGTACCGTCGCCGTCGTCCGCTACGACCCGGCGCGGCGGGCCGAGCGGCGGTCCGAGCTGACCGTCCCGGTGTCCCTGAGCAGCGCCGCCGTCCGGGGCGACCGGGTGTATCTGCTGGGCGAGGACGGCGGGTTGGTGGCCGTCGACACCGCGCGCGGGGCGCAGCGGTGGCGGATGGAGACCTCGGTGGCCAACGCCTCGCCGCTGGTGGTCTCGGGTGAGCGGCTGTACTTCTCGTCGGCGGACGGCCGTCTGCTGGCGGTGGACACGCGGCGGGCCCGGCTGCTCGGCCAGACCCGCCCCCGCGCGGACCGCCCCGGCGGCCAGGGCTTCCTGGCCCTGATGCCCGCGCCGGTGGCGGCGGCGGGCAAGGTCTTCGCGACGGCCCCGGACGGCACGGTGTTCGCCGTGGACGCCCGGGATCCGGCGCGCTGGTGAACTATCCCGGACTCATCCCAGCCGGGTGACGTCCCGGACGGCGCCCTTGTCCGCGCTGAGGGCCATGGCCGCGTAGGCGCGCAGGGCGGTGGACACCTTGCGCTCGCGGTTCTTCGGGGCGTAGACGCCGCCCAGGGCTTCGCGGCGGGCGGCCAGCTCCTCGTCGGGCACGAGGAGTTCCATCGTGCGGGCCGGGATGTCGATGCGGATCCGGTCGCCGTCCTCGACGAGGGCGATGGTGCCGCCGGAGGCCGCCTCGGGGGAGGCGTGGCCGATGGACAGGCCGGAGGTGCCGCCGGAGAAACGGCCGTCGGTGATCAGCGCGCAGGCCTTGCCCAGGCCCCGGCCCTTGAGGAACGAGGTGGGGTAGAGCATTTCCTGCATGCCGGGGCCGCCCTTGGGGCCCTCGTAGCGGATGACGACGACGTCGCCCTCCTTGACCTGCTTGTTCAGGATCCGCTCGACGGCTTCCTCCTGCGACTCGCAGACGACGGCCGGGCCTTCGAAGGTCCAGATCGACTCGTCGACGCCCGCGGTCTTCACGACGCAGCCGTCCTCGGCGAGGTTGCCGTAGAGGACGGCCAGGCCGCCCTCGGTGGAGTAGGCGTGCGCGACGTCGCGGATGCAGCCGCCCTCGGCGTCGGTGTCCAGGGTGTCCCAGCGCTCGGACTGGGAGAAGGCGGTCGCGGAGCGGACGCAGCCGGGCGCGGCGTGGAACAGCTCGACGGCCTCGGCCGACGGCGAACCGCCGCGGATGTCCCACTGCTTGAGCCAGTCGGCGAGCGAATCGGAGTGCACCGAGTGCACGTCCTCGTTGAGGAGGCCCGCGCGGTACAGCTCGCCGAGGATGGCGGGGATGCCGCCGGCCCGGTGGACGTCCTCCATGTAGTAGACGCCGCCGGGGGCGATGTTGGGCGCGACCTTGGACAGGCAGGGCAGCCGGCGGGAGATCTCGTCGATCGCCTGCATGTCGAAGTCGAGCCCGGCCTCCTGGGCCGCGGCCAGCAGGTGGAGGATCGTGTTGGTGGAGCCGCCCATGGCGATGTCGAGGGCCATGGCGTTCTCGAAGGCGGCGCGGGAGCCGATGTTGCGCGGCAGGACGGTCTGGTCGTCCTGCTCGTAGTGGCGCTTGGTGATCTCCACGACCGTGCGCCCGGCCGTCTCGTACAGCTCCTTGCGGGCGGTGTGGGTGGCCAGCACCGAGCCGTTCCCCGGCAGGGCGAGGCCCATCGCCTCGGTGAGGCAGTTCATCGAGTTGGCGGTGAACATGCCGGAGCAGGAGCCGCAGGTCGGACAGGCGTTGTCCTCGATGAGGGCGATGTCCTCGTCGGAGACCTTGTCGTTGACGGCCTCGGAGATCGCGGTGATCAGGTCGAGCTTGCGGACCGTGCCGTCGACGAGGGTCGCGCGGCCGGACTCCATGGGGCCGCCGGAGACGAAGACGGTCGGGATGTTGAGCCGCATCGCGGCCATCAGCATCCCGGGCGTGATCTTGTCGCAGTTGGAGATGCAGATCAGCGCGTCCGCGCAGTGCGCCTCGACCATGTACTCGACGGAGTCGGCGATCAGGTCGCGGGAGGGCAGGCTGTAGAGCATCCCGCCGTGGCCCATCGCGATGCCGTCGTCGACGGCGATGGTGTTGAACTCGCGCGGGATGCCGCCCGCCGCGTGGACCGCCTCGCTGACGATCCGGCCGACCGGCTGGAGGTGGGTGTGGCCGGGCACGAACTCGGTGAAGCTGTTGGCCACGGCGACGATCGGCTTGCCGAAGTCCTCACGCGCTACGCCGGAAGCCTGCATAAGGGCGCGGGCGCCCGCCATGTTGCGGCCGTGGGTGACGGTGCGAGACCTCAGCTCGGGCACGGTGCTCGGCTCCCTCGTAAGTGCGTCCTGTGAAGCGGACCTGCGGATCGGTTCGGAGTCTTCTGACTCTACGCCTGTGGGGCGCGAATCCCGATGCGGTGTCCGGATCCAGAGACGGGCGGCTCACAGTGCGGAATCAGGCATCACTTCTCGGTGAGATACCGCTGGAGCGTCGGGCCCACCATGGCGATGATCTCGTCCACGGTCGCCGAGGCCACCGGCTCCATCTTGATCACGTACCGCAGCATCGCGACCCCGAGGATCTGGGCGGCCGCGAGCTGGGCCCGGAACTCCGGGTCCGGCACGTCCAAGTCGCGCGCCATCCGCATCAGCAGCCGCCGCTCGATCATCCCGCGCAGTACGGCGGCGGCCGCCTCGTTGGTGAGCGCGGAGCGCATCACCGCCAGCAGGGGCAGCCGGGAGACCGGGTTCTCCCAGGTGGCGAAGAAGAAGCGGGCCATCCGCTCACCCGCGCCCGCCGGGCTGCCGCCGTGCACCGCGTCCGGGGCGCCCATGGCGGGTGCCAGGATCAGCTCGATCGCCGCGCCGAAGACCTGCTGCTTGGTGCCGAAGTAGTGGTGGACCAGGGCCGGGTCCACCTCGGCGGCCTTGGCGATGCCACGGATGGAGGCCTTGTCGTAGCCGCGCTCGGCGAACTCGTTGCGCGCCGCGGTCAGGATCCGGTCGCGGGCCCCGGGCCCTTCGGCCACGCTGCCGCGGGCCGGGCGGCCGCGGCCGCGGCGGGGCCCGGCGGCGGGCGGCGGGGGCGGGGGTGTGGGCGGGGGTGTCGCGGGAGTCACTTCCGGCGCACCGCCCTGCCCGTCCGGGAGGCCGGGGTCGGGGAGGCCAGATGGAGCCGGGTGAAGGCCAGCGCCTCCGCGAGATCCGCCTCGCGCTCGGCCTGGGACATGGCCCGCCGGGTGTTCACCTCGACCACCACATGGCCGTCGAAGCCGGTCGTGGCGAGACGTTCCAGCAGCTCGGCGCAGGGCTGGGTGCCGCGCCCCGGCACCAGGTGCTCGTCCTTGTTGGAGCCGTGGCCGTCGGCGAGGTGGAGATGGGCGAGCCGGTCGCCCATCCGGTCCACCATGTCCAGGGCGTCCGTGCGGGAGGTCGCGGTGTGCGACAGGTCGATCGTGAAGTGCCGGTAGTCGTCCTTGGTGACGTCCCAGTCCGGCGCGTACGCGAGCATCTCCCGGTCCCGGTAGCGCCACGGGAACATGTTCTCCACCGCGAATCGCACGTCGGTCTCGTCCGCCATCCGCCAGATTCCGCGTACGAACTCGCGGGCGTAATTGCGCTGCCACCGGAACGGCGGGTGGACGACGACGGTGGACGCGCCCAGCCGCTCGGCCGCCGCCTTGGCCCGCTGCAGCTTGACCCACGGATCGGTGGACCACACCCGCTGAGTGATCAGCAGACATGGCGCGTGCACGGCAAGAATCGGCACCCCGTGATACTCCGAGAGGCGGCGCAGCGACTCGATGTCCTGGCTGACCGGATCGGTCCACACCATGACCTCGACACCGTCGTAGCCCAGCCGCGCGGCGATCTCGAAGGCCGTCGCCGTCGACTCCGGATAGACCGAGGCGGTGGACAGGGCGACCTTCGCATCCGGGATGCGCACCACTGGCTCTGTCACGAGGGACAGCGTACGGCCGCTGCTCTGTGCGACTAAACCGCGACCGCCGATCACGTCATGCGGGCGTCATGCGGGCAGGCGCCTCAGGCGTCATGTGGGCAGGTGGTCGAGGCGTCATGTGGGCAGGTGATCGAGGCGGCGCAGAATGACCCCCTCGCGCAGCGCCCACGGGCAGATCTCCAGCACCTCGACGCCGAACAGATCCATGGCGGCCTCGGCGACCAGCGCCCCCGCCAGCAGCTGCGGGGCCCGCCCGTCGGACACCCCCGGCAGCTCGGCGCGCTCCGCGACGGTCATGGCCGCCAGCCGGGGCACCCACTCCGCCAGCGCCTTGGCGGTCAGCCTGCGCTCCACGTACGGCCCCTCGGCGGAGCGTGCCGCGCCCGCTATCCGGGCCAGCTGCTTGAAGGTCTTGGAGGTGGCGACCACCTGGTCCGGTGTGCTGTGGCGGCTGAAGTCGCCGACGATGCGGGCGATCTCGGTCCGCACATGCCGGCGCAGGGCGCGGACGTCCTCCGGGCCGGGCGGGTCGCCGGGCAGCCACGCGGCGGTCAGCCGGCCGGCGCCCAGCGGCAGCGAGACCGCCGCGTCGGGTTCCTCGTCGAGCCCGTACGCGATCTCCAGCGAGCCGCCGCCGATGTCCAGCAGCAGCAGCCGTCCCGACGACCAGCCGCACCAGCGGCGGGCGGCCAGGAAGGTGAGCCGCGCCTCGTCCTCGCCGCTGAGCACGCGCAGCCGTACGCCGGTCTCCTCGGCGACCCGGGCGAGGACGCCGTCGGCGTTGGCGGCCTCCCGTACCGCGGAGGTCGCGAACGGCAGGACCTCCTCGACGCCCTTGTCCTCGGCCGCCTGCAGCGCCTCCTTGATCACCGCGATCAGGCGATCGACGCCTTCGGAGCCGATCGCCCCGTCGCCGTCGAGGAGTTCGGCCAGCCGCAGTTCCGCCTTGTGGGAGTGGGCGGGCAGCGGGCGGGCGCCCTGATGCGCGTCCACCACCAGCAGATGGACCGTATTCGAACCCACGTCGAGGACACCGAGTCTCATGTCCAGAACGCTACTGTGCGCCTGGCGTGGTCATGCACGGGATCCCACCCGGGCCCGTGCGGTCCCCGTCCCCGGCGCCTCCATGGCGGGGGCATACCCTTGCACCGTGGCAAAGACGAAAAAGGCGAAGCAGGACAAAGGCCGAAAGAACGCCCCGGAGCAGGAGCAGAGCCCCGAGCAGGCGCCGGTCTCCTCCCCGGCGGCCCCGCCCGCGGACGAGGTCGGCCTGGACTTCGCCCGCGCCTGGATCGAATTCCCCGACCCCGCCGACGAGGAACAGGTCTTCCGCTGTGACCTGACCTGGCTGACCTCCCGCTGGAGCTGCGTTTTCGGCCAGGGCTGCCAGGGCATCCAGGCCGGTCGCGCCAGCGACGGCTGCTGCACGCTGGGTGCGCACTTCTCGGACGAGGAGGACGAGGAGCGGGTCGGCCGCCACATGGCCCGGCTGACCCCGGACATCTGGCAGTTCCACGACGAGGGGCACGCCCGGGGCTGGGTGGAGGAGGACGAGGACGACGGCGACCGCCAGACGCGCCGCTACGAGGGCTCGTGCATCTTCCAGAACCGCCCCGGCTTCGCGGGCGGCGCGGGCTGCGCGCTGCACATCCTGGCGCTCCGGGAGGGGCGCGAACCGCTGGAGACCAAGCCGGACGTCTGCTGGCAGCTGCCGGTGCGGCGGTCGTACGAGTGGGTCGACCGGCCGGACGACACGCAGGTGCTGCAGATCACGATCGGCGAATACGACCGCCGGGGGTGGGGCCCGGGCGGGCACGACCTGCACTGGTGGTGCACCTCGGCGGTGTCGGCGCACGGCGCCGGGGAGCCGGTGTACGTGTCGTACCGGCCGGAGCTGACGGAGCTGATGGGCAAGGCGGGGTACGACCGGCTGGCGGAGCTGTGCGAGGCGCGGCTGGCGGCCTCCCTGCCCCTGGTGGCCCCCCACCCGGCGGACCCGGTGGGCTGAGGGGGCCTTCTCCCCCACCCCGCCGCTTCCCGTAACCAGGGGGCTGCGTCCCCTGGACCCCCGCTTGCGCGGGGCCGGGGCGCCGGGCCTTCGGGCAGCGGCGAGCCCACCACCCGGCACGGCTGCGCGGCATCGACCCCGCGCCACGGCAAGAGCCGGGGCGCCGGGCCCCGGTGCTGGGGCCGCGGGCAGGGGCGAGCCCACCCGGCACGGCTGCGTGGCATCGGCACCAGACCGCCGCGACGGACTCGGCGCCACGGCGAGAGCCGCGACTCGGCGGTGCCGAGGCGCCGCGCCGGGCCCCGGCACCGGAGCCTCGGGCAGCGGCGAGCCCACCCGGCACGGCTGTGCGGCATCGGCCCCCACCCCAACCCGACGGACTTGGCGCCGGGGCGTGGGGACGCGGCACCCTCGCGGCGGCTGCCGCCGCGCCCGCTAATCCTTCGGCGTCGGCGGGTCCGAGGGGGGCGGGGTGGACGGGGGCGAGGGGGTGCCGGGGGGTGTGGGGGTGGGAGTCGGGGCGGGGCCCTGGCCCTCGATCACCACCATCGCGCCCGACGGCGCGACCATCACCCGCGCCCGCCACCGGCCCGGTGGCTCGCGCTCCTCGTCGACCGACACCGTGATCGTCACCGACTCGCCGGGGCGCAGCTCACCGGCGGTGCGGCTCAGCTGGAGCCAGGGGGCGCCGCCCGACGCCGAGGCCGACCAGTACACCGGGGCGCCGCCCGAGGCGGCCAGGGTGATGACCGTCACATCGCCGCTCGGCTGGGCCTCCACGGTGAGCCGCCCGGGCCCGGGGGCGGGGCGGGGAGGGGCGGATTCGCCGCCGTGGCGGCCGCCGCCGCTCGGGCGGCGGGACCGCCCGGCGCCCGAGCCGAGCCGGTCCCGGTCGCCGTCCGCGCCGATGACCTCGACCGTCACCTCGGCGGCCCCCGGCGCGCCGGCCCGGGTTCGCAGCCGGGCCGCGCCGGAACGGTCCTGCGCGCTGCCCGCCTGCTCGTACGCACGTCCGGCGGACCGATCCTGCTCACCGGCCGGAGCCTTGCCCGCGCCGTCCGCGCCGTCCGCACCGTCCGCGTTGGCGGCGGCCACCGAATCCGTGTCGTGCTCGTCACCGGCGAGCGGCGCGCCCCGGTAGGCGGCCCACAGGGCGAGCACCGGGGCGGCAATGACCGTGGCGACCACGGTCGTGGTCAGGGCGCGGCTGCGCAGCCTGCTGCGGCGGGCGGCCCGGTCCTGGGGGTCCAGCGGGAAGCCGCGCCGGTCGAAGCGCGGACCGGCCGCGGCGCGCACGGGGCGGGCGCTCAGGGCGCACAGCATCGCGGCGTGCACATCGGGGCGGGGGGCCTCCAGCACCGGCAGCGCGGCGGGGGCGGCGGCCGTGCCGGGCCAGGGGCCGTCCGCCGTGGCCCGCTCCGCCATCCGGCGGCATTCGCGGCAGTCGTCGACATGGCGCACCAGCTCGCGGCGGAGCGCGGCGGAGAGCAGCACCTGGGTGTCGCCCGCGCGGCGGGCGACGACGGGACAGTGGCCCAGTTCGACGACGGCGAGCGCGGCGCGGGTCCGCTCCACCTCGCAGGCGGCGCTGGAGAGCAGGGCGCGGGTCTCGTCGGGCTCCTTGCCGAGCGCGGCGGCGACCTCGGCGGGGGTGAGCTGGTGGCGGACGTGGAGTTCGAGCGCCTCGCGCTGGGCGGCGGTGGTCCCGGCGGCCTCGGGCCAGGCGAGCGCGGCGAGTTCGCGGCGGCGCGCGTCGGCGACGGGTTCGGGCGGCGCGGTGCCCGGACCGTCCCGCCCGTCCCGCGGGTCCCGTTGCTCCCGCAGCTCGGCGAGCTTGCGCAGACAGGCCCAGCGGGCGACCGCGTAGAGCCACGGACGGCTCGGCTCCTCCTCGGCCTCCGCGCGCCCCCGCCCCCGCCCGAGCCGCCGCTCGGCGACGGCCAGCACATCGCCGAGCGTGACGGCCGCGGCGTCGTGCTCGCACAGGACCGACAGGCAGTAGGTGAACAGACCGTCCAGATACGGCTCGTAGCGCGCGGGGGGCCGCTGGGGGCGCGTGGTGGCGACGCGGGGCGCGCGGCGCTTCGCCCGGTGTGCGCCGGCGGCGTGTGTCGAGTGCTCGGACCTGCTGCTCATCACCCGGTGACCGTAGGCGGATGATGCAGACTTGCTCGCCTTACTTGGGCAGTTTTAATCCTTACGGGTGACCATCTCCCTCATAAGGGGACAGGTGTCCCCCTCCCGTGCCCCGGAACTGCTATGCGCACCCGGGCCGGGCAAGCGCTGCCGGGCGCACCGCTGTCGGTGGGCGACGCTAGCGTTGACGCCATGGCTGCCCGTAGCTCCTCCCGTTCATCCGCCAAGGACCGCCCTTCCTACCGCTGCACCGAATGCGGCTGGACCACGGCCAAGTGGCTCGGCCGCTGCCCGGAGTGCCAGGCGTGGGGCACGGTCGAGGAGTTCGGCGCGCCCGCCGTGCGGACCACCGCGCCCGGCCGGGTCACCTCGGCCGCGCTGCCCATCGGCCAGGTCGACGGCCGCCAGGCCACCGCCCGCTCCACCGGCGTGGACGAGCTGGACCGGGTGCTCGGCGGCGGCCTGGTACCCGGCGCCGTGGCGCTGCTGGCCGGGGAGCCGGGGGTCGGCAAGTCGACGCTGCTGCTGGACGTCGCGGCCAAGGCGGCCAGCGACGACCACCGGACGCTGTACGTCACCGGGGAGGAGTCGGCGAGCCAGGTCCGGCTGCGCGCCGACCGCATCGGGGCGCTGAGCGAGCATCTGTATCTCGCGGCCGAGACCGATCTGTCCGCCGTGCTCGGCCATCTCGACTCGGTGAAGCCGTCGCTGCTGATCCTGGACTCCGTGCAGACCGTCGCCTCCCCCGAGATCGACGGCGCGCCCGGCGGCATGGCGCAGGTGCGCGAGGTGGCCGGGGCGCTGATCCGGGCGTCCAAGGAGCGGGGCATGTCCACGCTGCTGGTCGGCCATGTGACCAAGGACGGCGCGATCGCGGGTCCCCGGCTGCTGGAGCACCTGGTCGACGTGGTGCTGCACTTCGAGGGCGACCGGCACGCCCGGCTGCGGCTGGTCCGCGGCGTCAAGAACCGTTACGGGGCGACGGACGAGGTGGGCTGCTTCGAGCTGCACGACGAGGGCATCACCGGCCTCGCCGACCCGTCGGGGCTGTTCCTCACCCGGCGCGCCGAGCCGGTGCCCGGCACCTGTCTGACCGTCACCCTGGAGGGCCGCCGGCCGCTGGTGGCCGAGGTGCAGGCGCTCACCGTCGACTCGCAGATCCCCTCCCCCCGCCGCACCACCTCCGGCCTGGAGACCTCCCGCGTCTCGATGATGCTGGCCGTCCTGGAGCAGCGCGGCCGGATCAGCGCGCTGGGCAAGCGCGACATCTACAGCGCCACGGTGGGCGGGGTGAAGCTGTCGGAGCCGGCGGCGGACCTGGCGGTGGCGCTGGCACTGGCGAGCGCCGCGAGCGACACCCCGCTGCCCAAGAACCTGGTGGCGATCGGCGAGGTGGGACTCGCGGGCGAGGTCCGGCGGGTCACGGGGGTCCAGCGGCGGCTGTCCGAGGCCGCCCGGCTGGGCTTCACCCACGCCCTGGTGCCCTCCGACCCGGGGCGCGTCCCCGATGGCATGCGGGTGCTGGAGGTGGCGGACATAGGGGACGCACTGCGCGTATTGCCCCGGCGCGAGCGCGCCGACCGGCCCCGCAAGGACGCCCCCGAGCAGGGTTGATCAAGGGGGCGAACGCGGTGGTGAGCGGGGCGGTCCGGCCCGCGGTGAGGGCCGTGCTCCGGCTCCCGCCGCGGGCGTACGCCGGGAGACCCCACGGGAGGCCGGGGACCGCCGGTAGACTTTGCCCTGGTCTCGCCCCTACGTAGCCTCGTACACCGCCGCGGAGGGGCGACTCGCGGCACCGATTCAGACCTTGTGACGGAGGAGTGCAGTGGCAGCAGGCGACCGGGCATCGAATCCCGGCAAAGCCGACGGTCTGATGCGTGCCACTCTGAGCGCTGTCGCGCCGGGCACGGCGCTGCGCGACGGCCTTGAGCGCGTCCTCCGTGGAAACACGGGCGGGCTCATCGTGCTCGGCACCGACAAGACCGTCGAGTCGCTGTGTACCGGCGGCTTCGTCATCGACGTCGAGTTCACCGCCACGCGGCTGCGCGAACTGTGCAAGCTGGACGGGGCGCTGGTGCTCGACAAGGACATCAGCAAGATCGTGCGGGCGGGGGTGCAGCTCGTCCCGGACGCGGCGATCGCCACCGAGGAGACCGGCACCCGGCACCGCACCGCGCAGCGCGTCTCCATCCAGACCGGGTTCCCGGTCGTGTCCGTCAGCCAGTCCATGCGGCTGATCGCGCTGTACGTGGGCGGGCAGCGGCGGGTCCTGGAGGATTCGGCCGCCATCCTCTCCCGCGCCAACCAGGCGCTGGCCACCCTCGAGCGGTACAAGCTGCGGCTGGACGAGGTCGCGGGCACGCTCTCCGCGCTGGAGATCGAGGACCTGGTCACCGTCCGGGACGTCAGCGCCGTCGCGCAGCGGCTGGAGATGGTGCGGCGCATCGCCACCGAGATCGCCGAGTACGTGGTGGAGCTGGGCACGGACGGCCGGCTGCTCTCGCTGCAGCTGGACGAGCTGATCGCGGGCGTCGAGCCGGAGCGGGAGCTGGTCGTACGGGACTACGTGCCCGAGCCGACCGCCAAGCGCACCCGCACCGTCGCCGACGCGCTCGCCGAGCTGGACCGGCTCACCCACACCGAGCTGCTCGAACTCCCCATCGTGGCCCGCGCCCTGGGGTACACGGGCTCCCCCGAGACCCTGGATTCGGCGGTCTCCCCGCGCGGCTTCCGGCTGCTGGCCAAGGTGCCGAGGCTGCCGGGGGCGATCATCGAGCGTCTGGTGGAGCACTTCGGCGGGCTGCAGAAGCTGCTGGCCGCGAGCGTGGACGATCTGCAGATGGTCGACGGCGTGGGCGAGGCCCGGGCCCGCTCGGTCCGCGAGGGCCTGTCGCGGCTGGCGGAGTCGTCGATCCTGGAGCGGTACGTATAGCGACACGGCGAAGGGGGCCGGAACCGCGTCGGCGGATCCGGCCCCCTCTGCCGTGAGCAGGTCCCAGGGGGTGTCGTGTGGATCAGGCCGGATCAGCGAGCGGCGTCTGGTGCAGGGGGCACCTCCCAGCGGTAGCTGGGGGAGGCTCGCAACCCGCG
>NZ_JBEYAL010000085.1:0-17673 GCF_040631655.1 Streptomyces sp. NPDC019937
TCAGTCCTCCACAGGTTTGCCGACTGACACGACTTTGTTGACTACCTGGACCACAATGGAAGCATGAAGTGGTCCAATCAGTCAACAAAGCGAAGGGCGTCAGGCGATCCGTCCATGCCGGCACGGAGGGCCGGGTTGCCGACCGTTGTGGTCCATCTGGACCACAATGAGGTATCGTGAGGTCATGGGGCGAAACCGAGGCTTCGACGAGACCACCGTGCTTGATGTTGTCCGCGACCGGTTCTGGACCACCGGATTCGACGGCACGTCCACCTATGACCTCATGGATGCGACCGGCCTGGGCAAGGGCAGCATCTACAAGGCGTTCGGCAACAAGCACGCCCTTTATGTGCGCGTTTTCTCCGACTACTGCCAGGGCCTCGTCGCCCAGGCCCGCGAGGAGCTGCGGGAGGGCCCGCACGCGGTGCTCACCTCGCCGATGGCCCGCCTGGAGCGCTACGTCGCCTCACTCGCCGACGCCTTCGCGACCGAGTCGCCCCGCCGGGGATGCTTCCTCAGCAAGGTCACCGCGGACCGCGCCGGAGAGGACGACATGGTGGCGGGCACGGCCCGTCGCGCGTTCGAGGATCTCGCCGGCGCCCTCGCGTCCGCGCTACGCGACGCCCAGGACGCGGGAGAAGTGGCCGAGCACGCCGACGCCACGGCCCTGGGATATCTGCTGCTGAGCGTGATCAGGGGCATCGACAACATGGCCAAGGCGGGTGTCGACGGCACGACGCTCCGGCAGACGGCCCAATCGGCGCTGGAGCTGATCCCCAGGGCGGACGCACCGAACGTGCGGCGCTGACATTCCCCCCTCTCGTCCAACGACGGACATGCCGCGGCGGACATAAGCAAAATGTGCAGTTCGACTGTGGCGAAGAGCTCGCCGCCTCTCACCCGGAGTCCCCATGCGTGCCATCCAGATCACCCAGTTCGGAAAGCCGGAGGACGTCGTACGCGTCGTCGATCTCCAGGAGCCGAACGCTCCCGGCGCCGGCGAGGTCAAGGTCGCGGTCGAGTTCTCACCGCTGAACCTGCACGACCTCAAGGTCGTCAGGGGCGAGCTCGGGCGGCCACCGCTCCCGCTGGTCCTCGGCAACGAGGGTGTCGGCCGGGTTGTCGAGGCGGGCCCCGGCGTCGACACGCTCGCGGCGGGCGACCTGGTGGTTCTGCCGCTGTTCGCCGGTGCCTGGCGCGAGCGGCTGCTGCTGCCCGCCGACGGGCTGTTCCGGCTGCCGGAAGGCAGCGTCGAGCAGTTCTCGATGCTGGGCAGCAATCCGCCCACGGCCGGTCTGATCCTGAGCGAGTACGCCGACCTGAGGCCCGGGGACTGGATCGTGCAGAACGCCGCGAACTCCGGCGTCGGACGTTCCCTGATCGCCCTGGCGAAGGCCCGCGGATTCCGGACGATCAACTTCGTCCGGGACGAGTCCGTGTTCGCCGAACTGACCGCGGCCGGCGCGGACATCGTCCGCCTCGACGGCGCGACGGCGGCCGAAGAGGTTCGCAAGGCGATCGGCGATGCCCGGGTCGGGCTCGCCGTCGACTCGGTGGGCGGCGACGCTCCCGCCCGCCTGCTCGACCTGCTGTCCGAGGGCGGTGCGCTCGTCAGCTACGCCTCGGCGACCGGGCAGCCGATGTCCGTCGACGCACTGACCCTGATCGGCAAGCGCGCGACGGTACACGGATTCTTCGCCGGCCATTTCGACTACGCGACAAAGGTGCTCCCCGTCATCCGCGAGGCCGCGCCCCTGGTCGCGAGCGGAGCCCTGTTCGTTCCGCTAGGTGCCGTATTCGACCTCGATGACGTCCATACGGCGATCGAGCAGGTCGTCCGCGGCGGAAAGACCCTGCTCAAGGTGGCCCGGTCATGACGATCTCCGGAGGAACTCGCACCGTCGCGGGTCCCGCGCGGACGCGAGCCGAGCCGTAGCAGGGCGTTCGAAGCGGCATCAGGGCCATTCCGCCGGGGACGATGACAACCCGGCGCCTGGCCTGACCTGCCGGAACTCTCCAGACCACCGCGTGCACGCCGGCAACGCGCGCCACGGGTTTCCAGCGTGTGGGATGTAGATCCACTGATCAATAGTGCTCACCCTCGCCAGGCAAACCGCCGCTCATTCGCGAGTTCGGTGAGGGGCAGCCCCTGCCACGAGAGAAGTACCGAGATGCCCGAACTGTCCTACGAAGTCCTCGTCTCTGACGGCGTTCCCCGGAAGACCGATCTTCAGCTGCCGAACGGCGACGGGATCGTGTCCTCGCCGATCTCATCCACCCTGATCACCGGAGAACGCGACGCGGTCCTGGTGGACCCGCCGCTGACTCACACCCAGATCGCGCAGGTCGCCGAGGGCTTGGCGCGCTCAGGGAAGCGTCTGGCGTTCGTCTACGTCACCCACGGCCACCCCGACCACTGGTTCGGCACCGCGACGCTGCTGGAACGGTTCGGCGACGCCGACAGCGTGGTGTACGCCACCGAGGGCACCATCCGGCAGATGCGCAGCCAACTGGAGAGCAAGGACAAGGGGTTCGCGAAGACCTTCCCCGGGGTCCCGGAGAACACCCCGGTCCTCGCCGTGCCCGTGCCGACCGAGGGATTCCGGCTGGAGGGCCGAGTCCTCCGGGCCGTCGAGACCGGTCACACCGACACCGACGACTCCAGCGTCCTGCACGTGCCGTCGATCGGTCTCGTCGTCGCCGGGGACGTGGTCTACAACGGCGTGCACCTGATGATGCTCGAAGGCGGTGACGGCGGCCTTCAGGCGTGGTTGGACGGCATCGACCGGCTCGCCGCACTCGATCCGCGCCACGTGGTCGCCGGCCACAAGAAGGCAGACCTGCCCGACGACCCGAAGATCCTGGACGAGACCCGGCAGTACCTGCGCGACGCGATCCGGCTCCTGGCCGGCAAGCCGGAGCCGCTGGAGTTCTTCGAGGAAATGTCGAAGCTCCACGGTGACCGGCTCAACCCGGGACCCCTTTGGTACAGCGCCCTGGGCCTGCTCGCCTGAGCCACGCCGCCTCGCCACCCCGCGAAGACAGACGCATCACCTCGACGAAATACGGAGGTTGCCGACATGGCCACCCGCATGAAGATCGCGATCCTCGACGACTATCAGAACGTCGCGACGAGCCTGGCCGACTGGGCGTCGCTCGTTGCCGAGGTCGTCGTTTTCACCGAGCCGTTCGCCGACGCCGACGAGGTGGTCCGTAGCCTCGCCGGGTTCGACGTGCTCGTGGCCATGCGGGAGCGCACGCGATTCCCGGCCGAGGTCCTGGAGCGGCTGCCCGACCTTCGGCTCCTGGTCAGCACCGGCCCGGCCAATGCCGCCATCGACCTTACGGCCGCCCACAGACTCGGCATCACGGTGTGCGGGACCCGCTATGAGTCCCACCCCACCATCGAGCACACCTGGGCGCTGATCCTCGGTGCCACGAGAAACCTGGTCGTCGAGGCGGAGTCGATGCGCGCCGGCGGCTGGCAGGTATCGGTCGGCGAGGGGCTGCACGGCAGGACTCTCGGCATTCTCGGCCTCGGTCGCGTCGGCTCCGGAGTGGCACGGATCGGACAGGCCTTCGGAATGGACACCATCGCATGGAGTCGGAACCTGACCCCCGAAACCGCCGCCGAGCACGGCGTGCGGGCGGTGACGAAGGAGCGACTCTTCACCGAAAGCGATGTGCTCTCGATCCACGTACCGCTCAGCAAGCAAACACGCGGGCTGGTCGGCGCGGCGGAACTCCGGTCGATGAAGCCCTCGGCCCTCCTGGTCAACACCTCACGCGGACCGGTCGTCGACGAGGTCGCCCTGATCGACGTCCTGCGTGAGGGCGCGATCCGAGCAGCCGCCCTCGACGTGTACGACACCGAGCCGCTACCCGCGGACCACCCGTTGCGGGCGCTGCCGAACGCGCTGCTCACGGGGCACGTCGGATTCGTGAACCGCGACCTGTACGAGATTTTCTATCAGGACTCCGTCGAGGGCATCGCCGCGTTCCAGGCGGGTTCTCCCGTGCGGCTGATGAAGTAGGAGCCGAAGACGACGACCCGACCGACTCACACACCGCCTCTCTCCCATGTGACGGCTCCGACGCGGTTCGTCACGGCGAACCGAATTCGGTACGCCTGCCGGCGCTTCCGCGCCGAGACGGGCACACCGCTGGTGTTCCTGCAGCATTTCCGTGGCGGCATGGATCACTGGGATCCTGCGGTGACGGACGGACTGGCCGCGAACCGTCCGGTCATTCTGTTCGACAATACAGGCGTCGCAAGCTCCAGTGGCCAGACCCCGGACACCGTGGAAGCGCAGGCTGATGACGCGGCGGCGCTCTCTGCCAGTACACGGCCTTGGAAAGGCGCTGTTCTGTCACGCCACTCCTCGGGACGATGAAGAGGTCGTTCTGGTCGGCTCACGCCTCGACCGTTGGCGAGAAGTCCTCAGCGGGCTTGACACCGACATTCGCACGGTGGTCTGCGGGCACACACACATGCCGTTCGTCCGCCTCGCCCACGGCCGACTTGTGATCAACCGCGGCAGCATCGGCATGCCCTACGGACGGGCCGGCGCCCACTGGGCGCTCCTGGGCCCCGGCGTCGATCTACGCTCCACAGCCTTCGACATCGAGGCAGCCATCACCCAGGTCACCCAGGACTCAGCAGGGATTGTTCGCCCAGCCGCGGCATAGCCGCCCGGCGGCCCTCCGAGCAGCCTGCCTACCCCAGCCGACAGGGCAATACAGACATCAAGTCACGTACCGCCCTCTCAGAGACACTCCAACCAGCGATAGCACCACAGCTGTTGCACTAGCTAGAGTTCGACCACGAGTGGCTCAGCTGCACAAACCCGAGGTGCACACCACTACGACGGCCTCACTCCCCCAGAGAACCGCGGGAAGTCCCGTTTGACCAGACCGCCTTGGAACATGGGGCCGGTAGTGGCTTGGAGGAGAGCGCGGCGGGCTGCGGGACCGGAGATGCCTTCGCCGGCCTCGAATCGCTCAGCCAGATCGGCGGCGGCGTCAGCAGTGGCCAGCGCGGTCTCGATGTCAACGAGCTGGTGAATGCCGGAGCGGCTGCGGCTGCCATAGCGGCCCGACTCGTCGGTGTTCAACACTGTGCGCATGTGCCCGTACTGGATGGCGAGGGCGACCAGTCCTCCTGGTCGGCGTGCGATGTGCCAGGCGAGGCTTCGGCGGAAGCGTCCGAGTCCGATCTTGCCGTGCGGGTCGGGCGGGATCACTTCTTCTGAAAGGTCGTGGGCGTCGGCTTCCATATTTGCCCAGGTCACGAAGTCCTCGATCCGAGTCCGAATGGTGTCGGCAATCAGTGAGCCCGTCCGTGTGTTGGGGTGGGTCCGATTGTGGACAGAGGCGCCGAAGAGCAGGTCGCCCTCGGGGACGAGTCGCTCGAGGACTCTGATCGCGTTGACCACTGGGGCGATGGCAACCCAGGGGACCGCTCGTTCGGCTCCGCTGGGAAGGTAGTTACCGGTGTCCGGATCGGTCGCGGTCTTGAAGTGCCTGCTGCGGACCAGCAGATGCGGCTCGTCGTCGAAATCGTCGTCCAGCTCGTCCTCGTCGTCGAGGGAGTCGTCGACGTCTTCGGGCTGGATGCGCATCAGGTGCCGCCCTTGCCCGTCTTCTGGATCAGGGCAGCAGCCCGAGCGCATCGCGAGCACTTCCTGGGTGCGGGCGCCGGTCAGGTACGCGCAGACGATGAACACGGCCGTGATCAGGTGCCTGAGGAGTTCGCTGGTTTCGGTGTAGTCGATGCGCGAGCGCCAGGGGCTGCCGGCGATCTGTCCCGTGACTGCGACATCCAGTGGGCAGGGGCCAGGATCCGCGGTGACCAGGCTGTCGAGTCCGCGGTCCCGGTAGGCCAGTGCGACTTGCTTGAGGGAAGCGCCGGTGACGCCGGCGATGTACTGCCGGGCCAGGGCGGTCTTGCCGTTCTGGCGGGTCGAGGGCAGCGGACGCCGGGCCGTGAGGTGCTCGGTGAGGTAGGTGCGCAAGGACTCCCGGCCCTCGGGGGTGCTGGGCTGGGTGAGGGCTGCCTGGGTGAGGCGGACGGTCTCCTGGCGGGCGGCGATGATGTCGTCAGCCAGGTCGTCCACCAGGCGCAGGGCCCAGACCAAGAGCGGGCCCATGACTTCTTCGCTCAGGGGCTCTCGTGCGTTTTCCGGTCCGCGGGGCGAGGCGGCGGGCAGGTAGTCGTCCATGCCTTCCTCGTCCCACGGAGGGCGGCGGATTCCGAGCGGCCGTGCGCTGAGCTCGTCGAATGCCCACAGCCGTGTCACCGCGGTCAGGGCCTTCCTCACGGTTCCCCGGGTAGTGATCGTCTCGCGGAGATGCTCGGCGTAGCGGCTGAACGCGTCGCGGTCGCACTCCGCGAAGCTGGTGAGGCCGTGCTTGTGCAGCCAGTCGGACATCCCCCACCACTGATAGACCGTATTTCGGGCGGTTCCGGGCGCGAGGCGGGTCCGCAGCCGGCTGCCGCGCTCGTGTACGAAAGTGTTGCGGAGTTCGCCGTTGAAGAACGTCCAGGTGATCAGCCTGAGTTCCTCGCGGAAGCCGTCGGGGCAAGAGGCCCAGGCGAGGCGGCTGTGTTCCATGCTCGGGTCGTCGATGAGCGGTGCGAGAGGCCAAATCGCGTCGCTGTAGTGGCCGTTGAGGTGAGCGTGGCGGGCGATGACCAGGTGCGCGGGAAAGACCGGGGTGTCCGGGTCGGGCAGTGGCAGCACATAAGGGTCGGCTTCGAAGGGAGCGGTCACGGGTTGAGGTATCCGTTCAGCAGGTTGTCGACGATGGTGCGGTCGAGGTCGGTGATCCTCGTGCGCGCCTGCTGCCAGGCGCCGGGGCCAACTTTCCGCTGCAGGTCATCCAGCCGAGCATGAGCGTCGCCCCACCGCCGTTCCCAAGCGGGCGCCGGCAGCACGGTGCGAGCGTTGACCAGGGCCTGGTGCAGCAGCACGAGGCGAGGGTGGTGATCTGCGTGGACGCGGGCGTTCTCGCAGGCCAGGCAGAGAAGGAATGAGGCCCCGCAGCCGCCGTTCGGCAACGGCGCGGGACCACCTTCGGTCCCGGAGCAGTCCGCGGTGGCGGTCTCACCGTGCTCGGCAGATCGTTGGTCGACCAATCGGGCGCGCAGTTGCACCTGGCGTCGCGCGGTGCGGACTGCGGCAGCTGCACCAGCCGCGACGATCGGTGCTGCTTCCCGCTGAACTCGCTTGTCCGGCAGCACGTACCGGCGTTCATGCGTGTCGAGGCTGTGCTGGGACGGCTCTCCGCGCTCGACCACAACCGTGCGCCGCCCCCGCTGGAACGGCGACCCTGTTCCTGTCTTCTTCCCCCAGACTGCCGCGTCGTTGCCGTCCAGGCCGAACCGGATCGGGCCGACGATGACCCGTCGCGACTTGTCGGTGGTCTCCCGGCGTTGCAGCGGGCGCCAGCCGACGAAGCGATCGATGCCCGGGGCAAGGTCATTGGCCAAGGCGCGGGCGAAGCGGGTTGCTCCCAGCGCTTCGGTGATCAGTCTGCCGGGAGACCCCGCGCCGGTGTCGGCGACGTTTTCACTCTCGAACCGTTTGCCCTTGTGCTTCCAGACTTTGATGTTGTAAGTCGGGTGTCCGTCCCCGCCGAAGTCCGGAGCCGCCGTGGGTGTGGGCATCACGTTGATCACACTCAGGTTCCAGCCGAACTCTGCCATCAGCAGCACTCCGAGCGAGACGGCTTCCATCCGGTCCAGGAACAGCCGCTTCCACAGGGTCTCCGCGTCGTTGCCTCCCAGCGCCCGTCGATACCGTTGCTGTACGTCTCCTCTGCTGTAACGGGGAACGTCTGCCGTGCGCGCGATGATGTCCAGGGCTTCGCCGAGCAGTCCATCCGGGCTGTCGGGCGAGAATGCGCCCTCGTGCCACTGATGGAGGTGCGCGGTGTTCTCCTCAATGCGCAACCGGGCAGAGCGGAAGATCCGCAGGGCCGTCAGCTTGATCTGTCCGAGTTCGGCCGACTCATAGGACTCCTGGTCGCGGGGAAGCAGCGGGACACGGCGGGTCAGCGCTTCGGCGACCGGACCCTGCTGAAGTCTCGCGTCCTCGATCAGCAGGCTCCGCACTTGCCGGAACGCAGCCCGGCTGCCCTGGCGATCCTTCTGCTGCAGCCACCAGCCGTTCACCAGCGCAGCAGTCAAGCCCTCCAGGTCCTGCGGAGGTTTCACGCATTCGGACAGGTACTTGGTGAACGCCCTGATGTTCTTGAACGCTCCTTTGGACGTCCCATGCGAGGACCAGCCCTCGGTGACGGCCCCGAACAGCGTGGCCAGGGAACGCTGCATGGGTTCGGCGACCGGCAGCGTGGCGAAGTCGAACTCTCTCACGTGGCCGTCACGGTCGCGGTGGTGCACGACCCGGTCGTCGACTGGGTCCAGGACTGCCGGGGCCGAGTGGTCGGCCGGCGGCAGCGAAGCGGATCGTCCCCTGCGGCT
This sequence comes from Streptomyces sp. NPDC019937, assembly GCF_040631655.1. NCBI lineage: Bacteria > Bacillati > Actinomycetota > Actinomycetes > Kitasatosporales > Streptomycetaceae > Streptomyces > Streptomyces sp. NPDC019937. Next base: position 8,486 of record NZ_JBEYAL010000085.1, read on the forward strand.
CATGCGCTTCCCCCGGTCTGCTTGACGGTGAGCTTCGCGTCGATGTCCTGGATGCCCTCCGATTCCCTGGCGAGCTTCGCGAACACGCCGTCCAGGTCGGTCACCGCCTCGCCGGCCGGCTCCTCTGCTTCCCGCAGCAACGACGCCAGGTCCAAGTGCCGTACCGGCGCGAGATACGTATCGACGGTGATCTGCCGGGTGGCGTGGCCCAGCAGCCCCTGGACCATCTGCCACGGGTCCCCCAGGAGCTGCCCGTAGTGTCGGCGCTCGCGCGTGGTCAGGCCGAACCTGCGGTCGAGGACCTCGTTGAGGGTGACCAGCATCTTCAAGGCGAAGCTGTGACGCCCCGCGTGCACTCTGGCGTGCGGCCAGTAGACCTTGTGCGGATCCACCCGCTCATGCTTCGGAGGCGCCAGCACCTTCCGGCACCGCAGGTTTGCCGCGCGGAAGACGGCCTCCCACGAGTGCGGATGAAACGGCAGTCCCGCTTCATTCAGCCACAGCCACATCGGCTCCGGGCCTTGCGGGCCCTCCGTGAACAGGCACGTCCGCTCCAGGCGTCACCTCGGTAACCAGCCTCATCCCGGCCAAGCGGTCATAGCGGCCCTTGAGCTGCGCCTTGCGCACCGCCCACGCCCGGGAGCCGTCCGCGTACGACTCGATGTCCCGCGCCGACTCCGTGGACGCGTAGTAGGTCCGGGCCGCCTTCGCCCGCGTCGACTCCGCAGCCAGCCGGCCGAAGCAATAGCGGCTCTTGCCGAGCCGGGTGGCCGGAACCTCGAACGTCAGCAGTGCCCCAGCCTCCTGACGACGCAGTCCCGATGACACCACCAGCCGCGTGAACGCCACGTTCCTGTCTTCCAATCGTCCCATCCACCCCGGCTCCACGAGGTCCTGGGCGTCGTGCCCGCACAAACCAACGGCGATCCACAAGCGCCACGACCTCGGCGTGAGCCAGTGCATACCCGAGGCTGGCTTCACCGGTTCCAGACCCGCGGGCACCTCACGTACCTCACCCTCGCGCCCGACGACCTCCCGCACGGCTACCGGGCTGTCCGTGACATACCGCTTCCGCTTCGCCCATTTGAAGAACGCTGCGAAAGCGGCGAGTTCACGATTCGATTTCGAGGCCCCGACTCGCCCCGGATTCTGCGGAGCCTTGAACCGCCAGTCCTTGAAATCTTCCAAGTCCTTATCTCTAGCGTCCGATCAACTTCTTCCCCGGCTCCACAAGAACGTCAGCAGCAGCACCAGGTCGACGGCGTAATTGCGCCGCGTCTCCGCCGCGTGCCCCCGAAACGTCGCCGACTGCCCGTACCGGCACAGCACAGGATCGATCCGGTAATCCGGCGCGACGAAGACCGCATCGCCCTCCCGCATTTCAAAGTCGGCACCTACGAGACCCGACCCTCCGGACCGCTCCCACCAGTCCGCACCCACCCAGAACACTCGCCACACAGCTCCACGCACCCCCTCCTGTAGCCCTTCAACACACTGAACCTATAGGGAACTGATCGCGCTGCATCTGCACCGGCAGGACGTGCCGGAGGCCTCCGGGCCCACCCTGGTGGTCTGCCCCACCTCGCTGATGGGGAACTGGCGACGCGAGATCGAACGGTTCGCGCCGGGCACCCCGGTGCGCCGCTACCACGGCACGGCGCGCAGCCTGGACGGCCTCGCGGACGGGGAGTTCGTCCTGACCACGTACGGCACGATGCGGCTCGACGCGCACCGGCTGGCCGACGCGGGCCCCTGGGGCATGGTCGTCGCCGACGAGGCGCAGCACGTCAAGAACCCGTTCTCGGCGACCGCCAAGCGCTTGCGCACCATCGGCGCCAAGGCGCGGGTCGCGCTCTCGGGCACCCCCATCGAGAACAACCTCTCCGAGCTGTGGGCGATCCTCGACTGGACCACGCCCGGGGTGCTGGGCACCCATGACGTGTTCCGCAGGCGCTACGCCCAGGCGGTGGAGAGCGGCAGCGACCCGGCCGCCGCGGAGCGGCTGGCGAAGCTGGTCCGTCCCTTTCTGCTGCGGCGCCGCAAGTCCGACCCGGGCATCGCGCCCGAGCTCCCGCCGAAGACCGAGACGGACCGGGCGGTGGCGCTCACCAAGGAGCAGGCCGGGCTGTACGAGGCGGTGGTGCGGGAGATCCTGGCGGAGATCTCGGACAGCAGCGGGTTCGAGCGGCGCGGACTCATCGTCAAGCTGCTGACCGGACTGAAGCAGATCTGCAACCACCCGGCGCAGTATCTGAAGGAGGACCGGCCCGTGGTGCCCGGCCGGTCCGGGAAGCTGGAACTGCTCGACGAGCTGCTGGACACCATCCTCGCCGAGGGCGCGAGCGTCCTGGTGTTCACCCAGTACGTGCGGATGGCCCGGATCCTCGAGAGCCACCTGGCCGCGCGCGGAGTACCGGCCCAGTTGCTGCACGGCGGTACGCCGGTGGCGCGCCGCGAGGAGCTGGTGCGGCGCTTCCAGGACGGCGAGACGCCGGTGTTCCTGCTGTCGCTGAAGGCGGCGGGCACCGGGCTGAACCTCACCCGGGCGGGCCATGTCGTGCACTACGACCGCTGGTGGAACCCGGCCGTCGAGGCGCAGGCCACCGACCGCGCGTACCGCATCGGCCAGACCCAGCCGGTGCAGGTCCACCGCCTCGTCACGGAGGGCACCGTGGAGGACCGGATCGCCGCGATGCTGGAGCGCAAACGGGAGCTGGCCGACGCGGTGCTGGGCTCCGGCGAGGCCGCGCTGACCGAACTGACCGACGCCCAGCTCGCGGAGCTGGTGGAGCTGAGGGGGACCGAGCGATGAGCCGCACGACCGATGAGCACGGGGACGCCGAGGACGCGCCCGGCGCCCGCCCCGAGCGCACCCTCGCCGCCCTGCCGCCGGCCCACGGCCGCGGCTTCGCCCGCACCTGGTGGGGCCGGGCCTGGCTGAAGGCCCTGGAGGACACCGCGCTGGACAACGCGCAGCTCAAGCGCGGCCGCAAGCACGCACGCGAGGGCGCGGTCGGCGCGGTGTGCGTACGGCCGGGGCGGATCACCGCGGTGGTACGGGACCGGGACCGCACCCCGTACCGCTCCGACGTGCTGCTGCAGGAGCTGGACGACGGCGAGTGGGACCGGCTGCTGGGGGTGGTCGCCGAGCGCTCGGGGCACATCGCCGCGCTGCTCGACCGCGACATGCCGCCGCAGCTCGTCGAGGACGCGGCCGCCGTGGGCGTCGATCTGCTGCCGGGGATAGGCGATCTGGAGCCGGAGTGCGCGTGCGAGGCGTGGGACCACTGCCCGCACACCGCCGCGCTGTGCTACCAGGTCGCCCGGTTGCTGGACGAGGACCCGTATCTGCTGCTGCTGATGCGCGGCCGCGGGGAGCGGGAGCTGCTGGACGAACTCCAGGTGCGCAGCGTGGCGCACGCCGCCCGGCACACCCCGCAGGCCGGGGAAGAGACACCCGCCGCGGCCCCTGAGGGCGTACCGGCTCAGGCGGCGTTCGCCGCGCCCGGCCGGCCCCCGCTGCCCGCTCCCCCACCGGCCGTCGCCGCGCCCGGCCGTCCCCCGGTACTCGCCGGTGGTACGGATCCGGCGCCCGGACTGGACGTGGCCGCGCTGGAGTTCCTCGCGGCGGACGCCGCCGTACGCGCTCAGCGGCTGCTGGCCGAGGCGCTGGCCCCCGGCCACGCCGCGTCCCCCGTCCCGGCCGCGCTGACGGAGTGGCAGGACACGGTGCGGCTGACCGCCGCCGGTCCCCCGGCCACGGTCGCCGCCCGGCTCGCCGCGGGCTGCGGGCGCGACCGCCTGGATCTGGCCCGCGCCGTACGGGCCTGGGAGCACGGCGGGACCGCCGCGCTCACGGTGCTGGAGGAGGAGTGGCCCCCGGACGCCGAGGCCCTGGCGCGCGCCCGCGCCCAGCTCGCCGCCGCCTGGGAGGAAGGCGAGCGGGCGCCCCGGCTGCGCGCGGCGGGCAACCGCTGGACGGCGCCGGATACCGATGCCCAGGTGCGCTACGGGCGTGACGGGCGCTGGTGGCCGTACCGCAAGGACCGGGGGCGCTGGTGGCCCGCCGGTCCGCCGTCCCGGGATCCGGAGGCCGCGCTGGCGATGCTCGCCGTGGACTGACGCGGCACCAGGCCGGGGCGTCGGTACCCCGGCGCGGACGCGGCGGCGGGGCGGCAACCTTTCGCGGGGGCGTGGCAACCGTAGGGCGTCAGAACACCCCCGACACACGCCTCCACGGGACGGAGATCCCCCATGCTCGCATCGCGTCCGCGCTCCCGGCGCCGCCGCCCCGGCCCGCTCGTCGGCCCCCTGGCCCTCGCCACCGGCGCCGCGCTGATCGCCGCTCCGGCCACCGGATGGTTCGGCGACGGCGGCCGGGCCCACGCGGCCGAATCCGCCGCAGCGGCGACCCTCGTCGTCGCCAAGGACGGCAGCGGTCAGTACACGACCGTCCAGGCGGCGGTCGACGCGGTCCCGGCGAACAACTCCTCCGCGGTCACCATCTCCGTCAAGCCCGGCACCTACCGGGAGACCGTGAAGATCCCCTCCAACAAGCCGCACATCCGGCTGGTGGGCAGCACCGGCAACAAGGGTGACGTGACGATCGTCTACAACAACGCCTCCGGCACCCCGAAGCCCGGCGGCGGGACCTACGGCACCGGCGGCAGCGCGACCGTCGCCGTCGAGGCGGACGACTTCCAGGCGCGCCATCTGCAGTTCGTGAACGACTTCAACGAGGCCAACACCAGCATCACCGACAAGCAGGCGGTCGCGCTGCGCACCGCGGCGGACAGGATCGTGCTGGACGACATCGGCGCGGTCGGCGACCAGGACACCCTGCTGCTGGACTCCGCGAGCAAGGCCACGACCGGCCGGGTGTACGTCAACAACTCCGTGATCCAGGGCAATGTCGACTTCGTCTTCGGCCGCGCCTCCGCCGTTGTCAACAAGTCGACGATCCGTCTCGTCAAGCGCTACGACGGCAGCTCCGGCGGCTATGTGGCGGCGCCCTCGACGGCGGCCGGGAAGAAGGGCTTCCTGTTCATCAACAGCAGCATCGGCGGGGACGTCGGCAACCGGTCGTTCTACCTCGGCCGCCCGTGGCACGCGGGCGGGGACGCGAGCCTCGATCCACAGGCGGTCGTCCGCAACACGAGCCTGTCGGCGGCGGTCAAAACCACGCCGTGGACGGACATGAGCGGCTTCTCCTGGAAGGACGACCGCTTCGCGGAGTACAAGAACACCGGCGCCGGTTCCGGTTCGGCGAGCGGCGATCGGCCGCAGCTGACCGACGCCCAGGCCGCCGACTACGAGATCGCGGACTGGCTCGCCGGCTGGCAGCCGTCCTGATCCGGCGGGGCCGGCGGGACCTCCGGGCTGAGCCGGTCCGGTGAACTTCGGTCGCCGGTCCCGTCGGGGGGCGGGACCGGCGGCCGACGGCGGTCAGCCGCGCGCGGCCAGCAGATGGTCCATGGCGAGCTGGTCCAGGCGCTCGAAGGCCATGCCCCGCTCGGCGGCGGCCTCGACATCGAACTCTTCGAAGGCGGTGCGGTCGGCAAGGAGCGCGGCCGGGGTCTCGCCCTCGTCCAGGGTGGGCCGGGCCAGCTCGTCCAGGCGCGAGGCGCGCAGCGCCTCCTGGACCTCCGGGTCGGCGCGGAAGGCGGCCGCGCGCTCCTTGAGGATCAGGTAGTTGCGCATGCAGCCGGCGGCCGACGCCCACACGCCCGCGATGTCCTCGGTGCGCGGCGGCTTGAAGTCGAAGTGGCGCGGCCCCTCGTAGCCCGCCGTCTCCAGCAGGTCGACGAGCCAGAAGGCGGCCCGCAGATCGCCCGCCCCGAACCGCAGGTCCTGGTCGTACTTGATGCCGGACTGACCGTTGAGGTCGATGTGGAAGAGCTTGCCCGCCCACAGCGCCTGGGCGATGCCGTGCGGGAAGTTCAGCCCGGCCATCTGCTCGTGGCCGACCTCGGGGTTCACCCCGTACAGCTCGGGCCGCTCCAGCCGCTCGATGAAGGCGAGCGCGTGGCCGACGGTGGGCAGCAGGATGTCGCCGCGCGGTTCGTTGGGCTTGGGCTCGATGGCGAAGCGCAGATCGTAGCCCTGCTCGGTGACGTACGCGCCGAGCAGGTCGAAGGCCTCCTTCATCCGGTCGAGCGCGGCGCGCACGTCCTTGGCCCCGCCGGACTCCGCGCCCTCGCGGCCGCCCCAGGCCACATAGGTCTTCGCGCCCAGCTCGGCCGCGAGGTCGATGTTGCGCAGGGTCTTGCGGAGGGCGTAGCGGCGGACGTCCCGGTCGTTGGCGGTGAAGGCGCCGTCCTTGAAGACCGGATGGGTGAAGAGGTTGGTGGTGGCCATGGGCACGGTCATGCCGGTGGCGTCCAGGGCCTGCCGGAAGCGCTTGATGTGCGACTCGCGCTCGGTCTCGGAGGCGCCGAAGGGGATGAGGTCGTCGTCGTGGAAGGTGACGCCGTACGCGCCGAGTTCGGCGAGCCGGGTGACGGACTCGACGGGGTCGAGCGCCGGGCGGGTGGCTTCCCCGAACGGATCCCGGCCCTGCCAGCCGACCGTCCACAGGCCGAAGGTGAACCGGTCCTCGGGGGTGGGGCTATAGCTCATCGCAACTCCCTCGCCTATTTCGTCAGGGCGCTTTACAAATTAGTATGCGCGAGCATTCCGGGGAAGCCCCGCTCAGGCCGGATGAGATTCGTCGCAGCACACAGGGACGCAAGGGAGAGCGCGAGATGGCAGCAGCAGCCGTACCCGTGCCGGAAGGACCGCTGGTCGTCGGCGTGGACAGCTCCACGCAGTCGACCAAGGCGCTGGTCGTCGACGCCGCGACCGGCCGGGTCGTCGCACGCGGCCAGGGTCCCCACGTCGTCGGCGGCGGAGCCGGCGGCGAGGGCAAGGAGAGCGATCCTGAAGCGTGGTGGGAGGCGCTGGCGGAGGCGCTGCGCCAGTGCGGTCCGCACGCCCGGCAGGCGGCCGCGGTCTCCGTCGGAGGACAGCAGCACGGGCTGGTGACGCTGGACTCCGCCGGCCGTCCGGTACGCCCCGCGCTGCTGTGGAACGACGTACGTTCGGCGCCGCAGCGCGACCGGCTGGTCGAGGAGCTGGGCGGCCCCAAGGCCTGGGCGGAGCGGATCGGCAGCGTGCCCGCGACGTCGTTCACCGTCACCAAATGGGCCTGGCTCAGGGAGAACGAGCCGGAGTCGGCCCGCGCCACCGCCGCCGTCCGGCTCCCCCACGACTACCTCACCGAACGGCTCACCGGATACGGCACGACCGACCGCGGCGACGCCTCGGGCACCGGCTGGTGGGCGTCGGGCACCGAGGCGTACGACGAGGAGATCCTCGGCCGGGTCGGGCTCTCCGCCGCCCTGCTGCCGCGCGTCCTGCGCCACGGTGAGGCCGCCGGGACCGTACGGGACCTGCCGGACCTGCCGCTGCCCACCGGCGCCCTGGTGGCCACCGGAACCGGCGACAACATGGCCGCGGCCCTCGGGCTCGGGCTGCGCCCGGGGCAGCCCGTGCTCAGCCTCGGCACCTCCGGCACCGTGTACGCGGTCTCCGAGCACCGGCCCGCGGATCCCACGGGGGTGGTCGCCGGGTTCGCCGACACCCGCGAGGCCTGGCTTCCGCTGGCCTGCACCCTGAACTGCACGCTCGCGGTCGACAAGGTCGCGGCGCTGCTGGGCCGGGACCGGGAGGCGGTGGAGCCGGGCGGCTCGGCCGTGCTGCTGCCGTTCCTGGACGGTGAGCGCACCCCGAACCTGCCCCATGCCTCCGGGCTGCTGCACGGGCTGCGCCACGACACCGGGCCGGGCCAGCTCCTCCAGGCCGCCTACGACGGCGCCGTCTTCGCCCTGCTCACCGCGCTCGACCAGGTGCTGGACGCGGACGCGGCCCGCGACACGCCGCTGCTGCTGATCGGCGGCGGCGCCAAGGGCACGGCCTGGCGGGAGACGGTGCGGCGGCTGAGCGGCCGCCCCGTCCAGGTGCCGCGGGCGCAGGAACTGGTCGCCCTCGGCGCCGCCGCCCAGGCCGCGGGGCTGGCGCTGGGCGAGGACCCGGCGGCGGTGGCGCGCCGCTGGGCGACCGCGGAGGGGCCGTCGTACGAAGCGGTGGAGCGCGACGAGGAGGCGCGGGAGCGCATCTCGCGGGTGCTGTCCGACGCGGACGGGCTGCTGCGCCGCGCCTGAACCCCGCCGGGCCCCTGAGAGACGGACGGTACGAGAGGAGACGACGGTGGCAGCGCCACTGCCCAACACCCAGCAGGCGATGCGCCGCCGCAACCTCTCCCTCGTGCTGCACGCCGTGGCCGCGCACGGGCCGCTCTCCCGCGCGTCCGTCGCGACCCGGGTGGGGCTGACCCGGGCCGCGGTCTCCACACTGGTGGAGGAGCTGATCCGGGACGGGCTGCTGGTCGAACTGGGCCCGTCCCGGCCCGGCACGGTCGGCCGCCCCGGGAGCGCGCTGCAGCTCAACGAGCGCGGTCCGGCCGGGATCGGCGCGGAGATAGGCGTGGACCATCTGGCCGTCTGCGCGGTGGACCTGGGCGGCCGGGTGCGGGCCCGTACGGAGGTGGCGTCGGCGAACCGGGACCGCGCCGCGGGCCCGGCGCTCGCCCGGCTCGCCGAGCTGGTCCGGCTGGTGGCGGCGGAGGCGTCGCGCGAGGGGCTGCGGCCGGCCGGGCTCGCGGTGGCGGTGCCGGGCCTGGTGGGGCGCGAGTCGTCGCTGGTGGTGCGCGCGCCCAACCTCGGCTGGGAGGGCGTGGACATCGGCCCCGCCCTGCGTGCCGCGCTGCCGGGACTGCCGCTGACCGTCGACAACGAGGCCAACCTCGGGGCGCTCGCCGAGTTGTGGCGCGGCGGCCATGACCCGGCGCCGCGCGACTTCGTCCATGTCTCGGCCGAGATCGGCATCGGCGCCGCGGTCGTGCTCGACGGGCGGCTGCTGCGCGGCACGCACGGCTTCGCGGGCGAGCTGGGCCATGTGCCGGTGCGGCCCGAAGGGCCCGCGTGCGCGTGCGGCGGGCGCGGCTGTCTGGAGAGTTACGCGGGCGAGGAGGCGGTGCTGCGGGCGAGCGGCCTGTCCCCCGAACAGGCCGCCGCCCAGCACCCCGGGCCCGGCGGCCGGATCGCCCTGCTGGCCGAGCGGGCGGCGGGCGGCGACCGCCGAGTGCGGCG
>NZ_JBEYAL010000086.1:0-16497 GCF_040631655.1 Streptomyces sp. NPDC019937
GACGAGCGCGGGGCCGCGAGGTGCCGCCCGCCGCGGCAGCGGCTGATGTCACAGCGGCGTCGGGAGCCCGGCCTGATCCACACGACACCCCCTAAGCGCAGCAGTCCGAGTCCAGCCCCCGCGGCAGGTGCTCGCCGCTGAAGACGGCCGTGGTCGCCTCGTCCCCGCCCAGCGCGGCCACGGCCAGCAGCAGGGAGCCCGCGGTCCAGGTGGTGCGCTCCTCGGGCCACACCGCGTCGTCCTCGTAGACGTATCCCGTCCAGTACATCCCGTCGTCCGCGCGCAGCCGCCGCTGGATCCAGCGCAGGATCTCCACCGCGCGGTCGGATTCGCCCATCACCCACAGGGCCAGGGCCAGTTCGCAGCTCTCGCCGCCGGTGACCCAGGGGTTGGGCGAGACGCAGCGGATGCCCTGGCCGGGGACGACGAAGCGGTCCCAGCCGGCCTCGATGCGGGCGGTGGCGGCGGGGCCGGTGAGGGCGCCGGCGAGGATCGGGTAGTACCAGTCCATCGAGTAGCGGTTCTTGTCCAGGAAGCGCTCGGGGTGGTGGCGTATCGCGTGCCCGAGCAGCCCCGCGGACAGCTCCCAGTCCGGCTGCGGGTCCTCGCGGTGCTCGGCGATGGCGAGCGCGCAGCGCAGGGCCTGGTAGATGGAGGACGAGCCGGTGAGCAGGGCGTCCGGGTCGACGGTGCCGTCGGCCTTGCGCCGCCAGCCGATCTGGCCGCCGCTCTGCTGCAGCCCCAGCACGAACTCCACGGCGGCGACGACGGTCGGCCACAGCCGGTCGAGGAACGTGTCGTCGCCGGTGGCCAGGTAGTGGTGCCAGACGCCGACGGCCACGTACGCGCAGAAGTTGGTCTCGCGCGCGCGGTCGGTGGGGGCGTCGGCGGCCACCCCGGCCGGGGTGTCGGGGTAGGCGGCGTACCAGGAGCCGTCGGGGTTCTGGTGGTCGGCCAGCCAGCGGTAGGCGGCCTCGGCGCGCTGGTGCTCGCCCGCCGCGTCCAGCGCCATCGCCGCCTCGACGTGGTCCCACGGGTCGAGGTGGTGGCCGCGGAACCACGGAATGGCGCCGTCCGCGCGCTGCACGGCGGCGATGCCCTCGACCGTGCGCAGGGCCTCCTCGGCGGTGAGGACGCCCGGCAGCGCCAGCCGTTCGGTACGGGGGCCGGGGCGCGGGCCGCGCGCCGTCACGCTTGGGTCCCGCGGGAGGTGCGGGGCTTGGTCGCGTACGCCACGAAGCTCTTGCCGATCAGCGGGTTCAGCGCCTGTTCGGCGAGCCGCGTGGCCAGCGGCTTCTTCATGATGTCCCAGACCAGCAGCTTGTGGTACGCGCGCACCGGCAGCGGAGCCTCTTGACCGTCCTTGTCCACCCCGAACGCGCACTTGAGCCACCAGTACGGGCTGTGCAGGCCGTGCGCGTGGTGGGTGCCGTACGGCCGCAGTCCGGCCTCGCGCATCCGCTCCAGCAGTTCGTCGCCGCGGTAGATGCGGATGTGGCCGCCCTCCACCTCGTGGTACGCGTCGGACAGCGCCCAGCACACCTTCTCGGGCCCGTAGCGCGGCACGGTGACGGCGATCCGGCCGCCGGGGCGCAGCACCCGCACCATCTCGGCGAGGACGCCCTTGTCGTCGGGTATGTGCTCCATGACCTCGGAGATGATGACGACGTCGAAGCTGTCGTCCGGGAACGGCAGGGCCAGCGCGTCGCCCTCCATGGCGGTGGCGGTGGCCCCGGCGGGGGCCTCACCGGCCTCCTTCATGGCGGCGAACCACTTCGCGACCTCGCGTATCTCATCGCCGTTGCGGTCGAGCGCGACGACCCGCGCACCGCGCCGGTAGCACTCGAAGGCATGGCGCCCGGCGCCACATCCCAGGTCGAGGACGCGATCGCCGGGGGCGAGGGGGAAGCGGGAGAAATCGACGGTCAGCACGGGGGTCTGCTTTCGTCAGGCGGGGTCGTCGGATCGAATCGGGGCCAGGGGGCGGCGGTCAGCGCGCGGCGCGGGTCCGTGCGGCGCGGGCCTGGGCGCCGATCGCCGCGCGGTAGTGCTCGACGGTGCCGCGGGCGGCCTGCTCCCAGGTGAAGCGGCGCAGCACCCGGTCGCGTCCGGCGGCGCCGAGGCGTCCGCGCAGATCCGCGTCGGCCAGCAGCCGTTTGAGGGCGGTGGCGAGCGCGCCCGCGTCGCCGGGCGGTACGGCCAGGCAGGTCTCGCCGTCCGTGCCCGCGACCTCGGGGATCGCGCCGCCGGTGGTGGCGACCAGCGGGGTGCCGGTGGCCATGGCCTCGGCGGCGGGCAGCGAGAACCCCTCGTACAGGGAGGGCACGCAGGCGATCTGGGCGCCGCGGATGAGGTCGACCAGTTCGGGGTCGCTGATGCCCTTGACGAACTCGACGGCGCCCTGGAGCCCGTAGCGGGCCATGGCGGCGGCCACCGGCCCCGTCTCGGGGCGCTTGCCGACGACCACGAGGTGGGCGTCGGGGTTGTCGGCGCGGACCTGTCCCAGCGCCTCGACCAGGTGGACCAGGCCCTTGAGCGGCACATCGGCGCTGGAGGTGGTGACGATCCGGCCGGGGACCACCGGCACGGCGGGGTCGGGCGAGAAGAGCCCGGTGTCCGCGCCGATGTGGACGACGTGCACGCGCCCGGGCCGTACGCCGAGGTGTTCGACGATCTCCCGGCGCGAGGAGCCGGAGACGGTGAGCACCGAGGGCAGCCTCCGGGCCACCCGCTTCTGCATGCGCGTGAAGCCGTACCAGCGGTGGACGGACAGGCGGCGCTTCCAGCCGTCCGCGGCGTCCAGCTCCAACTGGCGGTCCACGGTGATCGGGTGGTGGATGGTGGTCACCAGCGGGAAGCCGGTGCGCTCCATGCCCAGCAGCCCGTAGCCGAGGGTCTGGTTGTCGTGGACGACGTCGAACGCGCCGCGCCGGGCGGCCAGATGGCGGCGGGCGCGCAGGCTGAACGTGAGCGGTTCGGGGAAGCCGCCGGTCCACATGGTGGCGACCTCCAGTGCGTCCACCCAGTCCCGGTACTCCGCGATCCCGGGCGTGCGGAACGGGTCGGGCTGGCGGTAGAGGTCGAGGCTGGGCAGCCGGGTGAGGGTCACGCCGTCCTCGGCGTCGAGCACCGGGTAGGGCTGGGCGCCGATGACCTCGACGGTGTGGCCGAGCCGGGCGAGTTCACGGGAGAGATGACGTACGTAGACGCCCTGGCCTCCGCAGAACGGGTTCCCCTTGTAGCTCAGCAGCGCGATGCGCAGCGGCCGGTCGCCGCCCCGGTCCCGGTCCTCCGCGGCGGCCGTGGGGGGCGCCGTCCGAAGTGGGTCGACTCCGGTCTCCTGCGCGGCCTCTGCGGTCACTCGCGCCCCTCCCTTGATGCACGTCAGCGGGAGCGTAGCCGCTCACGATTATCTAGAACAAGTTTCACTAACGGATAGCCCGAGAAGTCTCGAAGATACCTGGCGAACCGAGCACTCCCGGCGCCGGGACGGGTGATCCCTACCACTCGGTAGCCCCTTGCGTGCGGCGGCCGTTCACGGGGACGGGGTCATATCGGCGCGAGCCCGGCAAACGTGGCGGACGGCGGGCTCGAGCGACACGCGACCCTAGAACGAGTTTCACTGACTCGCGCCCCTAGGCCGACCCTGCCATCATGCACGGTGTCCGTTTGTCAACCGCAGCGCAGACACTATGCACCCGAAGTGAGACAAATGACCGCAGAAGTCAAGCCGGCCTCCCTGCAGCTGACCGAGCGACAGGAGGCGCGCCGCCGGCGCATCCTGCACGCCAGCGCCCGGCTGGCCAGCCGCGGCGGCTTCGACGCGGTCCAGATGCGCGAGGTGGCCGAGCACTCCAGCGTGGCTCTCGGCACCCTCTACCGCTACTTCCCGTCCAAGGTCCATCTGCTGGTCGCCACCATGCAGGACCAGCTGCAGCACATGCACGAGACGCTGCGCAAGCGCCCGCCGACCGAGGAGGATCCGGCCACCCGGGTCGCCCAGACCCTGATGCGCGCCTTCCGCGCGCTGCAGCGCGAACCCCATCTGGCGGACGCGATGGTCCGGGCCCTCACCTTCGCCGACCGTTCGGTGAGCCCCGAGGTGGACATGGTCTCCCGGCTCACCACCGCGATCATCCTCGACGCGATGGGGCTGGAGGGCCCGCCGACGGCCGAGCAGCTGTCCGCGGTGCGGGTCATCGAGCACACCTGGCACTCGGCGCTGATCACCTGGCTGTCGGGACGGGCCTCGATCGCCCAGGTCAAAATCGATATCGAGACGGTCTGCCGACTGATCGATCTGACGGCACCAACCGAGCACACCTGACCCCTTTCACCCATTTCACCAATCGCCCTTCGGGGAGCGAGGGGCGTGAAAGGGGCGCAAACAGCGCGCGTTGCGCGCTGGGGGCGCACAGAGGCAGCAATGCGTGCGCCCGCGCGCCCCCCTTTGGCGCAAATATCGCGTTCACAGGTTGGGCAATCCCGGTATTCATGAACGGCGCGCGACAGAGCGACGACGGCGTGCGACGGATCAACGTCTACAGGGGGTGAAGAACTCCGTGATACGGGTTCTTCTGGTACATGATTCATACCTGCTGCGGTCCGCGTTGGCCGCACTGATACAAGCCGAACCTGAGTTCGAGGTGGTTTCCGCCGCATGGCGTGACGCGCGTAGCAGAGCACGCTCCTTACGACCGCACGTCTGCGTGGTCGACACGGACTGCCCCGGCTCCGACAAGGCCGCGCGCAAGGGCGAGCTGGCCAAGCTCATGGCGGAGGCCCCGGCGGAGGAGAGCGGCCCCGAGTCCGGGCTGCTCGTGCTGGCCAACGCCGGGCGCCCCGGCCAGCTGCGCCGCGCGCACAAGGCCCGGGCCCTCGGGTACATCGACAAGAACGCCCCGCCCCAGCGGCTGCTGGACGGCATCCGGCACGTGGCGAAGCAGGAGCGGTTCATCGATGACTCGCTGGGCTACGGCTTCCTCAAGGCGGCGGAGATCCCGCTGACCGAGCGCGAGCTGGGCGTCCTGTCCCTGGCGGCCGACGGCGCCTCCATCGCGGAGATCGCCCGGACCCTGCACCTGTCCAACGGGACGATTCGCAACTACCTGGCCGCGATCACCCGGAAGACCGGGGCACGCAACCGGGTGGACGCCATTCGCATCTCACGGTGTGAGGGCTGGGTCTGACGGCCGGCCCGGGGTGACCTTGACGGCGGTGCTGGTCTCCGTACCGGCTCCGCCGTAGCCACCGCCCGGGTCCGACCCGTACCGATGGCGGAGGGCGTCGCGGACGCCACCGCAGAAGGCGTACGCCTTTTGCGGGACCGACGTCTACCGAGACGGACCCACCGCCCCCGGAGGGCGCGCCCTCCGCGCACCCGCTACTCATCCGGCGGGAAGACCTGTTCACCGCTTTCGAGCAGCCGGATCGCGATGGCCTCGACCGGGCACCCTTCCGCCGCCACGAGCACCGCCTCGGACGCGTCCGCCTCCGGCGCGACCGGATGCGACCGCCGCTCCGCGTCCAGCCGGAACCCTTCGGGCGCGCTGCTCACGCAGAACCCCGAGCCGACGCAGACGCCGCGGTCGACCTCGACCCGCCAGCGGTCCCCCATCAGCCCTGCTCCCCGTCCCACCCCTGCGGCAGGTGGATCATCTTGTGCTCCAGGTACTCCGACAGCCCCTCGGGGCCGAACTCCCGCCCCAGGCCGGAGTTCTTGTAGCCGCCGAACGGCCCGAGCATGTCCAGGCTGAAGGTGTTCACCGAGTACGTACCGGTGCGGATGCGCCGCGCGAAGTCGATGCCGTGCGCCACGTCCGCCGTCCAGACGCTGCCCGACAGCCCGTAGTCGGAGTCGTCGGCGATCCGGGCCGCCTCCTCCTCGTCCCCGTACGGCAGCAGGCAGATGACCGGGCCGAAGATCTCCTCCCGGGCGATGCGCATCGTATTGGCGACGTCCCCGAAGAGCGTCGGCTCCACGTACCACCCCGTCTCCTGGGCCTCGGGACGCCCGCCGCCCGTCAGCACCTTGGCGCCCTCGCGCTGCCCGAGCGCGATGTAGTCCAGCGAGCGCCGCTGCTGGCGCCGCGCCACCAGCGGGCCGACCTGGGTCGCCGGGTCCAGCGGATCGCCCACCACCAGGGCCGACGCGGCGGCCGCGAAGCGCTCGGCCAGCTCGTCGTAGTGGCTGCGCGGGGCGAGGATGCGGGTCTGGGCGACGCACGCCTGCCCGTTGTTCATCCACGCGTTGGGCACGATCCCGGCGACCGCCGCCTCCAGGTCCGCGTCCGGCAGGATCACCGCGGCCGACTTGCCGCCCAGCTCCAGCGTCACCCGGGCCAGCCGGCGCGAGGCCACCTCCATCACGCGCTTGCCCGCCGTCACCGACCCCGTGAACGACACCTTGTCGACCCCCGGGTGTCCCACCAGGTACTCGCTGACCTCCCGCTCCGCCGGAAGGATCGACAGCACGCCCTCCGGCAGCCCCGCCTCGGTCGCGATCTCCGCCAGCAGATACGCGTCCAGCGGCGTCTCCGGCGACGGCTTGAGGATCACCGAGCACCCCGCCAGCAGCGCCGGGGCCAGCTTCGCCGCCGCCACGAACTGCGGCACGTTCCACGGCACGACGGCCGCCACCACCCCGACCGGCTCCCGCCGCACCAGCAGCGGCCCGAGCACCCCGGCCCGCCGCTCCTCGAAGGTGAAGCCGCGCGCCACCGTGATCGCCGCGTCCCACACCATCATCGCGCCGAGCGCCTGGGCGAGGACGCTCCAGGAGTACGGCGAGCCGTTCTGCGCGCTGATGACCTTCGCGATCTCCTCATGCCGTACGGCGACCGCGTCCTTGATCCGCGTGACGACCGCGATCCGCTCCTCCAGGGAGGTACGCGGCCACTCCCCCTCGTCGAACGCCCGCCGCGCCGCCGCGACCGCCCGGTCCACATCGGCCCGCGCGGCGTGCGGCACCCGCCCGATGACCTGTTCCGTATGCGGCGAGACGACCTCGATGGTCTCCGCCCCGGCCGGATCGACCAGCGCCCCGCCGATGAAGAGCTGCCCGTACTCGATGAGGTCGCCCATCGCTGATGCCTCCTGCCGAAGACTGCCGGACACCGCAGACCTGACGATGCATCAGAACTGATACCAGTTCCCGTTATAGTCAGCAATGCACGCGCTGCCGCGGCTCGGCCGCACTCGCGGAAAGGGGCACCCCGTGCCAGAGGCGACCGACGTCACCGACCACGGCGGCGGGGTGTGGAGCATCCCCGTCCCCATCCCCGACAACCCGCTCGGCCACACCCTCGTCCACCTGCTGGACACCGACCGCGGACCGGTCCTCATCGACACCGGCTGGGACGATCCGACCGCCTGGGACACCCTCACCGCCGGGCTGGCCGCCTGCGGCACCGACGTCTCCGCGATCCACGGCATCCTCGTCACCCACCATCATCCCGACCACCACGGCCTCTCCGGCCAGGTGCGGGAGGCCTCCGGGGCGTGGATAGCAATGCACGGCGCCGACGCCCACGTCGTACGCCGCACCCGCGAGGCCGACCCCACCCTCTGGCTCGACTACCTGGCGGAAAAGCTGGCCGCGGCCGGCGCCCCCGAGGACCACCTCGCCCCGCTGCGCGCCGCCCGCGCCGAGGGCCGTACGGACCTCCCGGGACGACGGGCCGCCCTCCCCGACCGCGAGATCGCCCCCGGCCGGCTCCTCGACCTCCCCGGCCGCCGGCTCCGCGCCATCTGGACCCCCGGCCACACCCCCGGCCACGTCTGCCTCCACCTGGAAGAGGCCCACCCCCGGGAAGACGCCGCCGCGCGCGGCCACGGCCGCCTCTTCTCCGGCGACCATCTGCTCCCCGAGATCAGCCCGCACATCGGCCTGTACGAGGACCCGGCCGACGCCCACCGCACCGACCCCCTCGGCGACTACCTCGCCTCACTGGAGCGCGTCGCCGCCCTCGGCCCGGCCGAGGTCCTCCCGGCCCACCAGCACGCCTTCACCGACGCCCCCGCCCGCGTCCGCGCCCTCCTCGACCACCACGAGGCGCGCCTCGAAAACCTGCGCGCCCTCCTCGCCGCGCCGCTCACCCCCTGGCAGCTCGCCGAGCGCATGGAGTGGAACCGCCCCTGGCCCGACATCCCCTACGGCTCCCGTAACATCGCCGTGTCCGAGGCCGAGGCCCACCTCCGCCGCCTGGTCAACCTGGGCCGGGCCGAGCCCGTCCCCGGCACCGACCCCGTCGCCTACCAGGCGCGCTGAGGCGCTTCCCCGACCGACGAACGAGAGGGCCACGGATGTCCCGCCGCCACGAGCTCAAGCACCGCGTCGTCACGGCCTTCCAGCGGCGCGTCGCCAACCCGGTCGCCTCCCGGCTGCCGTTCCAGACCCTCCTGGAGACCACCGGCCGCAACTCCGGCCTGCCCCGGCGCACCCCGGTCGGCGGACGCCGCGTCGGCGATACGTTCTGGTTCGTCTCGGAGTTCGGGGACAAGTCGCAGTACGTACGGAACCTCCGGGCCGACCCCAGGGTCCGGGTCCGCATCGGGGGCACCTGGCACACCGGCACCGCCCACCCGCTCCCCGAGGACGACGCCCGCGCCCGCCTGAAGACCCTCCCCCGCTACAACAGCGCCGCGGTCCGCACCCTGGGCGACGACCTGCTGACCGTGCGCGTCGACCTCACCGGCTGACGGCTCACGGGGGTCGGCTCAGGGGCTGTCGCTGACGGTGACCGGCTCGCCGTTGTCGAGCTGCTCCACGAGCTGCTTGACCTTGGCCCGGTCCCACTGGAGGTTGCCGCCGACGCTGCCGGAGGTCGGCATGTTCAGGGACTTGCCGCCGTCGCTGGTGACGTCCTTCATGGCGAGGAACATCTTGGCCAGGTAGTACGGGTTCATGTCCTTGTCGACGATCAGGGTGTCCAGACCGGCGCCCATGGCGGGGTAGAGCTTGAAGGGGTTCAGCACGGTGCCGGGCGCCGCGGTCTGGGAGGCGAGGGCGGACAGGAACTTCTGCTGGTTCTTCGTGCGCTCCAGGTCACTGGCGGCGAACGCGTGCCGGCTGCGGACGAACGCGAGCGCCTGCTGCCCGTTCATCGTCTGCTCGCCCGCCTGGAAGTCGGCCCCGGCCTGCTTGTCCTTGAAGCCCTTGTCGAGGTTCATGTCGACGCCGCCGATGGCGTCCACGATGTTGGCGAAGCCGGAGAACCCGACCTCCGCGTAGTGGTCGATGTGCAGACCGGTGTTGGCCTCGACGGTGCGGACGAGCAGCTGCGGGCCGTCCATGGCGTACGCGGCGTTCAGCTTGGTGGCGCCCATCGGGCCCTTGATCTGGCCGGACTCCGAGCCCCGGAACTTCGGGATGGTCACGTTCGAGTCGCGCGGCAGGGATATGAGCGTCGGACCGGCGGCGCCGTCGTGCAGGATCATCATGGAGTCCGTGCGCTTGCCGTCGGCGGAGCCCGTGTGCAGGTCCTTCTTCTGCTGATCCGACATGCCCTCGCGGCTGTCGGACCCGACGATGAGGTAGTTGGTGCCGTCCCCCGCCTCGGGGCGGTCGATCACCTGGCTGAGGTCGACCTCCTTGCGCAGCTTGGAGTCGGCCCAGAAGTACGTGGCGACCGAGGCGCCCAGCAGGACGACGACCAGGGTGATCAGGACCCGTTTCACCGTCCGGCCGCGGCGGCGTGGCCGGTACGGCTCATCGGCGTAGTCGTCGTCGGGATACTGAGAGGGAACGCCGTACTGAGGCGGTACGCCAGGATGCCCACCGGGGGCCCGGTAATTGTCGTTTCTGGTGCCGTTCCATGAGCTCATGCCCGGCAGTGTGCATTACTCACGGGGTGTAAAGCCAAACCCGTGAAGGAGATCACCGAACGGGCACGACAGAATGACACCGATGCAAGAAAGGGCAGCAGTGCGTGCGGCTTCACCGCACGTCTGGAAATCTTCCATTCTTCGGTGCGTTCGGTGACCCTCCGGTGGTCAGGTGATTACGGCGCCGGATTCCTTTGAGGTGACCTCATGATCGTCAGCGCCGACAGCCCCGGAAGTGTTACCCGCCCGCCGCTGGGCACCCCCCGGCGGGCGGGGGATGCCCGGCGAGCGCGAGGTCACAGCCGCCGCACCCACGCGGCGGCGCCATGGCCGATACCGAGGTAAATCACCGCGGGCAGGGCGTAGTTGAAGAAGACGCGCACACCTTCGGGTTCCATCGTGAAGATGTCCTGCGACCAGCCGGCCAGCCAGTCCGCCACACCGTGCACGAAGTCGACGAAGACATTCGCCTGGTTGGCGTCGAGGAAGTACAGCAGGAGCCACAGCGCCAGGAAAACGGCGGCGATGTCCGCGAGGCTGTGAATGATCAAGGCTGTCCGATCCGCCCCGCGACCACTCGAATTGCCTGCTCGGGGGCGGTTGACCGGGGCACTGGGGCCGCCCTGGAAGGAAGCATTTGGGTCGTGCTGGTACGAAGCGTTATCGGCGATGTGGCCATGGGGGTTGCTCATGGGCCTCTCTTTGCCGGACCGAACCCGCCGAAACTACCTTCACGTTCGTTTCACACCGATGTTTTCGGTGCGTTACCAATTCTGTTGGCGGGCAATGAGAGATCGACTTTTCAACTTCGCCATTCCGTATTGGAGTTGCCGGGCAGGGCCGGGACGGACCGGGCGGACCGGGCGGACCGGGCGGGGGGCGGCGGCGTCGTCGGCGGGTGAAGCGTCCGGTTAAAGTGGGCGGGAGAACTTCATCCGCGTTCGATCAGGGGAAGTCGGTGGAAGTCCGGCGCCGACCCGCAACCGTGAGCACGCGCCCCGTGGGGGCATCGGCGCGGCGGAGTGTTCCGTACGCGGGTGGGCGGCCGTGCGTGGCCGCGTAACGCCCCTGATCGAGAGGCACCCCAGCCATGAACGTACGCCGCAGCGTCGCGGCCCTGGCCATCTCCGCCGCCCTGTGCGCGACCGCGACGGCCACCGCGCCTGTCGCGTCCGCCGATGACGCCAAGCGTCCGGAGGGGCCGTACGGCACGAAGGACCCCACGTTCGACGGGGTGTGGCGCCAGTCGCTCGCGCTGCTCGCCCAGGACGCGACCGGGGTGAAACCGGCCGCATCCGCCATCGACTGGCTCGCCGGGCAGCAGTGCGCGGACGGCGGCTTCGCCGCGTACCGGGCGGACACCGGGAAGGCGTGCGATCCCAAGAAGGGCGAGTTCACGG
Source organism: Streptomyces sp. NPDC019937 (assembly GCF_040631655.1). Classification (NCBI taxonomy): domain Bacteria; kingdom Bacillati; phylum Actinomycetota; class Actinomycetes; order Kitasatosporales; family Streptomycetaceae; genus Streptomyces; species Streptomyces sp. NPDC019937. The sequence goes on from NZ_JBEYAL010000086.1 coordinate 11,226, forward strand.
ACGCGACCGGGGCCGCGATACAGGCGCTGGCCGCGGTGGGCGGCCGCTCGGCGGCGGTGGAGAAGGGCATCGGCTGGCTCAAGCAGAGCCAGAACGAGGACGGCGGCTGGGGCATGAACCCCGGCGGCCCGAGCGACGCCAACTCCACCTCGGTCGCGGTCGGCGCCTTCGCCGCGACCGGCCTGGACCCGGTGGAGGTCGCGCACCGGACGAGCGGCAAGGCTCCGTACGACGCGCTGCTCGGGCTGCAGCTGGACTGTTCGGCGAAGGCGGCGCAGCGCGGGGCGTTCGCGTACACCGCGGGGAAGGGCGAGCCCGCCGCCAACGATCTGGCCACCGTGAGCGCGGCGCTGGCCACCCGGGGCTCGGGCTTCGTCTTCGATCCCGTGGGCAAGGACGACGGCAAGAAGCCCAAGCCGCTGGCCTGTAAGGGCAAGGGCGGCGCGGACCGTACGCCCGAGGACGCCTCCGAGGCCGCGCTCGCCTACCTCTCCACCACCATGTCCGGCAACGGCATGCACCTGAAGTCCGCGACGCCCGGCGCGAAGGCCCGGCCCGACTTCGGCGCCACCGCCGACGCGATCATGGCGCTCGCCGCGGGCGAGCACAGCGCGGCCGCCGCCAGGCCGCTGCAGTGGCTGCAGGGCAAGGACAGCGGGGCGGCGGCCTGGGCGAAGGGCGACCCGGGCGCGCTCGCCAAGCTCGTGCTCGCGGCGCACGCGGCCGGTGCGGATCCGCGGCACTTCGGCGACGTCGACCTCGTACAGCGGCTGAACGCCACCGGCCCGAAGCCCGCCGAACAGCAGGGCGCGAAGGACGAGAAGGACGAGAAGGACGACGACGGCAAGGGCAGCATCTGGTGGATCGTCGGAAGCTGCGCGGTGGCCGGTATGGGCATAGGTTTCCTGTTCAGCGGCCGTAAGCGGCAGCAGTCCTGATGGTCGGCCGCGCCGTACTGCTGCCGCTCGCGGCCGTACTCACCGTGCTCGCCGGTGCCGCGCCCGCGCAGGCCGAGGGGTACCGCTACTGGGCGTTCTGGCAGCGGGAGGGGAACGGCGGCTGGACGTACGCGACGCAGGGCCCCTCCGCCGTCCGGCCCGGCGACGGCGACATGATCGGCTTCCGCTTCGCCGTCAGCGAGGACTCCCGGGACGCCGCCCGGCCCCGTGGCACGGCCCGCTTCGACACGGTCTGCGACGCGGACACGCCTGGCAAGGGCGGCACGAAGCGCATCGCGGTCGTCCTCGACTTCGGCACCGGGCGGGACGCGCCGGACGGCCGTACGCCTCCGAGGTCCCGTACCGCGTGCGCGCGGGTCGGCGAGGACGCGACGGCCGGCGAGGCGCTGACGGCGGTCGCGAAGCCGCTGCGCTACAACTCCTCCGCCCTGCTGTGCGCCATCGCGGGCTACCCGAGGTCGGGCTGCGGGGAGCCGGTGACCGCGGGCAAGGACACCGGCGACGACGACACGGGCGAGGGCGGCGGCCCGTCGGCCGGGCTGATGGGCGGCGTGGCCGCCGTGCTCGCCCTGGCCGCCGCGGCGGTGTGGCAGACACGCCGCCGCCGGACATGACCACGGTGGGCGCGCGGGACGCCCGGAGCCGCACGGCGCTCCGGGGCGCCCCCGCCCCGCGCCGTGGGGGCGCGCTGCACGCCGGGGCGTGGTGGGTGTGGGCGCTGGGGCTGGGCACGGCCGCGTCCCGGACCACCAATCCGCTGCTGCTCGGTCTGATCGTCGCCGTCGCGGGCTATGTCGTGGCCGTGCGCCGCACCGACGCGCCCTGGGCCCGCAGTTACGCCGCGTTCCTGAAGCTCGGGCTGGCCGTGCTGGCGATCCGGCTCCTGTTCGCGCTGTTCTTCGGCTCGCCGATCCCGAGCACGCGGGTGCTGTTCACGCTGCCCGAAGTGCCGCTGCCCGACTGGGCGCGGGGGGTGCGGATCGGGGGGCTGGTCACGGCCGAGGGGCTGGTGTTCGCGCTGTACGAGGGGCTGCGGCTGGCCACGCTGCTGGTCTGCGTCGGCGCGGCGAACGCGCTGGCCAGCCCGGCGCGGCTGCTCAAGTCGCTGCCGGGCGCGCTGTACGAGGCGGGGGTGGCGGTGGTCGTGGCGATGACCTTCGCGCCGCATCTGGTGGCGGACGTCCAGCGGCTGCGCGCCGCGCGACGGCTGCGGGGCCGCCCCGACCGTGGGGTGAAGGCGCTGCTCCAGGTGGGGCTTCCGGTGCTGGAGGGCGCGTTGGAGCGGTCCGTCGCGCTGGCGGCGGCGATGGACGCGCGCGGTTACGGCCGGACCGCGCGGGTCCCGCCCGCGGTGCGCCGTACGACGGCCGCGCTGACGCTGGGCGGGCTGCTCGGGGTCTGCTGCGGTACGTACGGGCTGCTGTCCTCGCAGGGCGCGGCGTACGGTCTGCCGCTGCTGCTGGCCGGGCTCGTCGCCGCGCTGGGCGGGCTGTGGCTGGGCGGGCGCCGGTCGGTCCGCAGCCGCTACCGGCCGGACCGGTGGGGGGCGCGGGCGTGGCTGGTGTCGGGATCGGGGGTGGCGGTCGCGGCGGTCATGGTCTGGGCCGCCTCGTCCGCACCGGGCTCCCTGAATCCGCCCGCCGTTCCGCTCACCGCGCCGGACCTGCCGCTGTGGCCCGCGGCGGGAGCCCTGCTGGGGCTGCTCCCGGCGTTCGTCGCCCCGGCTCCCCCATCCGACCCCGAGGAGGTCCCGCAGTGATCCGCTTCGAGCAGGTGTCCGTCACCTACGACGGCGCCGCCCGGCCCGCCCTCCACGGGGTGGACCTCACCGTTCCGGAAGGTGAGCTGGCCCTGCTGATCGGCCCCTCCGGAGTCGGCAAGTCGACACTTCTGGGCGCCGTCTCCGGGCTGGTGCCGCACTTCAGCGGGGGCACCCTGCGCGGCCGGGTCACGGTCGCGGGCCGGGACACCCGGACCCACAAGCCCCGCGAACTGGCCGATGTCGTCGGCACCGTGGGCCAGGACCCCCTCGCGCACTTCGTCACCGACACCGTCGAGGACGAGCTGGCCTACGGGATGGAGTCGCTGGGCCTGCCGCCGGACACGATGCGCCGCCGCGTCGAGGAGACCCTCGACCTCCTCGGCCTGGCCGAGCTGCGCGACCGGCCCATCGCGACGCTCTCCGGCGGGCAGCGGCAGCGGGTCGCGATCGGCTCGGTGCTCACCACGCACCCCGGGGTCCTGGTCCTGGACGAGCCCACCTCGGCGCTCGACCCCGCCGCCGCGGAAGAGGTGCTGGCCGTGCTGCAGCGGCTGGTGCACGACCTGGGCACCACGGTGCTGATGGCCGAACACCGGCTGGAGCGGGTCGTGCAGTACGCGGACCAGGTGATCCTGCTGCCCGCCCCCGGCGCGCCCCCGGTCGTCGGCGCACCGGCCGAGATCATGCCGGTCTCGCCCGTGCGGCCGCCTGTCGTGGCGCTGGGCGGCCTCGCGGGGTGGACGGCCCCGGTGCCGTTGTCCGTACGGGACGCGCGCCGCAGGGCGGGGGCGCTGCGGGAGCGGCTGGCGCCGCTCGCCCCGCCCGTGCCGCACGACGTGCCGGACGGGACGCCCGTGGGACGGGCCGAGCGGCTGTCCGTACGGCACGGGCGCGTCGAGGCGCTGCGCGAGCTCAGCCTGTCGGTGCGGCCCGGTGAGACGGTGGCGCTGATGGGCCGCAACGGGGCCGGGAAGTCCACGCTCCTGGCCGCGCTCGTCGGGATGCACGAACCGGCCGCCGGAACGCTGCGCGTCGGGGCGGAACGCCTCGTACCGCACCGCACCCGCCCCGCCGAACTCCTGCGCCACGTGGGGCTCGTACCGCAGGAGCCGCGCGATCTGCTGTACGCGGACACGGTGGCGGCCGAGTGCGCGGCCGCCGACGAGGACGCGGGCGCGGCGCCCGGCACCTGCCGTGAGCTGGTCCGGGGCCTGCTGCCCGAGGTGGCGGACGGCACCCATCCGCGCGATCTGTCCGAGGGGCAGCGGCTCGCCCTCGCGCTGTCGGTCATCCTCACCGCCCGCCCGCCGCTCCTGCTACTGGACGAGCCGACGCGCGGTCTGGACTACGCGGCGAAGGCACGGCTGACGCGGGGCTTGCGCGGGCTGGCGGCCGACGGCCACGCCATCGTGCTGGCCACGCACGACGTGGAGCTGGCGGCCGAACTCGCCCACCGGGTCGTCATCCTGGCCGACGGCGAGGTGGTCGCTGACGGGCCGACGGCGGAGGTCGTGATGTCCTCCCCCGCCTTCGCCCCGCAGGTCGCGAAGATCCTCGCGCCGCTGCCGTGGCTGACCGTGCCGCAGGTGCGCGAGGCGCTGGAGCAGGCGCGATGACCTCGAACCCCGCTCCCCGGGTACGGGCCGTCCGGCTCGGGCCGCGCTCGCTCCTCGCCCTGGCCCTCGTCTCCGCGACCGGCGCCGCCGCGTTCGCCTGGCCCCTCTTCGCGCCCGCCCACTCCGGTGTCGCCGCCCACGCCGCCGACGCGCCCTGGCTGTTCGCCGGGCTGCTGCCGCTGCTGCTGGCGGTGGTCGTGGCGACGATCGCCGACACCGGTCTGGACGCGAAGGCCATCGCGATGATCGGGGTGCTGGCGGCCGCGGGCGCCGCGCTGCGGCCGCTGGGCGCGGGCACGGCGGGCATCGAGCCGATGTTCTTCCTGATGGTGCTCTCGGGGCGGGTGCTCGGCCCCGGTTTCGGGTTCGTGCTCGGCGCGGTGACGATGTTCGCCTCCGCGCTGCTCACCGGCGGTGTCGGGCCGTGGATGCCGTACCAGATGCTGGCGATGGGGTGGGTCGCGCTGGGCGCGGGGGCGCTGCCCGGCGCCGGGCGGCTGCGCGGCCGCCGCGAGCTGGCGCTGCTCGCGGCGTACGGGGCGGTCGCGTCCGTGGCGTACGGGGCGGCGATGAACCTCCAGGGCTGGACCCTGACGCAGGGGATGTCCTCGGGGATCAGCTATGTGCCGGGCGACGCGGTGGGCGCGAACCTGGCCCGCTTCGTGGCGTACTGCCTGGCGACCTCGCTCGGCTGGGATCTGCCGCGCGCGGTGGTGACGGTGGCGCTGACCCTCACCCTCGGCGGCCCGATCCTGGGGGCGCTGCGGCGTGCCACGCGCCGGGCGGCGTTCGAGGCGCCGGTGGCGTTCGAGCGCCCATGACGAGGCGGGCCCGGGGCGCCCCCGCGCGCCCCGAATAACAGGAAAAACGTTGGGCCCCCGGGGGGGGGGCACCCCCAATCAATTAAGGTAAAAAACACCCCCCCCCACCCCACC
>NZ_JBEYAL010000087.1:0-16011 GCF_040631655.1 Streptomyces sp. NPDC019937
TCGCACGCAGCGCCGCTGCGCTCTCCTCACGCGGGTTGCGAGCTACCGCACCAGACGCCGCTCGCTGATCCGGCCTGATCGACAAGACACCCCCTTAGGCTGTACGGCATGGCGAACAAGCTCGTGATCAAGGTGACGGCGGGCGCGGACGCGCCCGAGCGGTGCTCGCAGGCGTTCACGGTGGCGGCGGTGGCCGTGGCCAGCGGGGTCGAGGTCTCGCTGTGGCTGACCGGCGAGTCGACGTGGTTCGCGCTGCCGGGCCGGGCGGCGGACTTCTCGCTGCCCCACGCGGCGCCGCTGCCGGAGCTGATCAGCGGCATCCTGGCGGGCGGGACGATCACCGTGTGCAGCCAGTGCGCGGCGCGGCGGGAGATCGACGAGGCGGATCTGATCGAGGGCGCCCGGATCGCGGGGGCGCAGGTCTTCGTGAGCGAGATCATGCCGGACGGCGTGCAGGCGCTCGTCTACTGACCCCGTACCGGCCCCGCCGCTCAGTGCCGGTGGTGGTGCTCGTCCAGCTCCCGCCACCACCGGTCGGACTCCGGATCCCCCGACTCGTCCCACCAGCGGTCCTGCGGGCCCCGGCGGTTGGCGACGATGGCCGCCAGCGGCGGGATGACCATCGCGACGACGCACATCGCGACGGCGGCGGGCACGGACCACAGACGCACGAAGGCCCAGGCCGAGATGAAGAGCGTCAGACACGCGCCCATCAGGAAGAAGTATGCGTGGCGGCGTCGCGCGTACATATGGCCAGGATACGTCCGGGGCTCCCGCGCCGACAGGCGGAAGGGCCGCATCCCGCCGAGGCGTCCAACCCCGGGATGCGGCCCTTCTGCTGTACGACGCGTGGGGGCGTCAGACGGTGATGGCGACCTCCGCCAGACCGCCCTTCTGGGCGACGACCGTGCGGTCGGCGGTGCCGCCCGGGACCAGGGCGCGCAGCGTCCAGGTGCCCTCGGCGGCGTAGAAGCGGAACTGTCCGGTCGCGGAGGTGGGGACCTCGGCGGTGAACTCGCCCGTGCTGTCCAGGAGGCGCACGTAGCCGGTGACGGGCTCGCCGTCGCGGGTCACCTGGCCCTGGATCGTGGTCTCACCGGGCTTGATGGTCGAGGCGTCGGGGCCGCCTGTCTGCGCTCCACACATGTGTCTGTCCTTACGTGTTTCGGGGAGGAGAGGGGTCAGCTGCCGGAGCCGAGCTCGATCGGCACGCCCACCAGCGAGCCGTACTCGGTCCAGGAACCGTCGTAGTTCTTGACGTTGGTCTGGCCGAGCAGCTCGTGCAGCACGAACCAGGTGTGCGCGGAGCGCTCACCGATGCGGCAGTAGGCGATGGTGTCCTTCGACAGGTCGACGCCCTCGCCCTCGTACAGCTCCTTGAGCTGGTCGTCGGACTTGAAGGTGCCGTCGTCGTTGGCCGACTTCGACCACGGGATGTTGCGGGCGCTCGGGACGTGGCCCGCGCGCTGCGACTGCTCCTGCGGGAGGTGGGCCGGGGCGAGCAGCTTGCCGGAGAACTCGTCGGGCGAGCGGACGTCGACGAGGTTCAGGTTGCCGATGGCCGCCACGACGTCGTCGCGGAAGGCGCGGATCGAGGTGTCCTGCGGCTTGGCCTTGTACTCGGTCTTCGCGCGGGTCGGGACCTCGGCGACCAGGTCGCGCGAGTCCAGCTCCCACTTCTTGCGGCCGCCGTCGAGGAGCTTCACGTCCTGGTGGCCGTAGAGCTTGAAGTACCAGTAGGCGTACGACGCGAACCAGTTGTTGTTGCCGCCGTAGAGGACGACGGTGTCGTCGTTGGCGATGCCCTTCTCGGACAGCAGCTTCTCGAAGCCCGCCTGGTCCACGAAGTCACGGCGCACCGGGTCCTGGAGGTCCTGCTTCCAGTCGATCCGGATGGCGTTCTTGATGTGGTTCTTGTCGTAGGCGGACGTGTCCTCGTCGACCTCCACGATGACCGTCTTGGGGTCATCGATGCGGGCCTGTACCCAGTCGGCGTCCACCAGGACGTCACTGCGGCTCATGTATCTCTCCTCCGGGGCAGTTGCGGCGGTACGGGCGCTCGACGCGCGGCGCTGCGCGGAGCCTGGTCGCGAGCGTACGAGCGGAGTGCGGGACGGCCCGGTGGACGGGCCGGAGGGGCGGGGCCGAAGCTGCGGTGGCCGTGCGCGCCCTCGGTTTCAGACGGCGCGACAGAGCATGGCGGCGACGCGGCACAGGTCGACTGCCCGCCGCTTCGTGAGATCCGCCTGTCGCTTCATGGGTCCGATCGTAAGGACGGACGGGCGGGCATGTCACCGGTGTGTCGCATGATGAGACACTGATGTCCGCGATGTGGACGCGGAGGGGTGTGGCAGCCCCTGCGGAACGGCCGCCGGGGTGCCCGGCGGCCGTCGGTGTCTGTCATCGCGGACATGATCGTCTCGTCAGATGGACGCGAGACGCTCCGTACCGGGCGGGTCAGCCCGTCAACGCGACGTTATTACCCGCGACCGAGACGTCTATGCCGTCCTGGTCGGTCTTCACCGTCTCCAGCCGCATGCCCCGCGGCATGCCGTCGATCTTCCGCTCCATGTCGGTGCGCTCGCGCACCTTGTCCTCCCACTGCGGGATGGAGCCGCCCGGGATGCGCTCGGCGTGCAGCTTGATCGTGTCCCCGTTGACGATCGTCACGCTGGAGCGGGCGCTGAGGCTGAAGCCCAGCAGATTCCCGGTGATCTTGACCTGGTTGCCCCCCGACGGGTCGTAGCTCACCGTCACCCCCGGGCCCGCGGCCCGGGAGAGGTCCGCGTAGGAGATGTGGGCCGAGCCGCTGGCCCGGTCCGCGGTGGCCGTGGAGAAGTTCCCCCCGATGCGGACGTCGTGCAGCTGGGCGTCCAGCTCGGAGACGCGGACGGTGGTCCCGCCGCCCGCGTCCGTCGTCAGCCCGTCCACGCCGACGTCCACCTCGTCCAGCTCCTTGCCCACGACCTGGGTCAGGAACGGAAAGCCCTTGATCGAGACGCTGGGGGCGGTGGTCAGCCCCTGTGAACTCTTGATCTTGTCGGCGGCCTTGGACTCCGCCATGGAGACCGCCAGCCGGTCGGCGCCGACGAAGAGACCGCCGAGTATGACGGCGACGATCAGTGTGATGCGTAGTGCGCGCATATCCGTAGATCCCCCAGGCTCTCGCTCAGGCCCTCGCCTGATGCAGCGAGCCTATAGGGGGTGGACACCTGGGGACCTACCCCCTCAGACCAGCGCATCAGACCAGGGCGCGGCCCAGCACATAGACGGCCGGCGCGGCGGCCGCGAGCGGCAGGGCCACCCCGGCCGTCATGTGGACGAAGCGGGACGGGTAGTCGTACGCCGTGACCCGCAGCCCCATCAGCGCACACGCCCCGGCCGCGAGCCCCAGCACGGCGGCCGGGGCGGTCCCGGTGCCGGTGAGCTGCCCGGCCCCGACGCCCGCCCCGGCGGCCGCGAGCAGCCCGAGGGCGACGGCGGCGGGCGTCGGCAGCGGCAGTGCGCGGGCCAGGGTGCCCACGGCGACCGCGGCGGCGCCCACCACCACGGCGTCCGAGGACTCGGCGACGGCGGCCAGATACCCGGCCGCGATCACGGCGAGGGCGCTCGAGGCGACCGCCGCGGTCAGCCCGTACAGCCGCTCGTCGGCCGAGGCGTGGCTGCGCAGCTGGAGGACGATCACCAGCAGCAGCCAGACGCCGATCGCGCCGATGAGCACCGTCGGGGCGTGGACGCGCTCGGTGGCGAGCAGCCCGGCGTCGGCCGCCAGGCCGCCCGCGAAGGCGAGTGCGATGCCCTGCCGGGCGGGCCACATGCCGTTCAGCCGGAACCAGCCCGCCGCCGTGACCGCCTGCAGCAGCGCCACGACGACGGCGACCCCGAACTGGCCGAGCGGCGCGGTGGCCGCGAGCAGGGCGGCCAGCACGGCCGTGAGGGCGGCCGGCCGCAGCCCGGGATCGATGATCTGGGGGCGGCCCTCGGCGCGCGCCTTCTCGGCGGCCGTCATCGGCCGGGCGGGCTCGGGCGCGGTGGGCTCGGGCGCGGCGGGCCGCTCCGCCTGCGGGCGGGGGTGCGCGGCCTGTTGGTGCTGCTGTTGGTGCTGCTGCTGCGCGTAGTGCCGCTGCTGGTCCCAGCCCGCCGCGTACTGCTGCTGCGCGGCATACGGATCCGCGTACGGCTGCTGTTGCTGGTACTGCTGCTGGGGATGTTGCTGCTGCTGGTACTGCTGCTGTGCGTACGCCTGCTGCTGCGGGTAGCCGTACCCGGGCTGCTCCTGGACGTACGCGCCGTAGGGGTCGGCGGGCGGCGGCTGCTGCTGTCCCTCGTACGGCGGCGGGTAGGACCCGTACGGCCCAGGCGGCTCGTACGGTTGCTGCGGATCGTGCGGCTGGTTGCTCATGACGTCGTAGGTCACCCTCCTGCGAACGGCGGAAGCACCTCGACCGTGCCGCCCTCGGCCAATTGGACCGTCGTGTGATCACGGGTGCCGACGGGCGCGCCGTCGACCAGGAACGAACAGCGCAGCAGGACCCGGGAGAACTCCGGACGCAGGGCGTGCCGCTCGCGGGCCGCGTCGAGCGCGTCGGCCAGCGTCGCCGCGGCGTACGGCTCCTCGGCGGTGCCTGCCGCCGCCCGGGCCGCGGCCCAGTACCGGATGGTTCCGGCGGGCGTTTTCTTCAGCGCCATCGCGTGTCCCTCTCCCGTCGTCTGCCGTCCTCCATGATGACGGGTGCGGGAGGGCCTCGCGGACGCGGTACGCCCCGGGCAAAACCCGGGCCTTATCCGGGCCTGCTCGCTTAGGGTTTCGGTGTGCTGGTCCGACTCATACGGGCGTATCTGAGGCCCTATACCCGAACGATCACTTTGATCGTGCTACTGCAGCTCGTGCAGACACTGGCGACCCTCTATCTGCCCACCCTCAACGCCGACATCATCGACGACGGCGTCGTCAAGGGCGACACCGGCTACATCCTCACCACCGGCGGCGTGATGATCGCCGTCACGCTGGTGCAGATCGTGTGCGCGATCTGCGCCGTCTACTTCGGCGCCCGCACCGCCATGGCGCTCGGCCGGGACATCCGGGCCGATGTCTTCGACCGGGTCCAGTCCTTCTCCGCCCGTGAGATGGGCCGGTTCGGGGCTCCCTCGCTGATCACCCGCACCACCAACGACGTGCAGCAGGTGCAGATGCTGTGCCTGATGTCGTTCACGCTGATGGTGTCGGCGCCCATCATGTGCGTCGGCGGCATCGCCATGGCGCTCAATCAGGACGTGCCGCTCTCCGGGCTGCTGCTGCTGATCGTGCCGGTGCTGGGCATCACCGTCACCCTCATCGTCCGCCGGATGCGCCCGCTGTTCCGGCACGTCCAGGAGCGCATCGACACCGTCAACCGGGTGCTGCGCGAGCAGATCACCGGCATCCGGGTGATCCGGGCCTTCGTCCGCGACGGGCATGAGCGGACCCGGTTCACCGGCGCCAACACCGCGCTGATGGACGTATCGCTGCGGGCCGGGCGGCTGATGTCGCTGATGTTCCCCACCGTGATGCTGGTGGTGAACCTCTCCAGCGTCGCCGTGGTGTGGGCGGGCGGTCACCGCATCGACAGCGGCGGGATGCAGATCGGCGCGCTGACCGCCTTCATCAGCTATCTCATGCAGATCCTGCAATCGGTGATGATGGCCACCTTCATGTTCATGATGGTGCCGCGCGCCGAGGTGTGCGCCGAGCGCGTCCAGGAGGTGCTCGACACCGGGACCAGCGTCGTCCCGCCCCTGAAGCCGGTCGCGCTCCCCGCCGGCGGCGGCCGCGGGCTGCTGGAGCTGCGGGGCGTGGAGTTCCGCTACCCGGGCGCCGAGGAGCCCGTGCTGCGCGACATCTCGCTGACCGCCCACCCCGGCCGGACCACGGCCGTCATCGGCTCCACCGGCAGCGGCAAGTCCACCCTCCTGGGGCTGGTGCCCCGGCTGTTCGACGCGACCGACGGCAGCGTCCACCTCGACGGCGTGGACGTACGCGACCTCGACCCCGCGGTGATGACCCGGTCCATCGGCCTCGTACCGCAGAAGCCGTACCTCTTCTCCGGCACCGTCGCCTCCAACCTGCGGTACGGAAACCCGGACGCCACCGACGAGGAGCTGTGGCGGGCCCTGGAGACCGCCCAGGCGCGGGACTTCGTCGAGGCCATGGAGGGCGGCCTGGAAGCGCCCATCGCCCAGGGCGGCTCCAATGTCTCCGGCGGGCAGCGACAGCGGCTGGCGATCGCCCGCGCCCTGGTCCTCAAGCCGTCCGTCTACCTCTTCGACGACTCCTTCTCGGCACTCGACTACGCCACCGACGCCCGGCTGCGGGCGGCGCTGACGGACGAGACGGGGGACGCGACCGTCGTCATCGTCGCCCAGCGGGTGTCGACCATCCGTGGCGCCGACCGGATCGTGGTCCTCGACGAGGGGCGCGTCGTCGGCAGTGGCACCCATGGCGAGCTGATGGACGGCAACCAGACCTACCGGGAGATCGTGCTCTCCCAGCTCACCGAGCAGGAGGCCGCATGAGCCGTCCGTCCCGGTCGCCTCGATGGAAGGGCAGCGTATGAGTACCCCGGCACCCCGCAGGGGCCCCGCGCCCGCCGCCGGGCCCGGCCGCTTCATGGGCGGCCAGCCCGTCGAGCGGTCCATGGACTTCCGCGGTTCCGGCCGCCGTCTGCTGGCCGCTCTGCGCCCCGAGCGCGGTATCGCCTTCGCCGTGCTCGCCCTGTGCACGGTCAGCATCACGCTGACGGTGCTGGGCCCCAAGGTGCTCGGCCACGCCACCGACCTGATCTTCGCGGGCATCATCGGCCGGCGGCTGCCCGACGGCCTCACCAAGGCCGAGGCCGTCCAGCACCTGCGCGACAGCGGCCAGGGGACGGTGGCCGACATGGTCGCCGCGATGAACGTGACGCCCGGCCAGGGCATCGACTTCGGCGCCGTCGGCACCGTCCTGCTGTGGGCGCTGGGCCTGTACGTCGTGGCCTCGCTCCTCAACCTGATCCAGGCCCGGGTCGCCACGAACGTCGTCCAGCGCGCGGTCTTCCGGCTGCGCGAGGACGTCGAGCACAAGCTGGCGCGGCTGCCGCTGTCGTACTTCGACCGGCAGTCGCGCGGCGAGGTGCTGTCGCGGGCCACCAACGACATCGACAACATCCAGCAGACGCTGCAGCAGACCCTCAGCCAGATCATGGCCTCGACTCTGACCCTGGTCGGCGTGCTGGCCATGATGTTCTGGATCTCGCCGCTGCTGGCGCTGGTCGCGCTGGTCACCGTCCCGGTGTCGGTGCTGGTCGCGACGCGCGTCGGCAAGCGCGCCCAGCCCCAGTTCGTACAGCAGTGGAAGACCACGGGCCGGCTCAACGCCCACATCGAGGAGATGTACACCGGCCACGCGCTGGTGAAGGTCTTCGGGCGGGAGAAGGAGTCCGCCGCGACCTTCCGCGCGCAGAACGAGAAGCTGTACGAGGCGGGCTTCCGCGCCCAGTTCATCTCCGGGCTCATCCAGCCCGCGATGGCGTTCATCGGCAACCTCAACTACGTCCTGGTCGCCGTGGCCGGCGGGCTGCGGGTGGCGAGCGGGGCGCTGTCGATCGGCGACGTCCAGGCGTTCGTCCAGTACTCCCGGCAGTTCAGCCAGCCGCTCACCCAGGTGGCGTCCATGGCCAACATGGTCCAGTCGGGCGTCGCCTCCGCCGAGCGGGTCTTCGAGCTGCTGGACGCGGAGGAGCAGACCCCGGACCCGGAGGGGCCGGTGGGGCCGCGCACCGTGCTCGGCCAGGTCGAGTTCGAGGACGTCTCCTTCCGCTACCAGCCCGACACGCCCCTCATCGACGGGCTCTCGCTGTCGGTGAGCCCCGGCCAGACCGTGGCCATCGTCGGCCCGACCGGCGCGGGCAAGACCACCCTGGTCAATCTGCTGATGCGGTTCTACGAGGTCAGCGGCGGCCGCATCACGCTCGACGGCGTCGACATCGCCACCATGCCGCGCGAGGAGCTGCGCTCCCACATCGGCATGGTCCTCCAGGACACCTGGCTGTTCGGCGGCACCATCGCGGACAACATCGCGTACGGCTCGGAGGGCGCCTCCCACGAGGCGATCGTGGAGGCGGCGAAGGCCACCCACGTGGACCGCTTCGTGCGCACCCTGCCCGACGGCTACGACACGGTGATCGACGAGGAGGGTTCCAACGTCAGCGTCGGCGAGAAGCAGCTGATCACCATCGCCCGCGCCTTCCTCTCCGGGCCGTCCATCCTGGTCCTGGACGAGGCGACCAGCTCCGTCGACACCCGCACCGAGGTCCTCATCCAGCACGCGATGGCCTCGCTGCGCACCGGCCGCACCAGCTTCGTGATCGCCCACCGGCTCTCCACGATCCGGGACGCGGACGTGATCCTGGTGATGGAGTCGGGCCGCATCGTGGAGCAGGGCAGCCACGACTCCCTGGTGGCGGCCCAGGGCGCGTACGCCCGGCTGTACGCGGCCCAGTTCGCGGAGCCGGTGGCCGAACCGGAGTGACGGCCCTGGACCGGGTCAGGTGTGGGCCAGCGCCCATCCCGCGACCCGGTCCAGCAGCTCCGCCGGGGCCGCCGTCTCCGCGTGGCCGAAGCCCGGCTCGATCCACAGCTCCGTGGACGCCCGGTCCGCCGCCGCCATCAGCATCCGCGGATGGTCCAGCGGGAAGTACGGGTCCCGGTCGCCGTGCACGATCAGCAGCGGCGTCGGCGCGATCCGGGCGACCGCCGCCACCGGCGGCAGCGGCTCCGGGTTCCAGCCGCGGGCGTCGATCCGGGTGCGCAGCCCGTAGCGGGAGACCAGCCGGCCGGTCGGCCGGGTGATCGCCCAGTGGACGCGGCGCATCGGGGCCGTCCCCCGGTAGTACCAGCGCGCGGGCGCGCTCACGGCGACGACCGCGTCCGCCCCCGAGGCGTGCGCCCCCGTGCGCCCCTCGCGCTCCTCATCCGGATCCGGCGTGTTCTGCTTGTTCTGAGCGGCCAGCGCCGCATGGCGGAGCACCACGGAGCCGCCCATCGAGAAGCCGACCGTGATCACCCGCCGGTGGCCGAGGTCCCGGGCCCAGCGCACCGCGGCCGCGAGATCCAGCACCTCCCGGTCGCCGACCGTGGACCGGCCGCCGGACCGGCCGTGCCCCCGGAAGGAGAACGTGATCACGGCCGTACGCTGCGTGAACGCCGACGCCACCCGGCGCAGCGCGGGCCGCTCCAGGGAGCCGGTGAAACCGTGCGCGACCACGATCACAGGCGCCCCGGCGGATGGGATGCCGCCCGCCCGGGAAGGCTCGTAACGGGTCTCGATCGGGACCCCGTCCTCGGTGAGCAGCGTGGCTCTCCGAGCGCCCGCGGCGGCCGGGGGAAGGAAACGACGAGCAGATTCAGCCTCTCCACCGGGTGTCATGTGGGTTATTCTGCTGGGTGAAGGATCCGGGCAACGTCGCCCCCGGGTCCTTTTGTGCTTTCAAGGGCACCGCGCGCGTTTGAGCACTGAGACGCGCGTTTGCCCCGGGAGCGCGAGCAGAACCGTACGAAGCAGTAGCCGCAGACTCCCCCAGGCCGGAGCCTGGGAGGTGCCCCCCTCTCGCAGGGACCGAGGAGGAAACCGAGGCAATGGGCGAGCGAAGCGTGCACATCATCACCATCACGGCAGGGGCGGGTGGTGGACGATGAGTTCCCTCCTGCTGCTGACCAACGCACTCCAGCCCTCGACGGAGGTGCTCCCCGCCCTCGGCCTGCTGCTGCACAGCGTGCGGGTCGCCCCGGCGGAGGGCCCGGCCCTGGTGGACACCCCCGGTGCCGACGTCATCCTGATCGACGGCCGCCGCGATCTGCCGCAGGTGCGCAGCCTGTGCCAGCTGCTGCGGTCGACCGGCCCCGGCTGTCCGCTGGTCCTGGTGGTGACCGAGGGCGGGCTCGCCGCCGTCACCGCCGACTGGGGCATCGACGACGTGCTGCTGGACACCGCGGGGCCGGCCGAGGTCGAGGCCCGGCTGCGGCTGGCCATGGGCCGCCAGCAGATCACCACCGACGACAGCCCGATGGAGATCCGCAACGGTGATCTGTCGGTGGACGAGGCCACCTACAGCGCCAAGCTCAAGGGGCGGGTGCTCGACCTCACCTTCAAGGAGTTCGAGCTGCTGAAGTACCTCGCCCAGCACCCCGGCCGGGTCTTCACCCGGGCGCAGCTGCTGCAGGAGGTCTGGGGCTACGACTACTTCGGCGGCACGCGCACGGTCGACGTGCACGTACGGCGGCTGCGGGCCAAGCTGGGCCCGGAGCACGAGTCGCTGATCGGGACCGTCCGTAACGTCGGCTACCGCTTCGTCACCCCGGAGAAGGTCGAGCGCGCGGAGCGGGCCGCCGCGGAGGATCGCGCCCGGGCGGCGTCCCGGGAGACCGGACCCGCGTCCCGGGAGGCCACCGGCTCGGGTCCGTCCGGCCCGTCCGGCGGCGGTGCGCGGTCCGCGGGCGAAGCGGGGCCCGCACGGACGGTCAAGACCTAGCTGGACCCGCGTAGACTTCGCGCGTGGCCAAGGTGACGCGGGATGATGTGGCAAGGCTGGCGGGGACCTCGACCGCGGTCGTCAGTTACGTCATCAATAACGGGCCGCGGCCGGTCGCCCCGGCCACGCGCGAGCGGGTACTCGCCGCGATCAAGGAGCTGGGCTACCGGCCCGACCGGGTCGCCCAGGCGATGGCGAGCCGGCGGACCGACCTCATAGGGCTGATCGTGCCGGACGCCCGCCAGCCGTTCTTCGCCGAGATGGCGCATGCCGTCGAACAGGCCGCCGCCGAGCGCGGCAAGATGGTGCTGGTCGGCAACTCCGACTACCTGGACGAGCGCGAGGTGCACTATCTGCGCGCCTTCCTGGGGATGCGGGTGTCCGGGCTGATCCTCATCAGCCAGGGCCCCAGCGAGAACGCCGCTGCCGAGATCGAGGCGTGGGACGCCCGCGTGGTGCTGCTGCACGAGCGGCCCGAGGCGATCGACGACGTGGCCGTGGTGCTGGACGACATCGGCGGCGCCCAGCTCGCGGTGCGCCACCTGCTGGAGCACGGCCACCCCTATGTGGCCTGCCTCGGCGGCACCGAGATAACCCCGACCGTCGGCGACCCGGTGACCGACCACGTCGTGGGGTGGCGCCGGGCGATGCGGGAGGCCGGGCGGTCCACGGAGGGGCGGCTGTTCCAGGCCCCGTACAACCGGTACGACGCCTACCAGGTCGCCCTCGGCCTGCTGGCCGGCCCCGACCGTCCCCCGGCGATCTTCTGCGCCACCGACGACCAGGCGTTCGGGGTGCTGAGGGCGGCGCGTGAGCTGCGCATCGACGTCCCCGGGGAGCTGGCGGTCGCGGGCTTCGACGACGTCAAGGAGGCGGGGCTGACCGACCCGCCGCTGACCACGGTCGGCTCCGACCGGCCCGCGATGGCGCGCGCGGCGGTCGACCTGGTGCTGGAGGACGGGCCGCGGCTGGCGGTCTCACGCCGGGAGCGGATGCGGCAGTTCCCCTCCGCGCTGGTGGTGCGGCGCTCCTGCGGCTGTTCGTAGGGCCGGCACCGGGCTTCCTTATACCGGGCATACCGACTTCTGCCCTGCTTCTCAGCAGGTCCTCAGCCTGTTCTCATACTTCCGCCGCACAGTCATAGACATGACCGACAGCCCACGCCGTAGCGGCGACCACGAGCCCTATCCCTACGCGTACGGCGGCGCGGCGGCCTACCCGCCGCCGCCCACCCATGAGCCGCAGACGCCGGTGACCACCCCGTCCGGGGTCACCGTGTGGCCGGGCGGCGGAACCGGCGACAGCGGCGGCGTCGGCGGTGGGGGCACCACCGAGACGCCGCACCCCGGCGGCGGTGGCCGCCGTAGGCGGCGGCTCTCCCGGTCGGCCGGGCTCATCGCCGCCGTGGCGGTGGTCTCGGCGCTGGTGGGCGGCGGTACGGCGGCCCTGGTCGGCCAGGCGGCGGACCGGGGGGACACGACCGTCTCGACCCCGGTGGTCAACGCCAACTCCAGCAGCACCGGCAGCGGCGTGTCCGCCGTGGCGGCGGCCGTGAGCCCCAGCATCGTGGAGATCAGCGCGACGTCCACCGACGGGGAGTCCACCGGCTCCGGTGTGATCATCACCAGCGGCGGCGAGATCATCACCAACAACCACGTGGTCTCCGGCGCCGATTCGATCAAGGTGAGGTTCAGCGACGGCAGCACCAAGAGCGCGTCGGTCGTCGGCACCGACAGCGGCAAGGACCTGGCCCTGATCAAGGTGCGGGGCGCGAGCGGCCTGAAGGCCGCGTCCCTCGGCGACTCCAGCCAGGTCAAGGTCGGCGACCAGGTCGTGGCCATCGGCTCGCCCGAGGGGCTGACCGGCACCGTGACCAGCGGCATCGTCTCCGCGCTCGACCGCGACGTCACCGTCTCCACCGACGAGGGCCAGGGGCAGCAGCAGGGCGGCGGCCAGTGGCCCTTCGAGTTCGGCGGCGGCCGCTACAACGGCGACGTCGGCCAGTCGACGACCACGTACAAGGCCATCCAGACCGACGCCTCGCTCAACCCCGGCAACTCCGGCGGCGCCCTCATCAACATGAAGGGCCAGGTCATCGGGATCAACTCCGCCATGTACGCCCCGGCCTCCGGCCAGAGCAGCGGCGCGGGCAGCATCGGGCTCGGCTTCTCGATCCCCGTCGACACCGTCAAGTCCGACCTCTCCGCCCTGCGCGAGGGCGGCAGCGGCAACAGCTGAGCCGCCCCGGCAGCGGCTGGTCGTGCGAGGCTGACAGCATCGCTCCCGCCCCGCCCACCGTTAAGGAAACCGATCCATGAGCCCCGCCGACCACGGCGATCAGCCCGCCCGCATCCTGATCGTCGACGACGAGCCGGCCGTCCGCGAGGCGCTGCGGCGCAGCCTCGCCTTCGAGGGCTACGCGACCGACACCGCCGTCGACGGACTGGACGCCCTGGAGAAGGCCGGTACGTACGACCCGGAGCTGATCGTGCTCGACGTGCTGATGCCCCGCATGGACGGGCTCACCGCCGCCCGGCGGCTGCGCGCCACCGGCGTGACCGTGCCCATCCTGATGCTCACCGCACGCGACACGGTCGGCGACCGGGTCACCGGCCTCGACGCGGGCGCGGACGACTACCTCGTCAAGCCCTTCGAGCTGGACGAGTTGCTGGCCCGCATCCGCGCCCTGCTGCGCCGCAGCTCGTACGCGGCCGCGGCGGGCGCGCCGGTCGCCGACGACGACACGATGTCCTTCGGCGACCTGCGGATGGACCTGGTGACGCGCGAGGTCACCCGGGGCGGGCGGCGCGTGGAGCTGACCCGCACCGAGTTCACGCTGCTGGAGATGTTCCTCGCGCATCCGCGCCAGGTCCTCACCCGCGAGCAGATCCTGAAGGCCGTATGGGGCTTCGACTTCGAGCCGTCGTCCAACTCGCTCGACGTGTACGTGATGTATCTGCGCCGCAAGACCGAGGCGGCCGGGGAGCCGCGGCTCGTCCACACGGTGCGCGGCGTGGGCTACGTCCTGCGGTCGGCGGAGGGCGAGCCGTCGTGAGGCTCCGCGGACTCCCGCTGCGCTCGCGCCTGGCCCTGCTGACCGCGGTGGCGGTCGCGGTGGCGGTCGCGGCGTCGGCGTTCGCGTGCTGGCTGATCGTGCGCGAACAGCTCAGCGCCCAGCTCGACTCGTCGCTGCGCAACGTCAAGGTCGACGAGCGCAATGTGGTGAGCATCCTCGACGCGTGCCAGAACCCCGACGGCGCCGACGGCCACACCCCGCGCGCCCTCGGCTCGTACTCCGTGCAGATCGTCCTGCCCGACGGCAATCGCTGCCCCCAGCCCGGGGCGACGGAGCTGCCGGTCAGCGCCGACGACGTGGCGGTCGCCACCGGACAGCGGCCGACCGCGCTGCACGACGCGACCGCCGCGGACGGCCGCGACATGCGCGTCTTCACCTACCGGCCGTCCGCCGGCCCCGACAGCCCGCTGCCGCGCGGCATCGCCGTCTCCATGGCCCGCCCGCTCAGCGAGATCCAGGACCCGCTGAACACGCTCGCGCTCGTCCTCGCCCTCGTCGCCGGCATCGGCGTCGTCGGCGCCGGGGCGGCCGGGCTGTG
The DNA here is from genome assembly GCF_040631655.1 of Streptomyces sp. NPDC019937. Taxonomy (NCBI): domain Bacteria; kingdom Bacillati; phylum Actinomycetota; class Actinomycetes; order Kitasatosporales; family Streptomycetaceae; genus Streptomyces; species Streptomyces sp. NPDC019937. The sequence goes on from NZ_JBEYAL010000087.1 coordinate 14,159, forward strand.
GATCGCCCGGACCGGGCTGAAGCCGGTGGACCGGCTGACCCACGCCGTGGAGCACGTGGCCCGCACCGAGGACCTGGCCGTCCGCATCCCCGCCGAGGGCGACGACGAGATCGCCCGGCTGTCCCGCTCGTTCAACGCCATGACCGCCGCCCTCGCCTCCTCCCGCGACCGTCAGCAGCAGCTGATCGCCGACGCGGGCCACGAGCTGCGCACCCCGCTCACCTCGCTGCGCACCAACGTCGAACTCCTCGCCCGCAGCGACGAGACCGGCCGCGCCCTGCCGCCGGAAGACCGCAAGGCGCTCATGAGCAGCGTCAAGGCGCAGATGACCGAACTGGCGGCGCTGATCGGCGATCTGCAGGAGCTGTCCCGCCCGGACGCGCTGCCCGGCAGCGGGCCGCCCCAGGTGGTCGCGCTGCACGAGATCGCGGACACCGCCCTGCGGCGGGCCCGGCTGCGGGGCACCGGGCTGACCCTCGACGCCTCGATCGAGCCCTGGTACGTACGCGGCGAGGCCACCGCCCTGGAACGGGCCCTGGTCAACCTCCTCGACAACGCCGTGAAGTTCAGCCCTTCGGGTGGTGTCATCGACGTCGCGCTCAGAGCGGGCGAGTTGACGGTGCGGGACCATGGCCCCGGCATTCCCGACGACGAACTCCCGCACGTCTTCGAGCGGTTCTGGCGTTCCCCGTCCGCCCGCAGCCTGCCCGGCTCCGGCCTCGGGCTGTCCATCGTGGCCCGCACCGTCCAGAGTTGCGGCGGCGAGGTGGGCCTGCGGCCCGCGCCCGGCGGCGGCACCGTCGCCTGGCTCCGCCTCCCGGGCGCCCCCACCGCCCCGCCCGAACTCGACCCCTGACCTTCTCGGCCCTTCTCGGCCCGTCTCGGCCCGTCTCGGCCCTCCTCGGCCCTTCTCAGCCCGCGGACACGCCGGACCCAGCGGACGCACAGCCACGGGCACCAGGTTGGGCCCATGCGCGAGACTTCCCGGATCCTGGTCGTGGACGACGAGCCTTCGGTACGCGAAGCCATCGGCAGAGCCCTGCGGTTCGAGGGCTACGAGGTCGACTCGGCGGAGGACGGCCTGACGGCGTTGCGCCGCGTCGAGGAGGAACCGCCCGATCTGGTGCTGCTCGACGTGATGATGCCCGGCCTGGACGGGCTGGCCGTCGCCCGCCGCCTCCGGGCCTCCGGCCGCACCGTACCGATCATGATGGTCACCGGGCGGGACTCTGTGGGCGACCGCATCGTCGGCCTCGACAACGGCGCCGACGACTACCTCGTCAAGCCCTACGCGGCGGAGGAACTGCTGGCCCGCGTCCGCGCCCTGCTGCGCCGCGGCCGCGCCGCCCCCGCCGCGTCGCCCGCCGTTGTGCCCTCTCCCTGGCAGGCCCCGGCGCGCCCGGAGCCGGGCGCGCAACTGGCCTTCGAGGGCATGACCCTGGACACCCTCACCCGCCAGGTCACCCGCTCCGGCCGCCGCCTGGACCTCACCCGAACCGAATTCGCCCTGCTGAAGCTCTTCCTGTCCCGCCCCCGCCAGGTCCTCAGCCGCGCCGCGATCCTCCGCGACGTCTGGGGCTTCGACTTCGAGCCGTCGTCCAACACGCTGGACGTGTACGTGATGTACCTGCGCCGCAAGACGGAGGCGGGCGGCGAGCCACGCGTGGTCCACACGGTGCGGGGCGTGGGGTACGTGCTGCGCGCGGGCTAGGGGGTGTCGTGTGGATCAGGCCGGATCAGCGAGCGGCGTCTGGTGCAGGGGCACCTCCCAGCGGTAGCTGGGGGAGCCTCGCAACCCGCGTGAGGAGAGCGCGGCGGCGCTGCGTGCGACGAGCGCGGGGCCGCGAGGTGCC
>NZ_JBEYAL010000088.1:0-15768 GCF_040631655.1 Streptomyces sp. NPDC019937
GGGGCCCACGCCCCCCCCCCCCCCCGCGGGGCGGCGCCCCCCCCACCACCCCCCCCCCGCCCCCCCCCCCCCCCCCCCCCCCCCCCCCCCCGGGGGGGGGGCTCCGCCCCCGCACCCCGCTCCTCAAGCGCCGGAGGGGCTGGTGGTGCTGCCCAGCCGCAGAACCTCCCGCAGCACCTCCGTCAGCAGGGCGTACGGGTCGGACGCCGCGCGTTCCGCGCGCCAGGCGACGAAGCCGTCGGGGCGGACGAGGACGGCGCCGTCGGGGGCGGTGCCGTGGAGTTCGGCCCAGTCCGTGCCCGGCTCGGGGGCCAGTTCGTGGTCCGGTTCGGTGCCGACGCGGTAGCAGTCGAGGGGGACGCCGAGGGCGTCGGCGGCGCGGCGGCCCGCCTCGTGCCAGGCGGCGCCGCCCGGGCCGGTGAGCAGCACGCACGTGCGCTCGTACAGGTCGAGGGTGGAGAGCCGGACGCCGCAGCGGTGGACCCACATGTGGGGGGCGCGGCTGCCGGGTTCGGCGGTGACCTCGAAGCGGTCGGGTACGGCGGGGGCGGCGGGGTTGGCGCCGAGGACCGCGCCGGTCACGTAGCGGTAGCCCATGGCGACGGCCATGACGTTGCTCTGCGGGCCGGCGGTGGGCGGGGCGGAGTAGCCGGGGTGGCTGTGTTCGGCCGAGCGTGAGGCGGCCCGGGCGCTGGTGGCCTGCGCGACGGGCTGCCGTTCGGCGCCGTAGGTCTCCAGCAGGCCGGGCCCGGCCCAGCCGCCGAGGACGGCGGCGAGCTTCCAGGCGAGGTTGTGGGCGTCCTGGATGCCGGTGTTGGAGCCGAAGGCGCCAGTGGGGGACATCTCGTGGGCGGAGTCCCCGGCGAGGAAGACACGGCCGGAGGCGTAAGCGTCGGCCACCCGCTCGGCCGCGTGCCAGGGCGCCTTTCCGGTGATCTCGACCTCCAGGTCCGGCATGCCGACGGCGGTGCGGATGTGCCGGGCGCAGCGTTCGTCGGTGAACTCTTCCAGGGTTTCGCCGCGCTCGGGGTGCCAGGGGGCGTGGAAGACCCACTGCTCCTGGTTGTCGACGGGCAGGAGCGCGCCGTCGGCCTCGGGGTTGGTGAGGTAGCAGGCGATGAAGCGGCGGTCGCCGACCACGTCCGCGAGCCGCTTGGCGCGGAAGGTGATGGACACGTTGTGGAACAGCTCGCCGCGGCCGCTCTGGCCGATGCCGAGCGCCTCGCGCACCGGGCTGCGGGGGCCGTCGGCGGCGATGAGGTAGTCGGCGCGGACGGTGGAGCGGGTCTCGGTGCGGCGGTCCAGGATGACGGCGGTGACCCCGTCGGCGTCCTGCTCGAAGGAGAGCAGTTCGGTGCCGAAGCGGAGGTCGCCGCCGAGGTCCTGGGCGGCCTGTCGCAGGACCGGTTCGAGGTCGTTCTGGCTGCACAGGCACCAGGCGGAGGGGCTGATCCGGGCGGCCTTGCCGCCGGGGTCGATGTCCCGGAAGAGCCAGTTGTGCTCGGTTCCGGTGAGCGACGGGGTCTGCATGATGCCGTGGTTGTCGGCCAGGACGGCCGCCGCCTCGCGGATCGCGGACTCCACTCCGGCCGTGCGGTACAGCTCCATCGTGCGGATGTTGTTCCCCCGGCCGCGCGGGTGGTGGGAGGTCCGCGGGTGCTTCTCGACGAGCAGGTGGCCGATCTCCAGACGGCCCAGGAACAGGGAGGCGGACAGGCCCACCAGGGAGCCGCCCGCGATGAGGACGGGCACGCGTGTCTCAGTGTCGGCAAGACGGTTCATCTTGCTGCTATGCCCGGTGTTTCCGGGCCCGTTCGGGGCTCTGACCAGGCGTTCCCTCAGATGGCTCACAAATCTCGCGCCATACGTGGGAGCGCCCCACGATCGGTCTGACGGGCGGCGTGCCCAAGGAAGGACGCCGCCTCATGAGGAGGAGTGGAACATGAGCACCCTGCCCCGGACTCCACAGCCCGCCACGACACCAACCAAGACCTCGCGGTCCTCGCGGTCCTCACTGACCGATTCGCGGCTGCGCGTGGTGCTGCTGCTGGATGTGCGCAGCGGTGCCGAGGAGCGCTTCCTTCGCGCGTACGACGAGCTGTGCCAGCAGGTGGCCTCGGTTCCGGGACATCTCAGCGACCAGTTGTGCCAGTCGATCGAGGATCCTTCCAAGTGGCTGATCACCAGCGAGTGGGAGAGCGCCCCGCCCTTCCTGGCCTGGGTGGACAGCGCGGCGCACCGGGAGATGGTCAAGCCCCTCCACGGCTGTGTGGAGGACACCCGGTCGCTGCGGTTCAGCATCCTGCGGGAGACCTCGTCACACGCCGGGGCGGAGGCGGGGAACCGGGGAAAAGGCCGACTGCAGACGGTCCCGCGGATCGGTGACGGGATCGTCCGGCATGCCCTGACGTTCACCGTGAAGCCCGGCACCGAGAAGGACGTGGCGGCCATCCTGGCCGACTACGCCTCCCCCGAGGCGCGGGTGGACGACACCACGCGGCTGTGCCGGACCTCGCTGTTCATGAGCGGCAACCGGGTGGTCCGGGCGGTGGAGGTGAAGGGCGACCTGGTGGCGGCGCTGCGCCATGTGGCGCGGCAGCCGGAGGTGCGCGCGGTCGAGGAGGCCATCAACCCGTATCTGGAGGAGGCCCGCGATCTGGACGACCCGGACTCGGCGCGGGAGTTCTTCCTGCGTGCGGCGCTGCCCGCGGTGCACCACCAGGCGGCGGCGAACGGACACGCGTCGGAGCCCGCGGGCGCGTTGCGGCGTCACGCGCTGCTGTATCCGGTCAAGGAGGGCTGCGGCACGGCCGTCGCGCAGCTGCTGGCCCGCCAGGACGAGCTGGCGTTGACCGGTGGCGCCGGGACTCCCCTGGTGAGCAGCACGATCTTCCAGCACGAGGACATCGTCGTCCGGCTGGTGGACCTGCGGGCGCGGCTGGACCGGGACCCGGCCCTCGCGGCCGGCGTCGGCGGCAAGCGTGCCGCGGCCATGATGAGCCGTCTCATCGACCACGGCCCGGACCGGGACCTGTCCCACGAGGACGGGTTGCGGCGCTTCCTCGCGGACTGCGACATGGAGCCGGTCACCGACCGCCGGTCGGCGGACCACTGACGTCCACGCTCCCCCTAATCCCCTTATGTCCCATGTCACGTCCCCTGTCCGGAGGCACCGATCATGACCACGCAGTCCCCTCACATCGTCGACCTCGCCGACATCGCTCCCAACACACGGCGCGGCGGCGATCTGCGCGCCATGCTCACCCCGAGCACGGTGGGCGCCACCAGCGGCTTCATGGGCCTGGCCCTCATCCAGCCGGGTGACCGCATCGGTGAGCACTACCACCCGTACTCCGAGGAGTTCGTGTTCGTCGTCCGCGGCGACCTGGAGGTGGACCTGGACGGGACCGCGCACCGGCTGCGCCCCGACCAGGGCCTGCTGATCCCCCGCGACATGCGGCACCGCTTCCGCAACGTCGGCGACACCGAGGCCCGGATGGTCTTCCATCTGGGCCCGCTGGCTCCCCGTCCCGAGCTGGGGCACGTGGACACGGAGGCCACCGAACCTGCCGAGGCGTCATCGTGACGCGACGGGTGGCGATCACCGGGCTCGGCGTGGTCGCACCGGGGGGCGTGGGTGTTCCGGCCTTCTGGGACATGCTCACCGCCGGGCGTACGGCGACGCGCGGTATCACGCTGTTCGATCCCGCGGGCTTCCGTTCGCGGATCGCCGCCGAATGCGACTTCGACCCGGTGGCCGCCGGACTGGCCGTGGAGCAGGTCGAACGCTCCGACCGCTACGTCCAGTTCGCGCTGGCGGCCTCCAGGGAGGCCGTACGGGACGCGGGGCTGGAGACCGGGGCGGGCGACCAGTGGCGTACGGGGGTGTCGCTGGGCACCGCGGTCGGCGGCACCACCCGGCTGGAGCACGACTACGTCGAGGTCAGCAACAAGGGCGAGTCGTGGAACGTGGACCACCGGCGGGCCGGGCCGCATCTGCACCGGGCGTTCTCGCCCAGCGCGCTGGCCTCCGGGGTGGCGGAGCTGATCGGGGCGCAGGGGCCGGTGCAGACCGTCTCGACGGGCTGCACCTCGGGCCTGGACGCGATCGGGTACGGCTTCCAGGCGATCGAGGAGAACCGGGCCGACGTGTGCGTCGCGGGCGCGGCGGACTCGCCGATCTCCCCCATCACGGTGGCCTGCTTCGACGCGATCAAGGCGACGTCGGCCAACAACGACGACCCCGAACACGCGTCGCGGCCGTTCGACGCGCGCCGGGACGGCTTCGTGCTGGGCGAGGGCGCCGCCGTGCTGATCCTGGAGGAGCTGGAGCACGCCCGCGCCCGCGGCGCCCGGATCTACTGCGAGATCAGGGGCTTCGCCACCTACGGCAACGCGTACCACATGACCGGGCTGACCCGGGAGGGCCTGGAGATGTCCGAGGCCATCGACCACGCGCTCGGCCACGCCCGGGTCAACAGCTCCGACATCGACTACGTCAACGCGCACGGCTCCGGCACCCAGCAGAACGACCGCCACGAGACGGCCGCGGTCAAGCGCTCGCTGGGCGATCACGCGTACCGGACGCCGATGAGTTCGATCAAATCCATGGTGGGGCATTCGCTGGGCGCCATCGGGGCCATCGAGATCGTGGCCTGCACCCTGGCCCTCGCGCACGGCGTGGTGCCGCCCACCGCCAACTACGAGAATCCCGACCCCGAGTGCGATCTGGACTACGTACCGCGCACCGCCCGGTCCCTGCCGCTGCGCCACGTGCTGTCGGTGGGCAGCGGGTTCGGCGGCTTCCAGTCCGCGGTGGTGCTCAGTCATGGGGGTGCGTCATGAACGCGACCGTGAAGACGGACAGGAAGGCCGCGACCGGGCGGCACATCCGGGGCACGGCGATCACCGGAATGGGGATCGTGGCGCCGGGCGGCGTGGGGACGGACGCCTTCTGGAAGGGCGTACGGGAGGGGATCACCTGCCTCGACCGGCTCACCCGCGAGGGCTGCGAGGACTTTCCGCTGCGGGTGGCGGGCCAGGTCCGGGACTTCGAGCCGGGATCGCTGATCGAGGAGCGGTATCTCGTCCAGACCGACCGCTTCACCCACTTCGCGATGGCCGCGGCCGAGCTGGCGCTGGACGACGCGAGGCTGCCGCGCCGGGACATGTCGCCGTTCGCGGTGGGCGTGGTGACCGCGTCCGGCTCGGGCGGCGGCGAGTTCGGCCAGCGCGAGCTGCAGCAGCTGTGGGGCAGGGGGCCGCGCTATGTGGGCCCGTACCAGTCCATCGCCTGGTTCTACGCGGCCAGCACCGGCCAGATCTCCATCCGCGGCGGGTTCAAGGGCCCGTGCGGGGTGGTGGCCAACGACGAGGCGGGCGGCCTGGACGCGCTCGCGCACGCCTGCCGGTCGATCCGGCACGGGGCGGACGCGATCGTGGTGGGCGCCGCCGAGGCGCCGCTCGCCCCGTACTCGGTGGTCTGCCAGCTGGGGTACGAGGAGATGAGCCTGGCCCGGGACGCGGGCCGGGCCTATCTGCCGTTCACCGCCGACGCCTGCGGCTTCGCCCCGGGCGAGGGCGGGGCGATGCTCATCGTCGAGGAGGAGGGCGCGGCGCTGCGCCGCGGGGCGCGCGTGCGCGGCCGGATCCTGGGCCACGGCGCGACCTTCACCGGCCCGTCGATGTGGGAGCGGTCCCGGGAAGGGCTCGCGCAGGCCATCCGCGTCGCGCTGGCCGAGGCCGGCTGCGCCCCGCAGGAGATCGACGTGGTGTTCGCGGACGCCCTCGGCGTACCGGAGGCGGACCGCGCCGAGGCCCTGGCGATCACCGACGCGCTCGGCGCGCACGGCCGCCGGGTGCCGGTGACCGCCCCCAAGACCGGCTTCGGCCGGGCGTACTGCGCGGCCCCGGTCCTGGACGTGGCGGCCGCGGTGCTCGCCATGGAACACCGCGTCGTGCCGCCCACCCCGTACGTCACCGACGTATGCCATGACCTCGACCTCGTCACCGGCAGTTCCCGCGCCGGGCGGCCCCGGACCGCGCTGGTGCTGAGCCGGGGGCTCATGGGTTGCAACGCGGCGCTCGTGCTCCGCGGCCCGGAAGGAGATATCTGATGTCCAGTCAACTGTCCTACGCAGACCTGGCCTCGCTCATGAAGCGCTGTGCCGGACTGACCGTCGACCCGGAGCTGATGCGCACCCGGCCGGACTCCCCGTTCGAGGAGTACGGCCTGGACTCGCTCGGGCTGCTCGCGATCGTCGGCGAGCTGGAGAACCAGTACGGCACCCCGATCGAGCCCGGCGCCGAGAGCTCCAAGACGCCCGGTGACTTCCTCGACGTCATCAACACCTCACTCACCACGGGAGCATGAGATGACCGGCCACACCGACAACGACATCCTGATCAAGGCCCCTCTGGACCTCGTCTGGGACATGACGAACGACCTGGAGAACTGGCCGAACCTGTTCAGCGAGTACGCGTCGGTCGAGGTGCTCCAGCGGAACGGGGACACCACCACCTTCCGGCTGACCATGCACCCGGACGAGAACGGCAAGGTCTGGAGCTGGGTCTCCGAGCGCGAGACGGCCCGCGATGTGCGGACCGTATGGGCGCGCCGGGTGGAGACCGGGCCCTTCGCCTTCATGAACATCCGCTGGGAGTACGAGGAGGAGGCCGGGGGCACCCGGATGCGCTGGACCCAGGATTTCGAGATGAAGCCGGACGCGCCGGTGGACGACGCCGGAATGACCGAGCACATCAACCGAAACTCCAAAATCCAGATGGAGCTGATCCGGGACAAGATCGAGCAGCGCGCCCGCGCGCGGGTCGGGGCGTGAGGAAAATGCACCGTGAACTGATCGTGGCCCGCATGAAGGAGAACGCGGCCGAGGACATAGCCGCCGTCTTCGAGGAGTCGGACCGCCATGGGGAACTGTCGCATCTGATAGGCGTGCGCGGCCGGAGTCTGTTCCAGTTCGGTGATGTGTATCTGCATCTCATCGAGGCCGACAAACCGCCGGGGCCCGAGGTCGCTCGGGTGTCCGGCCATCCGGAGTTCCGCGCCATCAGCGAACGGCTCTCGGCGTACGTACAGGCCTACGACCCGGCGACCTGGCGCGAGCCGAAGGACGCCATGGCGAGGGAGTTCTACCGCTGGGAGCGCTGAAGCGCTTTTCGAACGAGCTGTTTCCGAACCGGCTGCCGCGTCCGCGGAAGCCGGTTCCGGCGTTTGAAAGCCTGTCGTCCAATCAGTTGAATGACCATCAGCCCGTTCGCGCGGCAAAAGAGTGATCAAGGGGCGGAACTCCACTCGGAGGGCTTACATCCGTCAGATTTGCGGGCCGCGCCAAGTGGCAGCCGAGCTCCTCTTCGCTGACGGTGGTTAAGACGCCGACGCGATCCCTTTGTCTGGCAAATAGTCAGTAATCGTGCCGGTGCCGGAAGGAATGACTCATGCGATCTACTCGCGCACTCTTCGCCGGGGCGGCGATTGCCGCCACCCTGACCCTGGGCGCCCCCGCCGCCGCGTTCGCTGCCGACGTCTCGGACCCGGGCGGTCACGGCGGGTACTCGAGCAGCCAGGAGTCCTCCGAGGACGGCTACGGTCAGAGCGGCAGCTCCTGGAAGGACAAGGACAAGGACCAGAAGGAAGAGCACGGCAAGGAAGAAGAGCAGGGCAAGGAAGAAGAGCACGGCAAGGAAGAGCAGAAGGGCAAGGACGAGGGCGGCGAGCGCGACCACGACTGGTCCGACAGCAGCAAGGGCAAGGACGAGGGCGGCGAGCGCGAGCACGACTGGTCCGACAGCGACAAGGGCAAGGACGAGGACCACGGCGAGCACGACTGGTCGGGCAAGAAGGGCGACTGGGACGGCGGTTCGTGGAAGGGCCACGAGAAGCCGAAGGGTGGCGTCCACACCGGTGGTGGCGGCATGGCCACCACGGGCAGCGGCATGGCCGCCGGTTCGGTTCTGCTCCTCGGTGGTCTCGGCGCCGGCGCCTACGCCCTGCGTCGCCGCAAGCCGTCCGGCACCGCCATCTGAGCCTGACGCTTCGGAAAACCCGTGCTGCCGTGGCACCACCGCTGGCTTCGGCGGAGGTGCCACGGCAGCGCCACGGACGGGCGCTGTGAGAAAGGCGAACACCCGCATGGGCAAACAGGGCAAGCAGGGCGGTACTGACAGCAACACCCGCACGCTCCGATGGGCCGCGGCATCGGCGCTCATCGGTGTCTTCCTCATCTACAACTCGGTCGACGCCTCCTCCCAGTCCTCCTCCCCGGTGGCACCGGCCACGCCCGCGGCCACCGCCGCCGAGACGGATTCGCAGCCGGAGACGGCGGAGGTGCCCCCGGAGGACCGGTCCGACCTGCGGTCACCGGCGGCCAGGCCCGCGTCCCGGCCCGGGCCCGCGCTGCCGCGGTCGGCCCCGAACCGGCTGGACATCCCCTCGATCGGTGTGAGCGCCCCGTTCACCGCGCTGTCGCTCAACCCCCAGGGCACGCTGGTCCCGCCGCCCGACACCGACAACAACCTCGTCGGCTGGTACAAGGCCGGCCCCACCCCAGGTGAGCGCGGCAACGCCATCGTGGCCGGGCACGTGGACACCAAGTCCGGCCCGGCGGTGTTCGCCATGCTCAGCTCCCTGAAGGCGGGCGGCAAGGTGACCGTCACCCGCGACGACGGCATCCTCGCCACGTTCGTCGTCGACGAGGTGCGGACCTTCGAGAAGAAGGACTTCCCGGACCGGGAGGTGTACGGGGACACCAACGACGCCCAGCTACGCGTGATCACCTGTGGCGGCGCGTACGACCACACCGCGAAGGACTACACGGCCAACGTGGTGGTGTTCGCCCACCTCAGCTCGTTCCGCTGGGCCTGAGCCGCCCCGGAACACCACGGTGCCCGCGCCCCTCCCGGAGGGGCGCGGGCACCTTCCTGCGCGCCGGTGGCTAGCCGGGCACCCGGCTGTCGATGGCGTGCAGATACGCGTTGACGGGACGGCTCTCGGTGACGCTCAGCCCGGCCTCGGTCATCCGCGCCACCAGGCTGTCCGTGGTGTGCTTGCGGCCGCCCACGTTCAGCAGCAGGAACAGGTCCATGGCCGTGGTGAACGAGGAGTGGCTGTTGTCGATGAGGTTCTCGATAACGAGCACCCGGGCGCCGGGCCGCGCGGCCGCGACCACGTTGGCGAGCGTGCGGCGGGTGTTCTCGTCGTTCCATTCCAGGATGTTCTTGATGATGTAGAGATCGGCCCGGACCGGGATCTCCCGGCGGCAGTCGCCCGGCACCAGCGTGGCCCGCTCCGCCAGCGCGCCGCCGTCCCGCAGCCGGGGGTCGGCGCCCGCCACCACCTGCGGCAGGTCCAGCAGGGTGCCGCGCAGATCGGGGCGCCGCTCCAGCAGGCTGGCCAGCACATGGCCCTGGCCGCCGCCGATGTCGGCGACCTCCTTCACCCCGTCGAGGTCGACGAAGGCGGCGACGTCGGCCGCGGACTGCCGGCTGGAGGTGGTCATCGCCCGGTCGAAGACCTCGGCCGACTCGGGCGCGTCCTCGTGCAGATAGGTGAAGAAGTCCTTGCCGTAGAGGTCGTCGAAGACGACGCCGCCGGAGCGCACCGCCCGGTCGAGCCGCGGCCAGACCTCCCAGGTCCAGGGCTCGGTGCACCACAGGGAGATGTATCGCAGGCTGCGCGGGGCGTCCTCGCGCAGCAGCCGGGACATCTCGGTGTGGACGAAGCGGCCGTCGTCGGTCTCGGCGAAGATCCCGCAGCAGGCCAGGGCGCGCAGCAGGCGGCACAGCGGATCGGGTTCGGCGTCCACCGTGGCGGCGAGCTCGCCGACGGAGGTGGGCTGCTCGCCCAGCGCGTCGGCGACGCGCAGCCGGGCCGCGGCGCGTACGGCGGCGGCCCGGGCGGCGCCGAAGGCGATCTCCCGCAGCTGCATGGCCGCCGCCTGGGACGCGGCCGCCGGAGTCTCGTCGCCGGGGGCCGGGGTGTCGGGGGCCGGGGTGGCCGTGGTGGTCATGTCGCCGCCTCTCAGCACCGGCCGGTGGGCACCGACAGCGTGCAGACGTTGCCGGTGAAGGTGTTGCCGGGGCCCTTGTCCCGGTCGGCCACGTCGGCGGGCTTGTTGCCGGTGAGCACATTGCGGCTGATGGCGTTCTTGGTGTTCGCGATGCCGACGACGCTCTTGAACAGCACGATGCCGCCGGACATGGGCGAGGTGCCGACGTTGTTGTGCACCTGGTTGCCGGTCACCCGGGTGCCCTCGGTGCCGGTGAGCACGATGCCGGCGCCCTGGATGAACGGCAGCCGGGCGTTGGGCGCGCAGTAGGCGTTGTTCTCGTGGACGGCGTTGTGGGCCACCGTCAGGTCCCCGGCGCGCGGCGTGGACTCGTCGCCCACGACGAACACCCCGCCGCAGTTGCCGGTGGCGGTGTTCTGCTCGACGGTCAGGTTCCGCAGCCGGCGCACCACGACGCCGATCCGGTTGCCGGACAGCCGGTTCTCGGCGACCCGGGTGCCCTTGGCGTCGGTGGCGCCGCCCTCGGCGTCGACGGTGTTGGCGAGGAAGATGCCCGATTCCTTGTTGTTGCGGGAGACGTTGCGGAGGAAGGCCCCCCGGGTGGACAGCTCCTGGCCGATGCCCTGCTGCCCGTTCTTCTCGGCGAGGGTGTCGCGCACGTCCATCCGGACGGTGCGGGAGCCCCAGATGCCGTTCTTGGGGAAGCCGCTGACGGTCAGCGAGCGGATCCGGACATTGCTGACGGGGTGTTGGGCCGTACCGGTGACGCATACGCCGTGCCCGGCCTTGCCGCAGGCGTTGGCCGACGCCTTGGCGGGCGCGGTGAGGACGGTCGTCCGGCCCACGCCCCGCAGGGTCAGCCGGCTCTTGGTGATCTGCACGTTCTCCCGGTAGACACCGGCCCGCAGCTGGATGGTGTCCCCGGGCCTGGCCGCCTTGACCGCGGCCTGGATCGACTGGCCCGGCTTGACGGTGTGCACGGTGGGCGCGGTGGGTGCCGGGGCGGCGTGGGCGCCCGGCAGCTGGGTGAGTTCGATGGCGAGGGCGGCCGTGAGGCCCGCGAGGTAGCGAAGCTTTCGTGTGCGCATGAACAGGAAGTTATGGGCGAGTTGCACTACTCGCCACTTATTCCCCCTTTTGTCCGCTACATCCTTTGGCCCCTACTCCAGCACCCGGGAGCCGCCGACCGGCAGGTCCCACAGCTCCTCGCGGGGACGGCCCGTCGCCTCGAAGGCGGCGCGGACCCGGTGCAGCGGCTCCAGCGGCGGTTCGGCGGAGAGCAGGAACGTCGACCAGTGCATCGGGACCAGCGTCCGCGCCCCGAGGTCCAGATACGCCCGTACGGCCTCCTCGGGATCGGTGTGCACCGGGCGCAGCATCCAGCGCGGGTCGTACGCGCCGATCGGCAGCAGCGCCAGGTCGATGCCCGGGTAGCGGCGGCCGATCTCCTGGAACCAGTGGCCGTAGCCGGTGTCGCCCGCGAAGTACACCCGCTGCCCGTCGGGCCCGGTGACGACCCATCCGCCCCACAGCGAGCGGCAGGTGTCGGTCAGGGTGCGCTTGCTCCAGTGGTGCGCGGGGACGAAGTCGAAGCGGACCGGGCCGCCCTCGCCCGGCAGTTCGGCCGCCTCCCACCAGTCCAGCTCGGTCACCCGGGTGAACCGGCGCGCCCGGAACCACCCGGCCAGCCCGGCCGGGACGAACAGCGGCGTGTCCCGGGGCAGCCGCTTGAGCGTGGGCGCGTCGAGGTGGTCGTAGTGGTTGTGGCTGATGACCACCGCGTCGACGGGCGGCAGGTCCTCCCAGCGCACCCCGGGCGGGGTGACCCGGGCCGGGGTGCCGAGGATCCTGCGGGACCAGACCGGGTCGGTGAGCACGGTCAGCCCGCCGATCCGCAGCACCCAGCTGGCGTGCCCGGCCCAGGTCAGCGCCACCCGCCGGGGGCCGGCCTGCGGCAGCGGGCCCGGCGCGAAGGGGAGGTCGGGGATCTGGCGCAGCGTCTCCGCCGGCGGCCGCAGCCGCCCCTCGCGGGCCAGCCGGGCGAGGGCGCGCACCCCGGGCAGCGGGGCGGTGAGCCGGTGGAGGAACGAGCGCGGCCAGGTGCGGACCTCGCCGAGCGGGCGGGGCGCGGTCAGCGGCGGGGGCGCGACGGACGACGGATGCCCCGCGCGGAGCGGCCGCGGCGTGGGGGGCAGACCGCGGCCCTCCCCCGCCTCGGTGGGTTCGGCCTGGTCGGTCATGGGGTGCGCTCCCTTCGCGGTGGGCCGGTCATGGCGCCCCGGCCCGGACGAGGTCACCGAATACCCTTTCGAAGGCGGCCAACTCCTCGGCGACCGAGGGGAGTTCCAGCGGGTCCGGGGCGACCAGCGCGGCGAGCCGCAGCTCGTCCGACGCCCCGAGCAGCGGCAGCGTCGACAGCCGGACCCGCAGGGTGTGCGGCGGGTCGCCGAACCGGTGGCCGCCGGCCACCGCCGGGCCGAGCCGCCCGGCGAGGTGACGCTCCAGCTCCACCGAATCGGTGAGGGAGCGGGCGGCGAGCACCCCGCGCAGCTCGTCGAGGTCCGCGTACAGCTGGCGGCCGGCCTGCGGCGGACGGCACAGCGCGCCGACGGCGGTCAGCGCCCGGTACGCCGCGGCCGCCACCGCCCCGTGCGCGCGGGCGGCGGCCACCATCCGGTCGCGGACCGGCTCGGGCTCGGTCAGCGCGTACCCGGCGGCCAGCGAGACGGCCGTGGGCAGCCCGGCCCGTACGGCGGTGAGCATGGACAGCACCCGGGCGCGCAGCTCCGCGCCGCGCTCGGTGGCCGGGAACCGGGCCACCGCGGCGGGCCAGCCGACCGGGGCGAGGGCGCCCGCGAGATCGGTGAGCACGACCACGTCCTCGGGCGCCATCTCGGCGGGGCTCAGCAGCACCGTGCCGTGCGGATGGTGCACCGTGTCCCGCCACGTCTCGTCGCTCACGATCAGCAGCCCCTCGGCCACCGCCGCCTCGCACACCTCGTGCAGCAGCTCGGGCGGGGCCACGGTGCCGGTCGGGTCGTCGGCGACGGACAGCAGCAGGATGCGCGGCACCCCGCCCTCGGCCCGGACCCGGCGGACGGTCTCCAGCAGCGCGAACGGATCGGGCAGCCCGCCGCACTCGGCCGGTACCGGGGCGTGGTGGCCGCGCCGGTCCACCAGCCGCACCAGCGGCTCGTACCAGGCGGCGCAGGGGCGGGGCAGCAGGACGTCGCCGCCGGGGGCCGAGGCGAGCAGCGCGAGCAGCAGCGGCTCTGCGCCGGGGGCGGCCACGACGTGCGCGGGATCGGTCCACAGCCCGCGCCGCGACCAGTAGCCGCAGGCGGCCGCGCGCAGGTCGGCGGAGCCGCCGACCGGCTCCGGCGCGCCCCGGTCCGCGGCCGCCGCGAAGCACGCGGCCAGCTCGGGGAGGACCGGCAGCCCGCCGTCGTCCCGCTCGGCCGGCGCCGGTGCGGTCCACTGCCGTTGCATGTCCACACCTTTCGTGTGTGTACCGACGCTGTCCACCTTCGCAGATCGGCGGTGGTGGCGGCGTGGGACGACACCGGCAGCCGTCAGGCGGAGCCGCCGTCCTGGTCCAGCGCCATCAGCCGGCGCTCCATGCCGCGGCCGCGGGTCCGGACGACCGTCTCGGCCAGGCTCACCAGCTTGCGGTTGGTCCGCTGCGAGGCCCGGCGCAGCAGGTCGAAGGCGCGGTCGGCGTCGCAGCCCAGCACGTACATCACGATCCCGCACGCCTGGTCGACCACGGGGCGTGACCGCAGCGCCGCGTCCAGCTGGTCCACCTGGGCGAGGGCGGCGCGGTAGAGGCGGTCCCGGGCCAGGCTCTCGGTGGTGAGGTCGCCCAGCAGCTCGGTGGCGCCCTGGGCGGCCTTCTCCAGGGGGCCGGGCCGCAGGCCGTAGAGGGAGATCGTCACCGTCAGCCCGTCGCATTCGAACGGCAGCGTCGCGCTGGAGCGCACCCCCGCGTCCAGCGCCCGGGCCCGGTAGCGCGGCCAGCGCGGATCGTGGAGCAGATCGTCGGCGCCCGCCGGGCGGCCGGTGTCCAGGGCGGCCAGGATCGGGCCCTCGCCCGACATCATCTGCACCGACACCAGCGCCGACAGATCGGGGTGGGTGGCCGCAGTCGTCCGGTCGTCCTCCGCGTCGACGGGCGCGTCCTGCGGCAGGAGCGCGGTGGCGGTCGCCCCGCAGCTGGCCGGGGTACACGAGGCGGCCAGCTCCGCCAGCTCCGCCAGGCCCCGGCCGAGCGACGGGGTGTCGGGCTGACACTGCGAACGGCTGTACGAGCGTTCGGGCATCGCCGGCTCCGGTCCTTTCCTACCCTGAGGGTCCCTTTCGGTCGGCTTCCCGCTGGCTTGCGCGGAAAACAACACCGGACCAGTGCCCCGCCGCCGGTCGGGCTAACGTGTGCGCATGTCCCGGGCGCAGGATTTTGGTGCGGAACTCACGGATTTCCGCAGACGTGTCGATGAATTGCGAACGGCGAGGGCACTGCCCTCGCAGGAGCGGCTGTCCGTGCTGGACGCCGCTCTTTTCGAGCTTCAGCACGTGGTCGATGTGCTGTGGCCGCGGTACGAGGAGCTGGCCGCGGCCAGCCGCGTCCCCCCGGGAGGCCGGTCCGACCCCCATGAACAGCAGTTGCTGCGCGCCCTGTTCCAGCGACTGCCCATTCCCGTCGTTTTGCTGGACCGGGAGTCCGTCGTCCGGCGTATGAACTTCGCCGCGACCCAGCTGTTCAACACCCGCGCCGGATACGCCACCGGCCGCCCGCTGACGTCGTCGCTGCGCCGCGACGGGCAGGCGGCGCTGCGGTCGCAGGTCGCGGCGGTGGCGCGCGGGGAGGGCGGGCGCAGTCTGACCGTGCACCTGTCGCGGCCCGGCCCTGACGGCGCCCTGCGGGTGACACTGGCGGCCCTGCGGCCGCCGGGCGAGCCGCAGCCCGCGGTGCTGGCCGCCTTCCAGCCGGACCGCGGCACGGCGGCCACCTCCTCGGTCACCCTCCCGGTGCCGAGGAACGCGGGGAAGGACACGGTGGACGGGACGGCCGCGCAACCGGATCTGGCCGAGGTGACGCGCCACGCCGAGTTGCTGGATCTGGTCGACGACATGGCGACGGCGCTGCTGGGGGCGACCCTCGCGGGCGACGGGCCGGAGGAGGTGCTGGGGCGGGCGGCGGAGCTGCTGCACGGCCGGTTCGCGGACTGGGTGATCGTCGACGTGGCCACGGACGGCACCGGCGCGCCGCGCCGGGTGGTGGCGCTCGGCCCGCCGGAGGCGGCCGGTGAGCGGACGGCGTCGCTGGCCGGGCAGGATCCGGCCGGCTGCCCGCTGGTGGTCGAGGCGCTGGACGACGGGGTGGCGGCGCTGCGGGTGAGCCCGCCGGACGCGAACGCCTTCGGCCGGGACGCCACGGGCGCGCCCGTGCTGGTCCGGGAGGAGGTCGTCTCGCTGCTGTGCATCCCGCTGCGGGTCTCGCCCACGGCCCCGGTCCTCGGCGCGCTCACGCTGTTCCGTACGGCCGGCCGGAGCGCGTTCGAGATGGCGGAGGCGGGCGCGGCGGACCGCGTCTCCCGCCACATCGCCCTGGCCCTCAGCCGCCCCCGGGTCCGGGAGGCGGGGGCGGTGGAGGGCTAGGGGGTGTCGTGTGGATCAGGCCGGATCAGCGAGCGGCGTCTGGTGCAGGGGGCACCTCCCAGCGGTAGCTGGGGGAGCCTCGCAACCC
>NZ_JBEYAL010000089.1:0-15514 GCF_040631655.1 Streptomyces sp. NPDC019937
GCGCTGGGCGAGGTGCTGGCGTCGGTTTCGGCTGAGCGTCCGCTGACGGCTGTGGTGCACACGGCGGGTGTGCTGGACGACGGTGTGATCGGCTCGTTGACCGCTGAGCGGCTGGCCGCCGTACTGCGCCCGAAGGTGGACGCGGCCTGGAACCTGCATGAGCTGACCGCGGACCTGGATCTGTCGGCGTTCGTTCTGTTCTCGTCGGCCGCCGGTGTGTTCGGCAACGCCGGTCAGGGCAACTACGCCGCCGCCAACGCCTTCCTGGACGCGCTGGCTCAGCACCGCAGGGCGTCTGGTCTGGCCGGTACGTCCCTGGCCTGGGGCCTGTGGGCGGACTCCAGCGCGATGACCGGTGCCTTGGACGAGGCGGACGTGTCCCGGATGAGCCGGGGCGGTGTGCTCGCCCTGTCGGCCGCCGAGGGGCTGGAGCTGTTCGACGCCGCGGGCCACTTCGGCGAGCCGCTGCTCGTACCGATGTCGCTGGACATGGCCGCGCTCCGGGCGCAGGCGACCGGCGGCGCGCTGCCGCCGCTGTTCCGTGGGCTGGTGCGCGCGCCGGCGCGGCGTACGGCGGAGGGCTCGTCCGCCGGGGCGGGTGCGTTGGCGCAGCGGCTGGCCGGGCTGGGCGAGGCCGAACAGCTCGACCTGCTGCTCGACCTGGTCCGCACGAACGTCGCGGCGGTGCTCGGATACGCGGGCCCGGAGACGGTCGAACCCGGTCGCTCCTTCCGTGAACTGGGCTTCGACTCGCTGACGGCGGTGGAGCTGCGGAATGCGCTGGGTACGGCGAGTGAGCTGCGGCTGCCTGCGACGTTGGTCTTCGATTACCCGACGCCGGTGGTGTTGGCGGAGTTCTTGCGTGCGGAGCTTGGTGGGACGGCGGCTGCGGTGGCCGGGCCGGTGGTGGTGTCGGCCGCTGATGATGAGCCGATTGCCATTGTGGGTCTGGGCTGTCGTTATCCGGGTGGGGTGGAGACTCCGGAGGATCTGTGGCGGCTGGTCATGGAGGGCCGGGACGCGATTTCGGAGTTCCCGACCGACCGTGGCTGGGACCTGAGCGGTCTCTTCCACGAGGACCCCGGCCACAGCGGTACGAGCTATGCCCGTGAGGGCGGCTTCGTGGAGGAAGCGGGCCATTTCGATCCGGCCTTCTTCGGGATTTCGCCGCGTGAGGCGCTGGCGATGGATCCGCAGCAGCGGTTGCTGCTGGAGACGTCGTGGGAGGCGTTCGAGCGCGCGGGTATCGACCCGGGTGTGCTGCGCGGCAGCCGTACGGGTGTGTTCGCGGGCGTCATGTACCACGACTACGCCTCGCTGCTGGAGCGCGTACCGGAAGGCGTCGAGGGCTTCCTCGGTACGGGCAACGCGGCGAGTGTGATTTCGGGGCGGTTGGCGTACACGTTTGGGCTTGAGGGGCCGACGATCACGGTGGATACGGCGTGTTCGTCGTCGTTGGTGGCGTTGCATCTTGCGGTGCAGGCGCTGCGGAACGGCGAGTGTTCGCTGGCGTTGGCCGGTGGTGTGACGGTGATGGCGACTCCGGCGCCGTTCGTGGAGTTCAGTCGTCAGCGTGGGCTTGCGGGCGATGGCCGGTGCAAGGCGTTCTCGGCGGACGCGGACGGTACGGGGTGGTCCGAGGGTGCGGGCATGCTGTTGGTGGAGCGGCTGTCGGACGCGCGGAGGAACGGCCATCCGGTGTTGGCGGTGGTGCGGGGTTCTGCGATCAACCAGGACGGTGCGTCGAATGGTCTGACGGCGCCGAACGGTCCGTCGCAGCAGCGCGTCATCCGGCAGGCGCTGGCGAACGCTGGTGTGTCGGCGTCCGAGGTGGACGCGGTGGAGGCGCATGGCACGGGTACGTCGCTGGGCGACCCGATCGAGGCGCAGGCGCTGCTGGCCACCTACGGCCAGGAGCGCGACGGCGACGGACCGCTGTGGCTGGGGTCCATCAAGTCGAACATGGGCCACACGCAGGCCGCCGCTGGTGTCGCGGGCATCATCAAGATGGTCATGGCGATGCGGCATGGGGTCCTGCCGCGGACGCTGCACGTGGATGAGCCGTCGCCGCACATCGACTGGTCTGCGGGTGCGGTGTCGCTGCTGAGTGAGGCGCGGGAGTGGCCGGAGTCGGGTCGTCCGCGGCGTGCGGCGGTGTCGTCGTTCGGATTCAGCGGTACCAATGCGCACACGATCATCGAGCAGGCACCGGTCGTTGACGAGGACGAGACGCCGCGCGAGGTAGCGGTGACGCCTGGGGTGCTGCCGTGGGCGCTGTCCGGCAGGTCCGCCGATGCGCTGCGCGCGCAGGCCGTGCGGTTGCTCGCCCACGTGGAGGAGCGGCCCGAGCTGCCGCTGACCGACCTCGGCTACTCGCTCGCGGTGACGCGTGCCGCGCTGGACCACCGTGCGGTGGTGGTCGGCGAGGACCGGGCCGCGCTGGTCGCGGGCCTGGAGGCGCTGGCACGCGGGGAATCCGCTGCGGCGCTGGTCGAGGGCTCGGTGGCGGACGGCAAGGTGGCGTTCCTGTTCACGGGGCAGGGGAGTCAGCGGCTGGGGATGGGGCGTGAGTTGTATGACGCCTATCCGGTGTTCGCGGAGGCGTTGGACGCGGTGTGCGACGCGCTGGACCCGCACCTTGAGCAGCCGCTGAAGACCGTGCTGTTCGGGGACGACGCCTCGGCGCTCGACCGGACGGCGTTCACTCAGCCCGCGCTGTTCGCCATCGAGGTGGCGCTGTTCCGGCTGGTCGAAGCCTGGGGGGTGAAGGCGGACTTCCTGTCCGGCCACTCCATCGGTGAGCTGGCCGCCGCGCATGTGGCGGGTGTGCTGTCGCTGGCGGATGCGGCGAAGTTGGTGGCCGCTCGTGGGCGGTTGATGCAGGCGCTTCCGGCTGGTGGCGCGATGATCGCCATCCAGGCAGCGGAGGACGAGGTGTTGCCGCTGCTCACCGACCGGGTGAGTATCGCCGCCCTCAACGGACCGACGTCCGTGGTCATCGCGGGCGATGAGGATGCCGCTGTCGAGATCGCGGCGGGCTTTGAGGCGCAGGGCGTCAAGACCAAGCGGCTCGCGGTCAGCCACGCGTTCCACTCGCCGCGCATGGACGGGATGCTGGACGCGTTCCGTGCGGTGGCCGAGGGGTTGTCGTACGAGGCTCCGTGCATTCCGATCGTGTCGAATCTGACCGGTGCCGTGGTGTCCGTCGAGGAGATCGCGACGGCCGACTTCTGGGTGCGGCATGTCCGTGAGGCGGTCCGCTTCCTTGATGGGGTGCGCACTCTGGAGGTTCAGGGCGTTACGACGTTCGTGGAGCTGGGTCCGGATGGTGTGCTCACCGCGATGGCCCAGGAGTGTGTGACCGGTGATGATGCCGTGTTCGCGTCCGTCTGCCGTAAGGGCCGTCCCGAGGCTGAGGCGTTGCTGTCGGCTGTCGCGCGGGCGCATGTGCGGGGCGTGGCGGTGGACTGGGACGCGGTCTTCGCCGGTACGGGCGCGGCTCGGGTCGACCTGCCCACGTACGCCTTCCAGCGCCGCCGGTACTGGCCCCAGGCGTCGGCGTACGGTGTCTCGGGCACGGCCGGGCTGGGGCTGGCGCCTGTGGATCATCCGTTGGTGGGGGCTGTGGTGCCGCTGGCGGGTGGTGATGGGTTGCTGTTGACGGGGCGGTTGTCGGTGCAGACGCATCCGTGGCTGCTTGATCACGTGGTGATGGGTTCGGTGTTGCTGCCGGGCACGGCCTTTGTCGAGCTGGCGGTGCACGCTGGTGATCAGGTCGGTTGTGATCTGGTGGAGGAGCTGACGCTGGAGGCGCCGTTGGTGCTTCCCGAAGTGGGTGGTGTTCAGCTTCAGGTGTCGGTGGGTGCGGCCGATGATGCTGGGCGCCGTTCGATTGAGGTGTATTCGCGGCTTGAGGATGAGCCGTGGGTGCGGCATGCCTCGGGTGCGTTGGTGGAGGGTGCGTCGTCCGGGTCGTTTGATCTGGGTGTGTGGCCTCCGGCGGGTGCGACGCCGGTTGAGCTGGGTGGTCTGTATGAGGGTATGGCGGGTCTGGGGCTGGCGTATGGTCCGGTGTTCCAGAGGTTGAAGTCCGCCTGGCGGCTGGGTGATGAGGTTTTCGCCGAGCTGGAGCTTGCCGAAGAGGCGGGTGCGTTCGGTCTGCATCCGGCGTTGCTGGATTCGGCGTTGCATGCGGTGGGGTTGGGTGGCCTGATCGATGGTGAGGGCGGGGCGCGGTTGCCGTTCTTGTGGTCGGGTGTGTCGTTGCATGCGGTGGGTGCGTCGGTGCTGCGGGTGCGTCTGTCGGCTGCTGGTACGGATGCGGTGTCTTTGGCGGTTGCTGATGGTGCGGGTCGTGCCGTGCTGTCGGTGGATTCGCTGGTGTTGCGGCCGGTGGCCGCTGAGCAGATCAGCGGTGCGCGGGGCGGGCGTCAGGAGTCGCTGTTCCGCCTGGAGTGGACCGAGGTTGCCTCTGCGGCCGCTGCGAAGGCGCAGGTGGGCGATGGCTGGGCGGTGCTCGGTTCCGAGGACCTGTTCGGTGCGGGAGTGGCCGCGTACGCGGATCTGGACGCTTTGGGCGCGGCGATCGAGTCGGTCGATGTGGTGGTCGTCGACTTCACGTCGCTCGATGGGGATGGCGGTCCGGCCGCCGTTCACCAGGCCACTGCCAACGCGCTGGAGCTGATCCAGACGTACCTGAACGATGAGCGCTTCGCGGACGCCCGCCTTGTGCTGCTGACCAAGGGCGCGGTGGCGACGCAGGCCGGTGAGCCGGTGGCGGACCTGGCAGGCGGTGCGGTGTGGGGTCTGCTGCGCTCGGCGCAGTCGGAGAACCCGGGCCGGTTCGTGCTGGTCGACGTCGATGGTGCGGCTGATTCGTGTGCGGCGGTGTCGGGTGCGCTGGCGTCGGGTGAGCCGCAGGTGGCGGTGCGGGGTGGTGTGCTGCGGGGGCCGCGTCTGGCGCGGGCGGTCTCCGCGGATGCCGTATCGGATTTCGGTGCCGAGGGCACGGTCCTGGTCACCGGTGCGAGTGGCACGCTGGGTGGTCTGCTGGCGCGGCACTTGGTGGTGGAGCGCGGGGTTCGGCATCTGCTGCTGGTGAGCCGTCGCGGTGCGGATGCGCCCGGGGCTTCGGAACTCGCCTCTGGGCTGGCTGAGTTGGGTGCGGAGGTGCGGTGGGCCGCGTGTGATGTGGCGGACCGGGATGCGCTGGGCGAGGTGCTGGCGTCGGTTTCGGCTGAGCGTCCGCTGACGGCTGTGGTGCACACGGCGGGTGTGCTGGACGACGGTGTGATCGGATCACTGACCGCTGAGCGGCTGGAGCGGGTGCTGCGTCCGAAGGTGGACGCGGCCTGGAACCTGCATGAGCTGACCGTTGACCTGGATCTGTCGGCGTTCGTTCTGTTCTCCTCCGCCGCCGGTGTCTTCGGCAACCCTGGGCAGGGCAATTACGCGGCGGCCAATGCGTACGTGGATGCGTTGGCGCAGCACCGTAGGGCGTCTGGTCTGGCCGGTACGTCCTTGGCGTGGGGTCTGTGGGCCGATGCCAGCGGGATGACCGGTGAGCTGGATGAGACCGGTGTGTCCCGGATGAGCCGGGGTGGTGTTGCGGCGTTGTCGGCTGCTGAGGGGTTGGAGCTGTTCGACGCGGCTGGCGGTGCGGGTGAGGCGTTGCTGTTGCCGGTGCGGTTGGACTTGGCGGCGGTGCGGGCTGAGGCCGTGTCGTCGGGTGTGGTGGCGCCGTTGATGCGTGGGCTGGTGCGGGTGCCGGCGCGGCGTGCGGCGGAGGGCTCCTCCGCCGGAGCGGGCGCGTTGGCGCAGCGGCTGGCCGGACTGGGCGAGGCCCAACAGCTCGACGTCCTGCTCGGGGTGGTCCGTAGCCAGGTCGCCGCCGTGCTCGGCCACGACTCGACGGACACGGTGGAGCCGCACCAGTCCTTCCGTGATCTGGGCTTCGATTCGCTGACGGCGGTGGAGCTGCGGAATGCGCTGGGTGCGGCGAGTGAGCTGCGGCTGCCTGCGACGTTGGTCTTCGATTACCCGACGCCGGTGGTGCTCGCGGAGTTCTTGCGTGCGGAGCTTGGTGGTACGGCGGCTGCGGTGGCCGGGCCGGTGGTGGTGTCGGCCGCTGATGATGAGCCGATCGCCATTGTGGGTCTGGGCTGTCGTTATCCGGGTGGGGTGGAGACTCCGGAGGATCTGTGGCGGCTGGTCATGGAGGGCCGGGACGCCATCTCCGAGTTCCCGACCGACCGTGGCTGGGACCTCGACGGCCTGTACCACCCGGACCCGGATCATCCCGGCACCTCGTACTCCCGCGAGGGCGGCTTCGTCGACCGCGCGGGCCACTTCGACCCGACGTTCTTCGGGATTTCGCCGCGTGAGGCGCTGGCGATGGACCCGCAGCAGCGGTTGCTGCTGGAGACGTCGTGGGAGGCGTTCGAGCGCGCGGGTATCGACCCGGATGTGCTGCGCGGCAGCCGTACGGGTGTGTTCGCGGGCGTCATGTACCACGACTACGCGTCCTCGCTGCCGGCGCTGCCGGAAGGCGTTGAGGGATTCGTCGGCACCGGTAACGCGGCGAGTGTGATTTCGGGGCGGTTGGCGTACACGTTTGGGCTCGAGGGGCCGACGATCACGGTGGATACGGCGTGTTCGTCGTCGTTGGTGGCGTTGCATCTTGCGGTGCAGGCGCTGCGTAATGGCGAGTGTTCGCTGGCGTTGGCCGGTGGTGTGACGGTGATGGCGACTCCGGCGCCGTTCGTGGAGTTCAGTCGTCAGCGTGGGCTTGCGGGCGATGGCCGGTGCAAGGCGTTCTCGGCGGATGCCGATGGCACGGGGTGGTCCGAGGGTGCGGGCATGCTGTTGGTGGAGCGGCTGTCGGACGCGCGGAGGAACGGCCATCCGGTGTTGGCGGTGGTGCGGGGTTCTGCGGTCAACCAGGACGGTGCGTCGAATGGTCTGACGGCGCCGAACGGTCCGTCGCAGCAGCGCGTCATCCGGCAGGCGCTGGCGAACGCCGGTCTGTCCGCCGCCGAGGTGGACGCGGTCGAGGCGCATGGCACGGGTACGTCGCTGGGCGACCCGATCGAGGCGCAGGCGCTGCTGGCCACCTACGGCCAGGAGCGCGACGCGGACCAGCCCCTGCTGCTGGGCTCCATCAAGTCCAACATGGGCCACACGCAGGCCGCCGCTGGTGTCGCGGGCATCATCAAGATGGTCATGGCGATGCGGCATGGGGTCCTGCCGCGGACGCTGCACGTGGATGAGCCGTCGCCGCACATCGACTGGTCTGCGGGTGCGGTGTCGCTGCTGAGTGAAGCGCGGGAGTGGCCGGAGTCGGGTCGTCCGCGGCGTGCGGCGGTGTCGTCGTTCGGCTTCAGCGGGACGAACGCCCACACGATCATCGAGCAGGCGCCGGTTGTTGACGAGGGCGAGGCACCGCGCGAGGTGGCAGTCACGCCTGGGGCGACGCCGTGGGCCCTGTCGGCGAAGACCGCCGATGCGCTGCGCGCCCAGGCCGTACGGCTCCGTTCGCACCTGGACGAGCACCCGGAGATCACTCCGGGCGACCTCGGCTACTCCCTCGCGACCACGCGCGCCGCGCTGGACCACCGTGCGGTGGTGGTCGGCGAGGACCGGGCCGCGCTGGTCGCGGGCCTGGAGGCGTTGGCACGCGGGGAATCCTCGGCGGCGCTGGTCGAGGGCTCGGCGAGCGATGGCAAGGTGGCATTCCTGTTCACCGGGCAGGGGAGCCAGCGGCTGGGGATGGGGCGTGAGTTGTATGACGCCTATCCGGTGTTCGCGGAGGCGCTGGACGCGGTGTGCGACGCGCTGGACCCGCACCTTGAGCAGCCGCTGAAGACCGTGCTGTTCGGCGATGACGCCTCGGCGCTCGACCAGACGGGGTTCACTCAGCCTGCGCTGTTCGCCATCGAGGTGGCGCTGTTCCGGCTGGTCGAGGCGTGGGGTGTGAAGGCGGACTACCTGTCCGGGCACTCCATCGGTGAGTTGGTCGCCGCGCATGTGGCGGGTGTGCTCTCGCTCGCGGAGGCGGCGAAGTTGGTGGCCGCTCGTGGGCGGTTGATGCAGGAGCTTCCGGCCGGTGGCGCGATGATCGCCATCCAGGCCGCCGAGGACGAGGTGCTGCCGCTGCTCACCGACCGGGTGAGCATCGCCGCCCTCAACGGACCGACGTCCGTGGTCATCGCGGGCGATGAGGATGTCGCTGTCGAGATCGCGGCGGGCTTTGAGGCGCAGGGCGTCAAGACCAAGCGGCTCACGGTCAGCCACGCCTTCCACTCGCCGCGCATGGACGGAATGCTGGACGCGTTCCGTGCGGTAGCGGAGGGGCTGTCGTACGAGGCTCCCCGTATCCCGATCGTCTCCAACCTGACCGGGGACATCGTCTCCGCCGAGGAGATCACGACCGCCGGCTTCTGGGTGCGGCATGTCCGTGAGGCGGTGCGCTTCCTCGACGGCGTACGGGCCCTCGAAGCGCAGGGTGTTACGACGTACGTCGAGCTGGGTCCGGACGGTGTGCTCACCGCCATGGCGCAGGAGTGCGTGACCGGCGACGACGCCGCCTTCGCATCCGCGCTCCGCAAGGACCGGACCGAGGCCGAGACACTGACGGCCGCCATCGCCCGGGCGCACGTCCGTGGCGTGGCGGTGGACTGGGTGGTGTTCTTCGCCGGGACCGGTGCGTCCCGCGTCGAGCTGCCGACGTACGCCTTCCAGCGCGAGCGTTACTGGCTGGAGGCCCCCGCCGGGGCCGTGGGCGACGTGGCGTCGGCCGGTCTCGGCTCCGCCGATCACCCCCTGCTGGGTGCGGCGGTGGACCTGCCCGACTCCGAGGGCTTCCTCTTCACGGGCCGGCTGTCGCTCCGTACGCATCCCTGGCTGGCCGATCACGCCGTCATGGACACCGTGCTGCTGCCGGGGACGGCCCTGGTCGAGCTGGCGGTCCGGGCCGGTGACCAGGTCGGTTGCGACCAGGTCGACGAACTGACCCTCGAAGCGCCGCTGGTGCTCCCCGAGCGCGGCGCGGTGCAGCTGCGGGTCTCCGTGGACGAGCCCGACGGTGCCGACGGACGGCGTGCGCTGCACATCTACTCGCGCCCGGAGGACGCCGCCGACGAGCCGTGGACCCGGCACGCGGCCGGTGTGCTCGCCACCGCCACCGCCACCGGTCCGGCCGCTGCCGCGCCGAGCGGCATGGCGGAGTGGCCCCCGGCCGACACCGACGACACGGCCGTCGAGCCGATCGACGTCGAGGGCCTGTACGACGGCCTTGCCGCGCTCGGCCTCGCGTACGGCCCGGTGTTCCAGGGGCTGAAGGCCGCCTGGCGGCGCGGCGACGAGGTGTTCGCCGAGGTGGCACTCGCCGAGGGGCAGCAGGGCGAGGCCCGTGCGTACGCCTGCCACCCGGCGCTGATGGACGCCGCGCTGCACGCGGTGGGCCTGGGCGGGTTCTGGGCGGCCGAAGAGGCGGGACAGGCCCGGCTGCCGTTCTCCTGGGACGCCGTACGGCTGCACGCGGTCGGTGCGACCGCCCTGCGGGTGCGGGTCTCCCCGGCCGGGCAGAGCACCGGGCAGGGCGCCGTGGCGCTGGAGATCACCGACGAGACCGGTGCCCCGGTGGTGTCGGTCGGTTCGCTCGCGCTCCGGCCGCTGGACCCCGGGCAGTTCGCCGCCGGTCGCGCGGGCCGCCACCATGAGTCGCTGTTCCGCGTCGACTGGGCTGCCCTGCCCGTGTCCGACGAGGGGAACGACAGCGCACCGTGGGCCGTCCTGGAGGACACCGGCGGCGGCGACCTGAAGATCACCGCGGCGCTGGCCGACGCCGGGATCGAGGCCGAGACCTACGCGGGCCTGCCCGCCCTCGGCGAGGCGGTGGAGGCCGAGGGGATCGCGCCCGACGTGGTCCTCGTACCGTGCCTGCCCGACCTGCGCACGTCCGGGGACGGGGACCCCGCGGCCGCCACGCACACCGTGACGCTGCGGGCGCTGGCCCTGATCCGGGAGTGGCTGGCCGACGAGCGGTTCGCCGACTCCCGGCTGGTCCTCCTCACCCGGGGCGCCGTGGCCGTCACGGGCGGGGAGGACACCGAAGGCGTGGACGACCTCAGCCACGCCGCCCTCTGGGGCCTGGTGCGGTCGGCGCAGGCCGAGCACCCGGGCCGGTTCGTGCTGGCCGATGTGGACGGCGACCCGGCCGGTGGCGCCGGCGGCGCCCTCCCGGGGCTGCTCTCGGCGCTGCTCGCGGCGCTGCGGTCGGACGAGCCGCAGTTCGCCGTACGGGCCGGGGCCGCGTACGCACCGCGGCTGGCGCGCGTGGCGGCGCTGGACGAGGCGGCCGTGCCCGGCCTCGACCCGGCGGGCACGGTGCTGGTCACCGGCGCGTCCGGCACCCTGGGCGGGCTGCTGGCCCGCCACCTGGTGAGCGAGCGCGGCGCCAGGCGGCTGCTGCTGACCAGCCGCCGTGGCGCCGAGGCGGCGGGCGCCACCGAGCTGGCGGCCGAACTCATGGAGCTGGGCGCCCAGGTCACCTGGGCGGCGTGTGACGCGGCCGACCGGGACGCGCTCGCCGCCGTCCTGGCCGACATCCCCGCCGAACACCCGCTCACCGCCGTGCTCCACGCGGCGGGCGTGCTCGACGACGGGACGATCGAATCCCTCACCCCGGAGCGCGTCGAGCGGGTGCTGCGGCCGAAGGTCGACGCGGCGTGGAACCTGCACGAGCTGACCCGCGGCCTCGACCTCGCCGAGTTCGTGCTGTTCTCCTCGGCGGCCGGTGTCTTCGGCAACCCGGGGCAGGGCAACTACGCGGCGGCCAACACCTTCCTGGACGCCCTCGCCCAGTACCGGCGCGGCCAGGGCCTCCCGGCCGTCTCGCTGGCCTGGGGCCTGTGGGACGACGAAGGGGGCACGGCCGATGGCGGCATGGCGTCCACCCTCGCCACCGCCGACCGGCAGCGGATGAACCGCGGCAGCATGAACGCGCTCGGCGCCGCCGAGGGCCTGGCCCTGTTCGACGTGGCCGGGCTCGCCGGCCACGGGGTGCTGATCCCCGCCGCCCTGGACATCGCCGCACTGCGCGCCCAGTCCACCACGGGCGTCGCGCCGCTGCTGCGCGGGCTGATCCGTACCCCGGTGCGGCGCGCCGCGGCCGGTGGCGGCGGCGGGGCGGACGACGCGACGGGCCTCGCCGAGAAGCTCGCGGGCATGTCCGCGGCCGAACGGGACCGCTTCCTGCTCAACCTGGTGTGCGCCCAGGTGGCCACCGTGCTCGGCTACGGCAGCGCGGCGGCCATCGAACCCGGCGCGGCCTTCAAGGACCTGGGCTTCGACTCGCTCACCGCCGTCGAACTCCGCAACCGGCTCGGCGCGGCCACCGGCCTCCGGCTCCCGGCCACGCTGATCTTCGACTATCCGACGCCCGACGCCCTCGTCGGCCATCTGCGCGCGGAACTTCCGCACGGGGACGGCGGCGGCACGTCGGTGTTCGGCGAACTCGACCGGCTGGAAGCCGCCCTGGCGGGGGCCGCGGACGACAGCGTCACCCGCTCCAGGATCACCATGCGCCTCCAGGCCCTGCTGGCGAAGTGGAACGACGCGCAGGACACGGCCGTCGACGGCGCCACCGACGACAACGACCTCGAATCAGCGACCGACGATGAGCTTTTCGACCTGCTCGACGACGAACTCGGCTCCTCCTGAAAGGGAGCGTACGGAACTCATGAGCACCACCTCCCCCTTCGCAAGGAGCCGACGCAATGGTGAATAACGAGGACAAGCTTCGCGACTACCTCAAGCGGGCCACCGCCGACCTGCGTCAGGCCCGCCGTCAGCTGCGCGAGGTCGAGGAGCGGCACCAGGAGCCCATCGCGATCGTCGCGATGAGCTGCCGCTACCCGGGCGGCGTCCGCACCCCCGAGGAGCTGTGGCGGCTCGTCGCGGGCGGCGAGGACGCCATCTCCGGCTTCCCCACGGACCGCGGCTGGGACATCGAGTCGCTGTATGACGCCGACCCCGACCAGGCGGGCGCCAGCTATGTGAGCGAGGGCGGCTTCCTCTACGACGCGGGCGGCTTCGACCCCACCCTCTTCGGCATCTCGCCGCGTGAGGCCATGGCGATGGACCCGCAGCAGCGGCTGCTGCTGGAGTCGTCGTGGGAGGCGTTCGAGCGGGCGGGCCTCGACCCGACCGCGCTGCGCGGCAGCAGCACCGGCGTGTTCGCGGGCGTCATGTACCACGACTACACCTCGCGGCTCGACTCCGTGCCCGAGGGCGTCGAAGGGTTCCTCGGCACCGGCAGCTCCGGCAGCATCGCGTCCGGCCGGGTGTCGTACACCTTCGGCCTGGAGGGCCCGGCCGTCACCGTCGACACGGCGTGCTCGTCGTCGCTGGTGACCCTGCACATGGCGGTGCAGGCGCTGCGCAACGGCGAATGCTCGCTGGCCCTCGCGGGCGGTGTGACCGTGATGGCCACGCCGTCGACGTTCACCGAGTTCAGCCGCCAGCGCGGGCTCGCCGCCGATGGCCGCTGCAAGCCGTTCGCGGCCGCCGCCGACGGAACCGGCTGGGGCGAGGGCGTGGGCATGCTGCTCGTGGAGCGGCTGTCGGACGCCCGGAGGAACGGCCACCCGGTGCTCGCCATCGTGCGCGGCTCGGCCGTCAACCAGGACGGTGCGAGCAACGGGCTGACGGCGCCCAACGGCCCGTCCCAGCAGCGCGTCATCCACCAGGCGCTCACCAACGGCCGCCTCGGCGCGGCCGACGTCGACGCCGTCGAGGCACACGGCACCGGCACCACGCTGGGCGACCCGATCGAGGCGCAGGCGCTGCTCGCCACGTACGGTCAGGACCGGCCCGAGGGGCGGCCGCTGCTGCTCGGCTCCATCAAGTCCAACATCGGCCACACGCAGGCCGCCGCCGGTGTCGCCGGGATCATCAAGATGGTCATGGCCATCCGCCACGGCGTCCTGCCCAAGACGCTGCACCTCGACGAGCCCACCCCGCACGTCGACTGGTCGGCGGGCGCGGTGTCGCTGCTCGCCGAGACCACACCGTGGCCCGAGACCGACCGGCCGCGCCGCGCCGCCGTGTCGTCCTTCGGCTTCAGCGGCACCAACGCCCACACCATCCTGGAGCAGGCCCCCGCCGAGGAGGACGCGGAGACGCCCGCCGAGGAACCCCCGTCGAAGCAGCTCGACGTGGTGCCGTGGGCGGTGTCCGGCAAGAGCGCGGCCGCGCTGCGCGCCCAGGCGCAGCGGCTGCTGGACCACCTCGAGGCCGACCCCGCGCCGCGCCCGCTGGACGTGGGCCTGTCGCTCGCCACGACGCGGGCCCAGCTGGACCACCGCGCCGTCGTACGGGGCCGCGACCGCGACGAACTGCTCGCCGGGCTGGGGGCGCTGGCCGACGGCGGCATGGCGTCGGGCGTGGCGCAGGGGGCCGTCGTCGGCGGCCGCACGGCGTTCGTGTTCCCGGGGCAGGGCTCGCAGTGGGCGGGCATGGCGGTGGGGCTGATGGAGGCCTCCCCGGTGTTCGCCGCCCGGATCGAGGAGTGCGCGGCGGCGCTCGCGGAGTTCACCGATTGGTCGTTGGTGGAGGTGCTGCGCGGCGCGGAGGGTGCGCCGTCGCTGGAGCGCGTCGATGTGGTCCAGCCGGTGCTGTTTTCGGTGATGGTGTCGCTGGCGGAGCTGTGGCGTTCCTTCGGCGTTGAACCGGCCGCCGTGGTGGGCCACTCGCAGGGTGAGATCGCGGCCGCGTGTGTGGCGGGGATTCTGTCGCTGCGGGACGCGGCGCGTGTGGTGGCGTTGCGCAGCCAGGCGATCGGCCGGGTGCTGGCGGGTAAGGGCGGCATGGTGTCCGTGGCGCTGCCGGTGTCCGAGGTACGGGAGCGGATCGCGGCGTGGGGGGAGGAGCGCGTTTCGGTGGCGGCCGTCAACGGTCCGTCGGCCGTGGTGGTCTCCGGTGAGCCGGCCGCGCTGGATGAGCTGCTGGCGTCCTGCGAGGCGGACGGCGTCCGGGCCCGCCGGGTGCCGGTGGATTACGCCTCTCACTCCGCCCAGGTGGAGCTGTTGCGCGATGAGCTGCTGAAGCTTCTCGCCCCGGTGCGGCCGCAGGCCGCTCAGGTGCCGTTCCTGTCGACGGTGACGGGGGAGTGGGTCGAGGGTCCGGAGCTGGACGCCGCGTACTGGTTCACCAACCTGCGCCGCACCGTCGAGCTGGAGAGCGCGGTACGCCGCCTCCTCGACGAGGGCTTCGGGGCGTTCATCGAGTCCAGCGCCCACCCCGTCCTGATGATGGGCGTCCAGGAGACGGCCGAGGACGCCGGTCTGGACGCGGCCGCGATCGGCTCGCTGCGCCGCGACGAGGGCGGCCTCGACCGCTTCTGGGCGTCGCTCGGCGAGGCGTGGACACGCGGCGTCCAGGTCGACTGGGACGCGGTGTACGACGGCACCGGCGCGCAGCGCGTCGAGCTGCCCACGTACGCCTTCCAGCACCAGCACTACTGGCTGGAAGCAGGCACGGCACCCGCCACCGCCCCCGACCCCGTCGAGGCCCGGTTCTGGGACGCCGTCGACCGCGAGGACTGGCAGGCGCTGGCCGCCGAACTGGCCGTCGACGGCGACGAGCAGGTCAGCGCGCTGCTGCCCGCCCTCGCGGCGTGGCGCAAGCAGGCGCGCGAGCAGTCCACGGTGGACGGCTGGCGCTACCGCGTGACGTGGAAGCCACTCGCCGACAGGCAGGCCGGTGCCGGGCAGTCCGCGCGGCTGTCCGGCGCGTGGCTGCTGGTGGTGCCGGAGTCCGCCGCCGAGGGCGCGTGGGCGACCGGTGCGGCCCGTACGCTCGCCGAACGCGGCGCCGACGTACGGCAGATCGTGGTGGACACCGCCACCGACGGCCGGGAGCAGCTGGCCGAACGGCTGCGCACCGCGCTCGCCGACACCGACGGCATCCCGTTCGCCGGTGTGCTGTCGCTGCTGGCGCTGGACGGCCGTCCGCACCCGCTGCACGGCTCCGTCCCGGCCGGGGTGGTGGCGCAGTACGCGCTGGTGCAGGCGCTGGGCGACGCCGAGATCGGCGCGCCGCTGTGGTCCGCCACGCGTGGCGCGGTGTCCGTCGGCCGTGCGGAGGCGCTGGACGCGCCGGAGCAGGCGCTGGTCTGGGGCCTGGGCCGGGTGGCCGCGCTGGAGCACGGGGAGCGCTGGGGCGGTCTGGTCGACCTGCCCGAGGCAGCCGACGACCGGGCGCTGTCCCGGCTGGTCACCGCGCTGGCCGGAACCGCAGGCGCCGAGGACGAGGATCAGGTCGCGATCCGTGCCACCGGGCTCCTCGTACGCCGCCTGGTGCGCGCCCCGCTGAGCGGCACGCCCGCCGTACGGT
Organism: Streptomyces sp. NPDC019937; assembly: GCF_040631655.1. NCBI lineage: Bacteria > Bacillati > Actinomycetota > Actinomycetes > Kitasatosporales > Streptomycetaceae > Streptomyces > Streptomyces sp. NPDC019937. Next base: position 15,397 of record NZ_JBEYAL010000089.1, read on the forward strand.
CCTGGAAGCCGTCCGGGACCACGCTGGTCACCGGCGGTACGGGGGCGCTGGGCGCCCATGTGGCGCGCTGGCTGGCCCGCAGTGGCGCCGAGCACCTGGTGCTCACCAGCCGCCGGGG
>NZ_JBEYAL010000090.1:0-15111 GCF_040631655.1 Streptomyces sp. NPDC019937
GCCAGCTCGGCGAGCCGCCCGGCCGGGCATCCGGCGCGCCACGACGACAGCCGGGCCGCCAGCGCCCGGTCCCCGGACAGCCGGGCGGCCAGCGCCCGGATCTCCTCGTCCCGCGCGGTGGCCCGGTCGCGCAGCCCGCGCCGCTCGTCGTCCGCGGCGCGCTCGTCGTGCATCGCCGGGTTCGGCGGGACGAGGAACACCCCGCTCTCCTCGCCGGATCCGGGCGCGGGCGTCGGCGCGAGCAGCGCGGCCGCCGTCCCGACCGCGACGGCCGACCGCGGCAGCAGCGACGCCTCCCCCAGCACCGCGCGGGCCCGGGCGTGGGTGTCGGGGTCGGTGATGACGACGCCGTCCACCAGCTCGGGGCGGGCCGCGAGCACGGCCGCGTGGTCGACGGGGTCGACGGCCTGGGCCAGGTAGCGCCAGCCGGGCAGCGCGGGGATGCCGTGCTCGCCCAGGTACTCGACGGCGGCCAGCACGTCGGGGCTGGGCGGCAGCAGCCCGCCGTCGCCGAGCGCCGCGAGGATGCGCGAGTCGTCGGCGGCGGCGGTCCGCAGGTCGAACAGCTGCCGCTCGGCGGAGGCCACGCTCTCCTCCAGCAGCTCCCGCAGCGCCTCGACGTTCCGGTCCAGCTCCTCGGCGGTCAGCGGCCCGTCCCCGACGGCCCGCGGCGCGGGCGCGGCGGCGCGCGGGCCGTCGTCCTCTCCTCCGGCGGACGCGCCGCTGTCGTCGTCGCCGACCTCGGGGGCCCAGCAGCCCTGCTCGTCGCCGGACGCGTCGCCCGCCGGCCGCGGCTGCCCGGAGTCCGGCGCCCGCTCGTCGTCCGGTGCGCTGCCGCCGTCCGCGCCGGGCTTCCCGGCCCCGGGCCCGGCGCTGCCGTCCGCGTCGGCGGGGGCCCGGTCGTCGCCGTCCCCGTCGTCCCCGACCCGGGCCGTCACCCGCCCCGGCGGCGGCGAATCCGCCGCGTGCACGCGCCCGGCAGCCGCACCGGGTGCCCGCGTGCTGCCGGCGCTGGAGGCGGCGGACCGGGCATCGCCATCGGCTGCGCCGCCTGCGGCGGCAGGCGTGCTGCCCTCGGCGGCCCCCGCGCGGCCGGTACGGGAACCAGCGCCGGAAGCGCCGTCAGGTCCGCCGTCCGCAGCGCCGCTCCGCGAGCGCTCCTCCGCCGCACGGGCCGCTCCCCTGCCCGCCGGGCGGAGCTCGGCGGCGGGGGGCGCATCGTCTACGCGGACCGTCACCCGGTCCTTCGGGCGGGAGTCGGCCGCGTGGGTACCGGTGGGCGGGGTCGGGGGGTCCTCGTCGGCGTCCGCGCGGGTGCCGCGGGTGTCGGTGGCGTCGTCGTCGGCGTACGCGTGGTCGGCGTCCCCGGCGCACTCGCCGGGCGGGCGGGTGGTGGGGGCCGCGCGGAAGGCGGCGGGGAGCTGGGACAGGCCCAGCATGTCGTCCGCGTCCGGGTCGTCGTCCACCCGGACCGTGACCCAGCCCGTGCGGGACGACTCGGCCGCGGAAGAGCGCGCCGCGGGGATGGCGGCGGTGGGCTGCGGGAGGCCCAGCAGTTCGATGAGGCGCGGCTCGGCACCGAGGGCCTCGGCGGCGCGCCGCTCCGCGTCGTACGCCGACTCCGCCGCACGCGCCGCGTCGGCCGCCCGGGCGGCGGCCAGTTCGGCGCGGGCCTGTTCGGCGGCGGCCGCCTTGGCGTGGTCGGCGGTGCGCCCGGCCGTCTCGCGGGCGGCCTCCCAGGCCGCGGCGGTCGTCTTCTCGGCATCGCTGGCGGCGAGCGCGGCGCGGGCGGGGTCGGCGTCGGGGGCGGAGTCGTCGAGCCATCCGGCGCGCACGGCCTCGGCGGTCTCCTGCTCGACCTCGGCGAGCCGCTGCCGCAGGTGCTCGGTCTCGCTGCGGGCGCGCTGGGCGGCGGTGGCGGCTGAGGTGGCGTCGTGGTGGGCGGCCTCGCTGGTCTCCTGGAGGGCGGCGGAGCGCTCCTCCTCCTCGTGGGCGTGCCGCTCGCCGTCCTCCGCGGCCGCGTGCAGGGCGCGTACGAGGTCGGCGGCGGCCTTGGCGCGGGCGGCGAGCGCGGGGGCCGCGTCCCGCTCGGCCTCGCGGATGGCGGCGGCCACGCGTGCGGAGCGGTCGGCGGCGGCGCGGTGGCGGAGCACCGTCTCGGCGGCCTGCCAGGCGGAGTGCAGGGTGCGGGCGTCGTTGAGTTCGCGACGCTGGGCGGCGGCGCCCTTCTCCGCGGCGGCGAGGGCCAGCGAGGCGTGGCGGTAGGCGAGTTCGGCGGCCACCAGGTCGCTGCGGCCGCGCGCGGTCTCCGCCTCGGTGACGGCGTGCGCGGCGGCGGCGACCTGTTGGGCGAGTTCGGCGGCGCGGCCCCGCTCCTCGGCGCCGCGCGCGGAGAGCCGCCGGGCGAGCGTACGGGTGCGGCGCTCGGCGCCCGCGTGCACCCCGCGCGCCTGCTCGCGGCGTTCGGCGGCGTCGGCGATGCGCTGGAGCAGGTCCAGCGAACCGGCCGTGAAGTCGCGCTCGGCGGTCAGCTCGGCGCGGCGGCCGAGCTTGTGCGCGAAGCCGTGGACGAGGTCGGCGAGCCCGTCCGTGTCGCGGGTGTCGGTGACGGCGCGCAGCAGCAGGTCGGTGAAGTCGGAGTCGTTCTTGACGGCGAAGAGCCCGGCGGCCTCGCCCTCGTCGGCGTTCATCTCGCGCTGGTAGCGGAAGAGTTCGGGGTCGAGGCCGAGTTCGCCCAGGTGTTCGTTCCAGCGCTCGTGGATCTCCACCCAGGCGACGTCGAGGTGCGGATACGCCTTGCCCGCCTCGGTGAGGGCGTCCCGGAAGCCCTTCATGGTGCGGCGGCGGCCGCGGGCGGTGGAGGCGCCCTCCGCGGCGGGGCGGACCGACGCGGCCTCGGCGACCGGCAGCGAGTCGAGGCTGAGCCCGGGGCCGGGGCGGAACGAATACCACGCCTCGGCGAACTTCCGCGGGTCGTTGGAGACCTGGCGGCCGCGCCACTCGCTGACCTTGCCGACCACGATGGACTCGCCGGTGACCGTGTGCTGCCACTCCAGGGCGACGTGCCCGCAGTCGTCGGCGAGCAGGAACTTGCGCAGCACACCGGAGCTGGCGCCGCCGAGGGTGTTCCGGTGGCCGGGCAGCATGACCGAGAAGATCAGCTTGAGGAGGACGGACTTGCCGCCGCCGTTCTCCAGGAAGAGCACCCCGGCGGGGGCGGGGCGGCGCGGCGGGCCGACCGGCTCGTCCTCGAAGAACTCCGCCTGGGTCGGCGCGGGGCTGGGCACCGGATCGCCCACTCCGCGCAGGTCCAGGACGGTGTCGGCATAGCGCGCACCGGCCGGCCCGATGGAGTAGAGGCGGATCCGGGACAGCTCGTACATGGCGGCGGACTCTCGTTGTGGGAAGGGGGCTGGACGGGCGGGGCGACGGTCAGGAGGGGGACGGTCAGGAGTGGAAGGGCAGACCGGCGTCGGCGACGAGGTCGAGGTCGTCGCTCTCGTTTGGCGGCAGCAGCGTGGCGCTGCCGTCGCCGACCGGCACGACGCCGAGGGCCAGCAGCTCGGACATGGCTGCGCCGGCCGCCATGTCCCGCACCTGCAACTGGTAGCGGGCGGTGGTGCGGTACGTACCGCCGGACTCGTCCCCGGTGCGCTGGAGGAAGCCGGAGTCGACGAGGAAGGCGACGGCCTTGCCGATGATGCCGGTCGTCGAACCGGCCAGCCGGCGGGCGTCCTTGGTGGCCCCGGTGGCGCTGCGCCGCGCGTAGACCCGCCAGGCGGCCTCCAGGCCGGGCGCGTCGGTGGCCGGGTCGGTGTTCTCGCCCTGCTCCTCGGCCCGCTCCTCCAGGCGGGCGCAGGCCTGCCGTACGAAGGTGTCGACGCCGTTGACGGTGACCCGGCCGATGTACCCGTCGTCGGCCAGGTCCTCGGGGCGCGGGAAGGCCATGGCGGCGACCGCGAGGTGGGCGAGGCCGTGCAGGAAGCGGTCGGCGGAGTCGCTGGCGGCGCGGCGGGCGTAGTCGCCCATGCGGACGGCGAAGACGGAGTCCTCGGCGGCGGTCACGGCCATCCCGGCGCGGGTGGACACCTCCAGCACGATCAGGCCGAGCCCGGTGGCGACGGCGTCGGCGAGGCGGGCGAAGGCCGGTTCGTCGCGGTAGCGGCGCAGCAGCTCGGCGTATTCGACGTCCCGGGCGGGCAGCAGCTTGGGCTGCAGGCCGAAGGAGACCAGCCGCGCCGCGTCGGCCGCGTCGGCGGGCGTGACCCCGCCCGCCGGGCCGCTCGGCGCGGCGGTCGGCTCGGGCTGTGCCGCGTCGTCGGCGGCGTCGTACTCGGTCACGGGTGAAGCTCCTTGCGCGGGACGTGCTCACGGGGTGCGGCGGGGGCGGCCTCGGTGCCGCCGGGGTGGGGGGTCATCTACGCCACCTCCGTCCGGTCGGCGGCCATGCCCGCGGCGTCCAGGAGGGCGGTGCCCAGTATCAGGTCGGCGCCGCCGAATTCGGGGTCGGTCAGCTCGGTGCCGTCGTCCACGGCGAACAGCAGCCGCTGTTCGCCCTGGCGGTAGGCGGTGCCGACCGGGGGGCTGGCGGCGTGGACGGCCAGCAGGGCGATCAGGTAGGGCAGGTCGGGGTCGCGGCGGCGGGCGTCGGCGAGGAGGCCGGAGAGGCGGCGCGGGGCGTCGGCGGGGAGGTCGAGCAGCTCCATGGCGACCGCGAGCTGTTCCTCGCTGAAGCGGCTGTCGTCGGGGGTGGCGATGAGGTCCGGCTCGGGCATCTCCGCGCCGAGGTGTTCGCGCTCGACGGGCGGCGTGAGGAGCATGTCGACGAGGTCGCCGACGCGCACGGAGGTGGGCGTCCGCATGCCGGTGCCGCGGGCGAAGAACGCGTCGGTGACCCGGCCGGCCTCCTCGACGGGGCGCGGCAGGACCGGGGCCAGGAGCTGTCCGTACAGGTCGAGTCCGGCGCGCGCGGCGGGCGGGGCGAACGCCTGGCGGTCCTGCTCGGCGCGGAACAGCGGCCCGGCCTCCAGCAGCCGGGACTGGAGCTGGGTGTGGCGCCGGATGCAGTCCTTGACGATGTCGACCAGTTCGGCGGCGCGCCGCTTGTGCTCGGCGCCCTCGGCCTCGTCGCGCGCCTTGCGGATGTTGGTCAGGATCGCGTTCTCATGGCGGTAGCGGTCGGCTACGTGGTCCAGCGCCTCGGTGATCATTTCGGGGACGGTGCGCAGCCAGTCGACCGCGCGGACGTTGCGCCGGGTCGCGTCGAGCGTGCGGCGCAGCGTCTCGGAGTACTGGACGGTGCGGTAGCGGGCCTGCTCGGCGGCGAGTTGGGCGTCGGCGAGGCGGCCGCGGCTGATGAGGACCTCCAGCTTGACCTCGGCGGCGATCTGGGCGCTGGTGACGTCCGTGTCGAGGGCGCCGACCAGGACGTTGACCGCTTCGTCGGTGGTGCGCAGATAGACGCTGCCGCCGGGCCCCGGCACCTCCTCGATCAGCTTGAAGTCGTAGTCGCGCCGGATGTACGCGCCGTCGGCGCCGAACGTGCCGTACACGGCGCGGAAGCCGCGGTCCACGCTGCCGACGTTGATCAGGTTCTCCAGCACCCAGCGGGCGACGCGCTCGTGTTCGGCGGCGGGCCGCTCCGGGGCCTGGGCGGCGACGCGGGGCAGCAGCCTGGCCACTATCTGCTCGTGGTCGGCGCCGGTGTCGAAGTCCATGTTCAGCGTGACCAGGTCGATGGCGGCGAGGGCGACCTCGGCCATCGCGTATACCCCGTACTCCCCCGCGAGGTTGGCCTTGCGGGTGTCCAGATCGTGGAGCGGCGCGGTGCACGCGAGCGCGCGCAGCCGCCGGGCCAGGCCCTCGTCGGCGGCCGGGCCGGGCGCCGGGCGGGCCGCCCCGTCATGGCCGTTGAGCTGGGGCGCAGGCGCCCCGGGGGGTGGAGATGTCACGTCGCACAGATTAGGCGGTCGCACCGACAACGCACGAAACGGCACGGTATTCCCGCCACGCCCCGGCGTGCCGGGCCGCCGGCCGGTCAGCCGATCTGCTGGGCGTACCCCTCGGTGAGCTGCGTGCGGGAGTCGCGCAGGTAGGCGGCGAGCAGCCGTTCCGCCGCCGCGGCGTCGCCCGATTCCAGGGCCCGCAGGATCTCACGGTTGCGTGCCAGATAGGGTTCGTGGAAGCGCCGGGGGTCGTCCATCGAGTGGAAGACCAGGCGGAGTTCGGCGAGGATGCCGCGCATCAGTTCGTCGGTGCGGGGGCTGCCCGCGAGCGCGACGATCCCCTCGTGGAAGCGGATGTTGGCGGTGCCCAGGTCCCGCCACGCGTCGTCCCGGGCGGCCCGCCGCCCCGCCTCGACGGCCTGCCGCAGCGTGTCCAGCGGGTAGGGCGGGTCGCCGAGCCCGCGCAGCGCCGCGCATTCGACGAGGTGCCGCACCCGGAAGATGTCCTCGACGTCGTCGACGGTGAGCACGCGGACGAAGACCCCGCGGTTGAGCTCGTGGACGAGCAGGCGCTCGTGGGTGAGCAGCCGGAAGGCCTCGCGCAGGGTGTTGCGGGAGATGCCGAGCGCGCCGCCGATGCTGTCCTCGGACAGCCGGGAGCCGGGGAGGATGAACCCGTCGGTGATGCGGTTCCGCAGGATGTCCGCCACCCGTTCGGCGGTGCTGGTGCGGCCGAGCAGCGCACGATCGTCGGCCAGTGAGGCCAGCCCGGCCCGGCCGTCCCCGGTGTTGCCCACGCGCCCTCGTCCCTCCTCGCGCCGCCGTCTGCGGCGTCTGCCGTAAGTCAATCGCAGAAAGAGGAACGAAACAACGTGGGTATTGCCGGATCGTTCAACAATCCCCTACGTTGACGGCCAGGCCCGACCGCATTCGCCCTCGGGTGGTACCGACTCCTCTGCCGCACCGTCCCCTCTGCGAGGTGCCCGTGAGTACGACCCCGACGACCCCACCGACCCCGACGTCCCAGCCGACTCCCCCCGAAACCGGTCACGAGGGCGGCGCCTTCGCCTGGCTGCGCGCCCTCGGCCCCCGCGGCCGCCGCGCCTTCACCGGCGCCTTCGGCGGCTACGCCCTGGACTCGTACGACTTCTTCACCCTGCCGCTGAGCATGTCCGCCATCGCGGCGTACTACGGGCTCAGCTCCGACCAGACCGGCCTGCTCACCACGGTCACCCTGGTGGTCTCGGCGGTCGGCGGCGTGCTGGCCGGCATCCTGGCCGACCGGATCGGCCGGGTGAAGGCGCTGATGATCACGGTGATCACCTATGCGCTGTTCACCATTCTGTGCGGTTTCGCCCCCAACTACGAGACGCTGCTGGTGCTGCGCGGCCTCCAGGGGCTCGGGTTCGGCGGCGAGTGGGCGGTCGGCGCGATCCTCGTGGCCGAGTACGCCTCCGCCAAGCACCGCGGGCGCACGCTCGCCTTCATCCAGAGCTCCTGGGCGGTCGGCTGGGCACTCGCGGTGATCGTCTACACGGTCGTCTTCGAACTCGTCGACCAGGACCTGGCCTGGCGCGTGCTGTTCTGGACCGGCGCGCTGCCCGCGCTGCTGGTCTTCTACGTCCGCAAGAACGTCACCGACGCGCCCCAGGCCACCGAGCGGCGGCTGAGCTCCGCGCGGCGGGGCTCGTTCGGCGAGATCTTCCGGCCGCGGCTGCTGCGCACCACGTTCTTCGCTTCGCTGCTGGCCACCGGCGTGCAGGGCGGCTACTACACGCTCGCCACCTGGGTGCCCACGTTCCTGAAGGAAGAGCGCGGCCTCACCGTCGTCGGCACCGGCGGCTATCTGACGTCCCTCATCTCGGGGGCCTTCACCGGCTACCTCACCGGCGGCTACCTCACCGACCGGCTGGGCCGGAAGAAGACGATCGCGCTGTTCGCCCTCCTCTCCGCCGTCTGCATCCTCGTCTACACCAACATCCCCGCCGGATCGAACACCCTGCTGCTCGTGCTCGGTTTCCCGCTCGGCTTCTGCATGTCGGCCATCTTCAGCGGCTTCGGCTCGTTCCTCAGCGAGCTGTACCCGACCGCCGTGCGCGGCACCGGGCAGGGCTTCACGTACAACACCGGCCGTGCGGTCGGCGCGTTCTTCCCGACCCTGGTCGGCTATCTCGCCGGCGGCTGGGGGGTCGGCGGCGCCCTGGTCTTCGGCGCCGTGGGGTACGGCATCGCCGCCGTCGCCCTGCTGGGGCTGCCCGAGACCCGCGGCCGTGAACTGGTCTGAGCCGACGCCCGAGACGACAGGGGAAACGATCATGACTCTCACCGCGCCTTCCGCCGGCCCCGCCGAGGCCCGCGCCCTCTTCCGGGCCGGACTCTCCACCCCGACGGCCGGCTGGGCACCCGGCCACACCCAGGTCAACCTCATCGCCGTCCCCGCGGACTGGGCCGAGGACGTACGGCTCTTCTGCCGGCGCAACCCCAAGCCCTGTCCGGTCCTCGACGAGACCGCGCCCGGCTCGTGGACGACGCGGCTGGCCGCCGGTGCCGACCTGCGCACCGACCTCCCCGGCTACCGCGTCTGGCAGGACGGCGAACTCAGCGCCGAGCCGGCCGAGGTGGCCGGGGCCTGGCGCGACGATCTGATCACCTTTCTCATCGGCTGCAGCTTCACCTTCGAGACGGCGCTCGCGGCGGCGGGCGTTCCGCTGCGCCACATCGAGCAGGGCCGCAACGTCCCCATGTACGTGACGGACCGGCAGTGCCGGCCCGCCGGGCGCCTGAGCGGGCCCCTGGTGGTGTCCATGCGGCCGATACCGCGCGAACTGGTCGGCACCGCGCGGCGGGTGAGCGGCGCGATGCCCGCCGTGCACGGAGATCCGGTGCACGTGGGCGATCCCGCCGGGCTCGGCATCCGCACCCTCGCGCTGCCGGACTTCGGCGACCCGGTGGAGCAACGACCGGGCGACGTCCCGGTGTTCTGGGCCTGCGGGGTCACCCCGCAGGCGGCCGTGATGGCCTCCCGCCCGCCGTTCGCGATCACTCATTCGCCGGGCAGGATGCTCATCACGGATGTGCGCGACGAGGAATACCGCGTGGCGTGACGCCACGATCCGTAACCGTCCGGGACGAAAGACAAGAAAGAGAGGACCGATGACCGACGCACCGGCCGGCCCGTTGATCGACCTCAACGCCGACCTCGGCGAGGGCTTCGGCCGCTGGCAGCTCACCGACGACGAGGCCCTGCTGTCCATCGTCACCAGCGCCAACGTCGCCTGCGGCTTCCACGCGGGCGACCCGTCCACCATGCGCCGGGTCTGCGCGCTGGCCGCCGAGCGCGGCGTCCGCATCGGGGCGCAGGTCTCCTACCGTGACCTCGCGGGCTTCGGGCGGCGCGCCATGGACGTACCGCCGCGCGAACTGGCCGACGAGATCGCCTACCAGATCGGCGCGTTGGAGATCTTCGCCCGGGCGGCCGGGGCGCGGGTGGCCTACGTCAAACCGCACGGCGCGCTCTACAACCGCAGCGTGCACGACGCGGCGCAGGCCGCCGCCGTGGCCGAGGGGGTGCGGCTGGCGGCGGACGGGCCGCTGCCCGTGCTGGGCCTGCCCGGCTCGAAGCTGCACGAGGCGGCCCGCGCGGCCGGGCTGCCGGTGATCGCCGAGGCCTTCGCCGACCGCGCGTACACCGCGGCGGGCACCCTGGTCCCGCGCGGCGAGCCCGGCGCCGTCGTCTCCGACCCCGGCACCGTCGTCAAGCGCGCCCTGGGCTTCGCCCGCGACCGGGCCGTCACCTCGGTCGACGGCCGGCGGATCGACGTGGAGGTGCGCTCCCTGTGCCTGCACGGCGACACCCCCGGCGCCGCCGAACTCGCCCGCCGGGTACGGAGCGAACTGGCGGCCGCGGGCGTGCGCTTGGCGGCGTTCGCGTGAACATGAGACCACTGCCCGTCGGCGAGCGCGGGCTGCTCATCGAACTCGACGACGGGGACGCCGCCGAAGCGCTCCACGCCGAGCTGCTGCGCCGCGCCGCGGCCCGTACGCTGCCCGAGGTCCGGGAGATCGTGCCCGCGGCGCGGACCGTGCTCCTGGACGGCGTGGCCGATCCGCACCACCTCGCCGCCGAGGTCGTCCAGTGGGACATCCCGCCGCTCACCGGCGTGCGGGGGACCACGATCGAGGTCCCGGTGCGCTACGACGGACCGGACCTCGCCGAGGTCGCCGCACGGTGGGGCGTCACCCCCGGCGAGGCCGCCCGCATCCACGCCTCCACCGAGTTCCGGGTGGCCTTCTGCGGGTTCACACCCGGCTTCGGCTATCTGACGGGCCTGCCCGCGCGCTTCCACGTGCCGCGCCGCGCCACCCCGAGGACCCGGGTGCCGGTCGGCTCGGTCGCCCTGGCCGGCCCGTACACGGGTGTCTACCCGCGCTCCTCCCCCGGCGGCTGGCAGCTCATCGGCACCACGGACGCCCTGCTGTGGGACGCCGCGCGCGAACCGGCGGCCCTCTTCGCCCCCGGCGTCCACGTCCGCTTCGTACCGGCAGGGAGGACCCGGTGACGGACAGCGCCCTCACGGTGGTCCGGGCGGGCGCCCTCACCACCGTCCAGGACCTCGGGCGGCCCGGCCACGCCCATCTGGGCGTGCCCCGCTCCGGCGCGCTCGACCAGCCCGCCCACCGGCTCGCCAACCGCCTGGTGGGCAACCCGGAAGCGGCCGCGACCCTGGAGACCACCCTGACCGGCTGCGCCGTACGGCTCCGGCGCGCGGCGACGGTGGCGGTCACCGGTGCCCCCTGCCCCGTCACCGTCGACGGCCGGCCCGCCCCCTGGGGGGCGCCCGTGCGGGTACCGGCGGGCGCCGTGCTGGAGGCCGGTCCGGCGATCCACGGGGTCCGCGGCTATCTGGCGTTCGGCGGGGGCGTCGACGTCGAGCCGGTGCTCGGCAGCCGCTCGACCGACATGCTCTCGGGCCTCGGCCCGCCCCCGGTCACCGACGGCTCCGTCCTGGGGCTCGGGCCGCCCCACCGGCCGGCCCCGGCCGTGGACTGGGTGCCGTACCTGGGGGTGGTGCCGGAACTGGTGCTCCCGGTGGTGCCCGGCCCGCGCGACGACTGGTTCACCGCCGCCGGGCTGCGCACCCTCACCACCGGCCGCTTCCGGGTCTCGGCCGCGAGCAACCGCATCGGGCTGCGTACCGAGGGCCCCGCGCTGGAGCGCGCGCGTGAGGGCGAGCTGCCCAGCGAGGGCATGGTGCTCGGCGCCCTCCAGGTGCCGCCCGACGGCCGCCCGGTGCTCTTCCTCGCCGACCATCCGACGACCGGCGGCTACCCCGTGGTGGGCGTCGTCCCGGAGCCGTACCTGGCCGCCGCGGCACAGGCCCTCCCCGGCACCCCGGTCCGGTTCACCCCGCCGCGCCCGGGTCAGCCGTCCCCGGTGTCCCGGGTGCGCACCGGGCGGCGGTGACTGGTGTCGCACCAGGGGTAGCGGCCGCTGCGCCCACAGGCGCACACCGCCACCATCACCCGGTCGGAGCGGACGGTGGTGCCGTCCTCCAGGACGACCTCCACCGGCCCCTCGACCAGCATCGGGCCCTCGGGGTCGACGACGACCCGCCGCGCCGGGGCATCGGGTGTCCGGGCATCGGGCGCCCGCTCGCCGGGCCCCGGGTCATCGGGCACAGCTGCTGCACTCGGTCGTACGGACGGCACGGATCACCACCAGCTCCTCCTTGTCCTCGCCCGGGCCGATCAGCCCCCGGGCGACCAGCCAGGGGCTGTGCCGCAGCAGCACGGGCCCGAACGGGATGACGCGGCGCGCGGTCACATCCGCGTGCAGACCCTGCGCGGCCAGCCGCTCCAGCGTCGCCTCGACGCCGCTCAGCGCGGACTGCACGAGCAGCAGCACCCCCCGTGGGCGCAGCAGCCCCGGCATCCGGTCGCACAGCCGGTCCAGCATCTCCCGGCCGTCCGGCCCGGCGTTCCAGGCGCGGCCGCCCGCGGCGCGCTCGAGGGGGCGGGGATGGCGCGAGGGCACATAGGGCGGGTTGGCCAGCACGACGTCGAAGCGCCGCCCGGGGGCCACGGACGCCAGACCGCCGAGACGGACCCGGATCGGCTCGCCGTGGAGCCGGGCGTTCAGCCAGGCCGCGAGCACCGCGCGCGCCGAGACGTCCACGGCCTCGACCCCCGCGGCTCCGCAGCGCGCGGCGAGCACCGCCAGCGCACCGGTGCCGGTCCCGATGTCCAGCACCCGGGCGCCCGGTACGCCGGGCTCCCGGCGCACCGCCTCGGCCAGCAGGGCGGTGTCGTCCTGCGGCGCGTACACGCCTGGAGGCGCAATCAGTCGCATCCGTCCCAGGTACCTCATCCACACCGGTCGAAACCGGGCCGGTGTGCCCGGCCGGATGCATCGGCCGGGCGATCGGGGGCACTCGGCGGGCCCGCGAGAGCGGGGAGAACCGGCAGCGAGAGCGGCGGAAGAGCGGCGGAAAGAGGAGCGGTCGATGACGAGTCTTCCCACCGGGTTCGCGCCCGCGTCGTACTGGATGGAGTCGGCCCCGGGCCCCGCCTACCCGGCCCTGGAACCGGGCCCCGAGCACACCGTGCCCGAGGTCGAGGCCGCCGTCGTCGGTGGCGGCATGGCGGGCATCTGCACGGCCTGGGAGCTGGCGCGGGCCGGGCGGCAGGTGGCGCTGATCGAGGCGGACCGGCTGGCCGCGGGGGCGACCGGCCACACCACGGCCAAGGTTTCCGCCCTGCAGGGCCTCGCCTACCAGGACATCCGCGCCTCGCGCGGCGAGGAGGCGGCGCGGCTGTACGCGGCGTCCCAGCTCGACGCGGTGGACCGGATCGGCCGGGTCGCCGCCGAGCTGGGCATCGACTGCGATCTGGAGCGGGCCCCGGCGTACACCTACGCCGAGAGCGAGGAGTCCCTGGACGCGGTGCGGGCCGAGGCGGAGGCGGCCGGGGCGGCCGGTCTCGACGCCTCGTTCACGACGGAGACGGATCTGCCCTTCCCCGTCGCGGGCGCGGTCCGGGTCCCGGACCAGGCTCAGTTCCACCCCCGGAAGTATCTGCTGGCGCTGGCCGAGGACCTGGTCGCGCGCGGCGGCCGGATCTATGAGAACTCACGGGTCATGGGCCTGGGCGAGGGTCATCCCTGCCGTCTCACCACCGACCGGGGAGCGCGGCTGCGGGCCCGCGAGGTCGTCGTCACCACCGCCTACCCGATCTTCGACCGGGCGCTGCTCTTCCCCCGGCTGAAGGCGCGGCGCGAACTGGTCGTCGCCGCGGTGCTGCCGGAGGACCGCGCCCCGCGCGGCATGTACCTCACGCCCGAGGACGACACCCGGTCGGTCCGTACCGCGCCCTACGGTGAGGGGCGGCGGCTGCTCGTGGTCACCGGGGAGAAGTTCACGCCCGGGGTGGGCAGCGTCGAGGGCCGCTACGAGCGGCTGATCTCCTGGACGCGGCGGCGCTTCCCTGGCGCCGAGCCCGCGTTCCGCTGGGCCGCGCAGGACAACTGGACCACCGACCACGTGCCGTACGTGGGCCCGCTGCACCCCGCCGCCCGGCACGCGTACGTGGCGACCGGCTTCGCCGGATGGGGCATGACCGGCGGTGTGCTCACCGGGCGGCTGCTGGCCGCGCGGCTGACGGGAGAGCCGCTGCCGTGGACGGACCTCTACGATCCGCGGCGGCTGAACCCGCTGCGCGAGGCCCCGGCGCTGCTGCGGCTGCAGGGCGAGGTGGCGCGCCATTTCTTCGGCGACCGGATCTCCGGGGACGGCGCGGGCGCGGTCGGCGACATCCCGCCGGGCGGCGGCGCGGTCGTGCGCGTCGGGGCGGGGCAGCGCGCCGTGCACCGCGACGAGGAGGGCGCGCTGCACGCCCTGTCCGCGCGCTGCACCCATCTGGGGTGCCTGGTGCGGTTCAACGACGCCGAGCGGACCTGGGAGTGCCCGTGCCACGGGTCCCGCTTCGGCGTCGACGGCAGCGTGCTGCACGGCCCGGCGATCCGCCCGCTGGAGCGCTACGACGACATCGACGAAGGCCACGGTCCCGGCCCGGACGGGCACGACGGGCACGACGGGCCGAAGGGGAAGGGTGAGCGGTGACCGCCAGCACACGGAACACGGCCCTGAGCGAGACGCCCGGCGCGGCGTCCGGTCCGCCCGGGCCGCCGGCGGCCCGCGGTCCGCTGTCCGCGGCGGTCCGTACCGCGCTGCTGCAGGCCCCGCCGCCGGGCGGGCTGCCGGAGGCCGGGGACGCCGACCCGTTCGGCGAGGACCTTCAGCTCGCGCTGTACCTGGCGTACGAACTCCACTACCGCGGCTTCGCGGGCGTCGACGAGGCGTGGGAGTGGCAGCCGGATCTGCTGCGGCTGCGGGCCGCGCTGGAGGACCGGTTCCTGGGCGCGCTGCGCGAGGCGGTGCCCGGTGGCGCGGACGTGGCCGGTGCGCTGGACGGGCTGCTGGTCGAACCGCTGGACGCGCCCGGCGTCAGCCACCACCTCCAGCGCCGGGGCACCTGGGGGCAGATGCGCGAATATCTGGCGCACCGCTCGCTGTACCAGCTGAAGGAGGCCGATCCGCAGGCGTGGCTGATCCCCCGGCTGACCGGGCAGCCCAAGGCGTCACTGGTGGCGGTGGCGTTCGACGAGTTCGGGGCGGGCCACGGCGACCGGGTGCACGCCCGGCTGTTCGCCGAGGCGATGGCGGGGGCCGGGCTCGATCCGGGGTACGGCCGCTACCTGGACCACGCGCCCGCCGAAACCCTCGCCACCGTCAACCTGATGTCGCTCCTCGGCCTGCACCGCTCGCTGCGCGGCGCGATGGCCGGGCACTTCGCCACCCTGGAGATCACCTCGTCGCCCGGCGCCCGGCGGCTGGCCCGGGCGCTGGAGCGGCTGGGCGCCGAGCCCCGGTGCGTACGGTTCTTCACCGAGCACATCGAGGCCGACGCGGTGCACGAGCAGCTGATGCGCCGGGACGTCATCGGCGGCTTCCTCGCGCGGGAGCCGGACCAGGCCCCGGCCGTCGTCCTCGGGATCCAGGCCACCGACTACCTGGAGGCGCGCTGGTCGGACCGCCTGCTCGGGGCGTGGGCGGCCGGCCGGCCGTCCCTGCGCCGGCCGCTGTGCGACGGCTGACCGCCGCGCGGCGGG
>NZ_JBEYAL010000091.1:0-14025 GCF_040631655.1 Streptomyces sp. NPDC019937
ACGAGCGCGGGGCCGCGAGGTGCCGCCCGCCGCGGCAGCGGCTGATGTCACAGCGGCGTCGGGAGCCCGGCATGATCCACACGACACCCCCCAGGAGCGACCTTTGGGGTCAGGCGCCCTCGCCGAAGCGGGCCGCCTCCTTCGTCCAGGCCGCCGCCTGATCGCTGAGCGAGAGGCCGAGACCGGCGCGGCCGGGGATGACCATGCGGCCCTCGCGCAGCTCCAGCCGCTCGTTGAACAGCGGCTCCAGCCACTCGAAGTGCTCGACCCACGCGGTGCGCGGATAGGCCGCCGAGAGATGGACATGGATCTCCATCGCGAAGTGCGGCGCGAGGCTCCGGCCCTTGTAGTCGGCGAGCGTCATGATCTGCAGGAAAGGGGTGATGCCGCCGACCCGTGGGGCGTCGGGCTGCACGAAGTCCGAGGAGCCCGCCTCGATGAGCGCCGCGTGCTCGTGCGCGCTGGTCAGCATCTCGCCGGTGGCTATGGGCGTGTCCAGGGTGGCGGCGAGGGCCGCGTGGCCCTCGGCGTCGTACGCGTCGAGCGGCTCCTCGATCCAGGTGAGGTCGAACTTCTCCAGCACCCGGCCGACCCGGGTGGCGGTGATCCGGTCCCACTGCTGGTTGGCGTCCACCATCAGCGGAACGCCGTCTCCCAGATGCTCCCGTACGGTCTCCACCCGGGCGAGGTCCACACGCGGGTCCGGCGAGCCGACCTTGAGCTTGATCCCGGCGACGCCCCGGGAGCGGGCCAGGTCGATGTTCTCCAGCACCTGCTCGATGGGCGTGGAGAGAAAGCCGCCGGAGGTGTTGTAGACGCTGACCGCGTCGCGGTGCGCGCCCAGCAGCTTGGCCAGCGGCAGCCCGGCGCGCCGGGCCTTGAGGTCCCACAGCGCGATGTCGAACGCGGCGACCGCCTGCACGGCGGCTCCGCTGCGGCCCATGGACGCGCCCGCCCACACCAGCTTGTTCCACAGCCGGGCGATGTCGCTGGGGTCCTCGCCGATCAGCTCGGGCGCGATCTCCTGGGCGTGGGCGTACAGCGCGGGCCCGCCGGCCCGCTTGGAGTAGCTGAAGCCCAGGCCCTCATGGCCGCCCTCGGTGCTGATCTCGGCGAAGAGGAAGGCCACTTCGGTGAGTGGCTTCTGCCTGCCGGTCAGCACCTTGGCGTCGCTGATGGGCGCGTGCAGCGGCAGATACACCAGGGAGAGCCGGATCGCCGAGATCCGGTCGGTGCTGGCCTCACCGGGCGCGGAGGCGAAGGGTTTGAAGGCGACGGAATCACTGGGGGCGACACTCATGCGGTGCTCTCCTCGGCATCGTGCTGGCGTCGGAGACCTACCATCCGCCGCCGCTCCGAAAACCGTCCAGACCCGAGGTGTAGGAACTCCCCTTGATCACATCCGTGAACAGGCCGGGCCCGCACCGTGCGGTGCGGGCCCGGCCTGTTCATACACGTGGTGTTCAGCCCAGGCGCTGAACCAGCGCCCGGTACTCGTCCCACATCGCCTTCGGCGTGTGGTCACCGAAGGTGTTGAGGTGCTCGGGGACCAGGGCGGCCTCCTCGCGCCACACCTCCTTGTCGACGTTGAGGAGGAAGTCCAGCTCCCCCTCGTCCAGTGCGAGGCCGTCGGTGTCGAGGGACTCCTTGGTCGGCAGGATGCCGATGGGGGTCTCGACACCCTCGGCGCGGCCGTCGAGGCGGTCCACGATCCACTTCAGGACGCGGCTGTTCTCGCCGAAGCCGGGCCAGACGAACTTGCCCTCGTCGTTCTTGCGGAACCAGTTGACGTAGTAGATCTTCGGGAGCTTCGACTGGTCCTTGTCCTTGGCGACGTCGACCCAGTGGGCCATGTAGTCGCCCATGTTGTAGCCGCAGAAGGGCAGCATCGCGAACGGGTCGCGGCGCAGCTCACCGACCTTGCCCTCGGCGGCCGCGGTCTTCTCGCTGGCCACGTTGGCGCCGAGGAAGACGCCGTGCTGCCAGTCGAAGGACTCGGTGACCAGCGGGACCGCGCTGGCGCGGCGGCCGCCGAAGAGGATCGCCGAGATCGGCACGCCCTTGGGGTCCTCCCACTCGGGCGCGATGATCGGGCACTGGCCCGCGGGGGTGGTGAAGCGGGCGTTGGGGTGGGCCGCGGGCGTCTCGCTCGCCGGGGTCCAGTCGTTGCCCTTCCAGTCGGTGAGGTGGGCGGGCGCCTCCTCGGTCATGCCCTCCCACCACACGTCGCCGTCGTCGGTGAGCGCGACGTTGGTGAAGACGGAGTTGCCCCACAGGGTCTTCATCGCGTTGGCGTTGGTGTGCTCGCCGGTGCCGGGCGCGACGCCGAAGAAGCCCGCCTCGGGGTTGATCGCGTACAGCCGGCCGTCCTCGCCGAACCGCATCCACGCGATGTCGTCGCCGATCGTCTCGACGGTCCACCCGGGGATGGTCGGCTCCAGCATCGCCAGGTTGGTCTTGCCGCAGGCGCTCGGGAAGGCCGCGGCGACGTACTTCGACTCCCCGCGCGGCGGGGTGAGCTTGAGGATCAGCATGTGCTCGGCGAGCCAGCCCTCGTCACGCGCCATGACGGAGGCGATGCGCAGCGCGTAGCACTTCTTGCCGAGCAGCGCGTTGCCGCCGTAGCCGGAGCCGTAGGACCAGATCTCCCGCGACTCGGGGAAGTGCGAGATGTACTTGGTCGTGTTGCACGGCCACGGCACATCGGCCTGGCCGGGCTCCAGCGGGGCGCCGAGGGTGTGGACGGCCTTGACGAAGGCGCCGTCCTCGCCCAGCTCTTCGAGTACGGCGCTGCCCATGCGGGTCATCGTGCGCATCGAGACGGCGACGTACGCGGAGTCGGTGATCTCGACGCCGATCG
Organism: Streptomyces sp. NPDC019937; assembly: GCF_040631655.1. Classification (NCBI taxonomy): domain Bacteria; kingdom Bacillati; phylum Actinomycetota; class Actinomycetes; order Kitasatosporales; family Streptomycetaceae; genus Streptomyces; species Streptomyces sp. NPDC019937. Next base: position 2,861 of record NZ_JBEYAL010000091.1, read on the forward strand.
CGGACAGCGGCGAGCCGAGCGGCCCCATGCAGAACGGGACGACGTACATGGTGCGGCCACGCATCGAGCCCCGGAATATGCCCTGTTCGCCCGCGAAGATCCGGCGCATCTCGGACGGGTCTTTCCAGTGGTTCGTCGGACCCGCGTCCGCCTCCTTCTCGGAGCAGATGAAGGTGCGGTCCTCGACGCGCGCCACATCGCGGGGATCGGAGGCCGCGTAGTACGAGTTGGGGCGCTTGATCGGGTCGAGACGTTTGAACGTGCCCTTCTCGACAAGTTGCGCACACAGACGGTCGTACTCCGACTCCGAACCGTCACACCACACCACTTCATCGGGCTGGGTGAGATCGGCGATCTCGCCGACCCAGGAGATCAGTTCCTGGTGCCTGGTCGGGGCCGTGATGAGGGCGGAAGCCACATTGCTGGGCGCCACGATCGCTCCATCCCGCCGGAACCGCACTCGCTCCGGCGCTTGGTTTGAGGGTTTGGGCGGATATGTGCACGCATATCCGCATATGGAGACAGCTACCCCTTGGGGGCTGCGACCCGGATGCTCAGCTCATCCGGTGCCGACCGCGCTCATTTGATCATCCGACGATGTGGGCGATCTGTCCAGTGGGCACCTTCGTGACCATCACCACTCGACACGACCGGTAACTAACGGTGGCTGGGTAGCATGAGCGCCATGACTGCAGCCGCGCCCGACGCCGCCGTTGACCAACCTCCAGGGCCCGAGGCAGCCCCCCTCCCCCTCAAACCCATGCTGCGCGGCTGGCTGCACGCCGGCATGTTCCCGGCCGCGCTCATCGCCGGAGTGGTGCTCACCGCGCTCGCCGACAGCCCGCGCGGGCGCATCGCGTGCGCCATCTTCACGCTCACCGCCTGCGCGCTCTTCGGGACGAGTGCCCTGTACCACCGGGGTAATTGGGGCCCGCGCGCCACGGCGGTGCTGCGCCGCCTGGATCACGCCAACATTTTCCTGATCATCGCGGGCACCTACACGCCCTTCACGCTGCTGCTGCTCCCGCGGGGCAAACAGGAGCTGCTGCTCTGGCTGGTGTGGGCCGGAGCGCTCGCCGGGATCGCCTTCCGGGTGTTCTGGGTCGGCGCCCCGCGCTGGCTCTACACCCCGTGCTACATCGCGCTGGGCTGGGCGGCGGTGTTCTTCCTGCCGGACTTCCTGCGCACCGGCGGCATCGCCGTCATGACGCTGATCGTCGTCGGCGGCCTGCTCTACAGCGCGGGCGCGGTGATCTACGGGACCAAGCGCCCCAACCCCTCACCCCGCTGGTTCGGCTTCCACGAGGTGTTCCACTCCCTCACCCTCGCCGCCTTCGTCGTGCACTACATCGGGATCTCGCTGGTCGCCTACCAGCACTCCTGAGCCCGGCCGCCCGCCGGTGCCCGACAATGACCGGCATGGGCTCCGCACACACGACCCCCGCCGGGCACCGGCCCGGACTGCGCGAACGCAAGAAGATCCAGACCCGGCAGGCGATCCGGCGGGCCGCCTACCGGCTGTTCGCGGAACAGGGCTACGACGCCACCCCGGTGGACCGGATCGCGGCGGCCGCCGACGTCTCCCCCAGCACCGTCTTCCGCTACTTCCCCGCCAAGGAGGACATCGTCCTCACGGACGAGTACGACGAGGCCATGGCCGCCGGGATCCGGGACCGGCCGCTGGACGAGCCGCCGGTCGCCTCCCTGCGGCGCGTCCTGATCGACATGGCGCGGCGGCTCACCGACGACGAGCGCGAGGAGATGCTGACCCGCCTCACCCTGATCCGCCAGGTCCCGGCGCTGCGCGCCCGCATGGGCGAGGGCATGGCCAGGACCGGGACCATGCTGGGAGAGGTCCTGGCCGAGCGCAGCGGCCGGTCACCGGAGGACTTCGAGGTGCGGGTGCTCGTCGGAGCCGTCCTCGGGGCCCTCCAGGAGGCGGTCTTCCACTGCTTCGACCACCACCGGGTGGAGACCATGGAGGACAGCGTCGACCGCGCCCTGGGCATGCTCGCCCGCGGCCTGCCCCTGTGACCGCCGCGCCCCCGTCGCCGCAGCCCCCGCCCTCCGCCCCTTTACGGCGTCAGCCGCCGAGCCGGGCCGTCAGCGCCGCCACGTCGTCGGTCGGGGCGTCACAGGTGAAGTGGCGGCAGACGTACGCCGCCGGGCGCCCCTCCAGCAGCACCCGCCCCTCCAGCAGCGGCACCTCGTCGGAGCCGGGAGCACCCACCGCGATCACCGCGCCCGGTGCCGTGGCCAGCAGCGCGGCCCGGTGCAGGGCGCGGGTCCCGGGGTCGTCGTCCGGTCCGACGACGGCCACCTCGCGCGGCCCGTCCAGCAGCGCCTCGGCGACCGCCAGGCCCCAGCCGATGAACCGCGGCACCCGTCCCCCCAGCGCCCGCACCACGACCAGGGCCCGCTCGGCCGCCTCCCGGTGGCGGCTGCTGCCGGAGACGGCCGCGTAGGACAGCAGCGCCCCGGCGGCCGCCGTCCAGCCCGAGGGGGCGGCGTTGTCGGTCGGGTCCTGGGGGCGGCGGATCAGCGCCTCGGCGTCGTCGGCGGTGTCGAACAGGGTGCCGTCCTCGGCGGCGAAGTGGTGCAGCACGGTGTCCAGGAGCAGCCCCGCGAAGTCGACCCATACGCCCTCGCCGGAGACCGCGGCCAGGGCGAGGAAGCCCTCGGCCACATCGGCGTAGTCCTCCAGCACGCCCGCGTGGCCGCCCACGGCTCCGCCCAGCGAGGTGCGGGCGAGCCGCCCGCCGGTGTCCATGTGGAGGCGCACGAGCAGGTCGGCGGCCCCGGTCGCGGCCTCGACCAGGTCGGGGCGGTCGAAATAGGCGCCGGTCTCGGCGAGGGCGGCGATGGCCAGCCCGTTCCAGGCGGCCACGATCTTGTCGTCGCGGCCGGGCCGCTCCCGCCGCTCCCGCGCGGCCAGCAGCCGCTCCCGTACGGAGGCGAGCCGGGCGGCGTCGGCCGGGGGCGCGCCGTCGGGCAACTGGAGGACGGACGCTCCCCCGCCGCGGCAGCGGCTGATGTCACTGTCGAAGGTGCCCTCCTCGGTCACCCCGAAATACGCGGCGGCCTGCTCGGCGTCCGCCTCGCCCAGCACCTCGCGCAGCTGCTCCGGCGTCCAGACGTAGTAGGCGCCCTCGACGTGCCGGCCGGTGCCGTCGTCGCTGTCGGCGTCCAGCGCGGAGGCGAATCCGCCCTGCTCGGTGCGCATCTCGCGGACCAGGAAGTCGGCGGTCTCCAGGGCGACGCGGCGCGCGAGGTCCGAGCCGGTGGCGCGCCACAGGTGGGCGTAGACGCGGCACAGCAGCGCGTTGTCGTACAGCATCTTCTCGAAATGCGGAACGATCCATTCCGCATCGACGGAGTAGCGTGCGAACCCGCCGCCGAGCTGGTCGTAGATGCCGCCGCGGGCCATCGCCTCACAGGTGGACTGCACCATCTGCAACGCGCCCTCGGAGCCCGTCCGGGCATAGTGCCGCAGCAGGAACTCCAGCGCCATGGACGGCGGGAACTTCGGCGCCCCGCCGAAGCCGCCGCGCACGGCGTCGAATTCGCGGGTCAGCCCCATCAGCGCGGCCGCCATGTCCTCGGCGCCGGGCGGCTGCGGCGCGCCGGAGCCCAGCGCGATGCCGGTGCGCTCGGCCAGGTCCCGCACGATCTTCCCGGCCACGTCCCGCACCTCGTCGCGCCGGTCGGACCACGCGGCGCGGACGCCCTCCAGCACCTGCCGGAAGGAGGGCATACCGGGCCGGGGGCGGGGCGGGAAGTAGGTGCCGAAGTAGAAGGGCTCGGCCTCGGGCGTCAGGAACACCGTCATCGGCCAGCCACCCTGCCCGGTCGCGGCCTGCACCGCCTCCATGTACACGGCGTCGACATCCGGCCGCTCCTCGCGGTCGACCTTGACGGAGACGAAGTGGGCGTTCAGATACTCGGCCGTCTCGGCGTCCTCGAACGACTCGTGCGCCATGACGTGGCACCAGTGGCAGCTGGAGTAGCCGACGCTCAGCAGCACGGGCACCCCGCGGCTGCGCGCCTCCTCGAACGCCTCATCCGACCACGGTCGCCAGTCGACCGGATTGTCGGCGTGCTGCAGGAGGTAGGGGGACGTTTCGTGCGCCAGGCGGTTCGGCATACCCCCATCCTCCCCCACGGCGCGGGGCCCGGGTGAGTTGTCCACAGGGGCGACTGTCCGGTTGTCCACAGGGGCGGCTGTCCGGCTCCCTGCTGACGGGCGATGCCGCTAGTCTCGCCTGGGACTCAGCAGGACGCACCCGAACGCCGGAGGAGACAGCGATGGAACCGCCCACGGAAACCCCCACCACACTGGGCGAGCAGCTCCTGCTCCTCTCCTTGGACGACGAGTCCGGCGCCGCGAAGGAGCCGGCGAAGGTGGCCCTGGCGATCTCCGCGGCCTCGCTGGTGGAACTCGCCCTGGCCGGCCGGATCGAGGTGGCCGACGACAGGGTCGCCGTCGTCGACGCGACGCCACTGGGCGAGCCCGCCCTCGACTCCGCACTCGCCGCCATCGGAGGCAAGGCCGATCCGGGCAGGACCAAGGACTGGATCAACCGGCTGAAGACGGACGCGGTGGCCCGGGCGAACACGGCCCTGATCGAGAAGGGGCTGGTCCGGGAGGAGAAGAAAAAGGTGCTCGGCCTCTTCCCCGTGCGCCGCTATCCGGAGGCCGACGGCTCGGTGGAGGCGGCAGTGCGGCAGCGCCTCGACGCGGTCGTCCTCCAGGGCGCGCCGCCGGACGCCCGCACGGCGAGCCTGGTGGCCCTGCTGCACGGAGCGAAACTGCACCGCCTGGCCTTCCCGGACGCCGACGCGCGCCGGGTCACGGCGGCCATGGAGTCGATCTCACACGGCCAGTGGTCCGCGACGGCGGTGCGCCACGTCGTCAAGGCCGCGGAGGACGCCCTGACGGCGATCATCGCGGTGACGGTGACGACGACGGTCATCGCGGGCGGCTGACGGCGTCCTCGGTGAGTGTCGCGGGGGTGGCCCACCGAAGCGTGGGAGCGCCGTCCTCGGTGAGCGTTTCCGCAAGCAGGTCGCAGTAGTGGCGCAGGTCCGCGTGCCAGCCGACGAACGAGGCGAAGTCCCGCATGTGGACGGCCAGTCGGAGGGTGGCCGCGCGTGCGGTGCCGTGCGGGAGGGCGGCGGTGCCGTCGCCGCCGGTGTAGCCGGAGAGCAGGGCGTGGGCCGCGATCCCGTAGTCGACCGGCGGGCCCTGTCCGGCGGAGCCGAGTCCGCGTGCGGCGGCCGCGCGCAGTTCGTGCAACTCGCCGAGGAGCCATCCGAGGTCGAGGGCGGGGTCGCCTCCGGTGACCTCCTCCCCGGTGAGCAGGGCGGTGTGATCACCGTCGGGGGAGGGGACCAGCCAGCCGGTGCTGGGCGCACCGTGCAGCAGGACGGCGCCTCCCCCGCCGGGTGGTTCGTTCGCGGCCTCGGCCCAGTCCGTCAGCCGCGCCCACAGCGAGGGGCCGAGCCGGGTGCGGGCCAACGCGCGCAGCCGCGTCGTGTCAGGGGTGCTCTCCTCTCCGGAGACCCAGGCGAGGAGCCGTCGCACACCGTGGTGCGGCGGCCGCTTGGGCAGCTCCCACGGCTCGTGGTGCAGCCGCCGAAGTGTCCTGCCCGCGCCCGCCAGGGCACGTACGGAGAGCCGGAAGGCGGTGTCGTCACCGGAGGGCAGCAGCCGGGCCACGGAGACGGCGCCCGGCACGCGGTACAGCACACCGGACCGCGCACTCGACCGCGTCTCCCCCCGCGACGCCGGGTCGGCGGCCCACTCCCCCAGGGCGAGCCGGGCACCGCGCCGGTCTTCGGGGGCGTTGCCGGTGGGGGTGCCGACGGCGCCGGGCGTGCTGACGGCGCCGGGCGTGCCGACGGCGCCGGGCGTGCTGACGGCGGTGTCGACGCGGCGCAAGGCCGCGCCGACCGCCGTCGGGGGCAGGCGCTGCGGACGGGTGTGGGCCGGCCCGGGGGCGCGCAGCCAGCTGAATCCGGTGTTCCCGTGGTATCGCACGGTGATCCGCAGATAGCGGGTGCCGTACTCCCGTACGGTGATGGGCTCAGCCACCGTGCCGCCGCCGGACAGCCTCGATGATCTCCCGGGCATCCCGGAACGCCGCCTCCCGTCCCTCGGTGAAGAGCACCCCCGCGCAGTTGAGGATCACCTCGTCCACCCCGGCGTCCCGGTACGCGTCGAGCCGGGCGGCGATGTGGTCCGCCGAGCCGAACACGTAGGTGCCGCTGTCCACCAGGGCGACGGCACCGGCCCCCGGGTCGGACGATTCGGCCGGCACACCGGCCCGGCGCAGCATGTCCGTGTAGTGGTCGGCCGAGAGGTGTCCGGCGGCAGCGGTGTGGGCGAGCGAGTACGGGTCCCGTCCGCCGCGCTCCACCGCGACGTGGACGACGGTCGCCACGCGGCAGCGGGCGTCCCTGTCCTTGCCCCCTTCCTCCAGGGCCGGCAGCAGGGTCTCGGCGACGTATCCGGGCGGGGTCATCCAGGTGATGGCGACATCCGCGACGCCACCGGCGGTACGCGCCATGTTGGGGCGCAGCACCCCCACGCCGACCTCCACGCCGGGATGCTCCATGGGGATCAGCCGCCCCCGCAGCGCGTGGTAGTCGCCCGCGTGGTCGACGACCTCCCCGTCGAGCAGGGAGCGGACCGTGCGCAGGTAGTCCGCGGCCATCGTCCGCGGGCTGGGATAGGGGCGTCCGTTGAGGCTGCGCACGAACGCCGGCGCGCCGACGCCGTATCCGGCCACCACCGCCTGACCGGTCATCAGGGCCAGTGAGCGTGCCTGGAGGGCGGCCTCGTACGGATGGCGCAGCGGCATCAGGGTCACGCTGGTGCCTATGGGGACGCGTACCCCCGCGCCGGCGAGATGGGCGAACGCCTGGTGGGTCTCCACCTTGAGCGACTGCCCGGTCCACAGGCGGCGCGCACCGGTGTCGCGTACCAGCTCGGCGTAGGGCCGCAGGGCATCCGGGGTGTCCGGCATGTTGGGCACGAGCACGCTCGGGAGCATCTGGCACACCTTCCCTTGTCTCTGGCTGCTGTGACTCCTGCCAGCTATTGCTTTTCCTTGACGAACTGTTGTGTTTCCACTACGTTCCTTGCATGAGCCCAGTGAGCCATCGCGAGGGAATGGCGATCTACAACCAGCTGAGAGTGCTCCGCGCGGAGCGCGGCCTCAGCAGGGTCGCACTGGCCAAGTTGGTGGAAGTGCACCCGCAGACCATCGGTGCCATCGAACGGGGCGACTACTTCCCGAGCCTCGATCTGGCGTTCCGGTTCAGCGACGTGTTCGAGCTGCCCATCGAAGCGATCTTCAGTCGCAAGCCCTTCACCCCACTGTCCGCCCAGCTGTACAACAAGGAGGCCCGCTCATGAGTCGGCAGGGTTCCGGCGAGGCAACGGACATGGTCCGCAGCCCCACGTCCCCCGTAGCGCTCGCACTCTGCGCGCTGAGCGCGATCATGGTGGTGCTGTCGCTCGTCTCCGAGGGCAACGCGTTCTCCGACTCGTGGTGGCTCGTGGCCTTCGCCGTCTGGCTGCTGGTGTGGGGCGTGCTGCGCTCGATGACCCGCGGCGTGGCCGAACGGCCGCTGAAAGGACTGGACGAACGCGAACGCGGGCTGCGCGACCGGGTCTCCTTCATCGGATACCAGTGCGCGGTCGGCGCCGGCATGGCCGTCGTCCTGCTCATGGTCGTCTTCCAGAACGAGCCCGGAATGATCGAGCGGATGCCCGCGCTGCTGACCACACTGATGCTGACGTCATCGGCGCTGCCCTCCATCATCCTGGGGTTGTCCGGTGCGGGCGTCGGGGACGCCGAGGCGGATCACGACGAGTGACGCGACACGCGGAGACCGGTGATCCGGTTATCGTGCGGCAGGGCGGGTGCCCACCGATTGCGGCGGTGGGCACCCGCCCTGCTTCTCAGCGGGTCACGCGGTTCAGCAGGAGTGGTCGAACGTGTTGTCGATCGACACGGCCGAGACGGCGGACGCGGCGGAGATGCACGCCTGCGACGAGGTGGTGATGGTGATGGTGGCGCCCGGGGCCTCCACCGCCGGAACGATCTCGTCGGCGTCGGCGTAGGCGGAGTAGCCGCTGATGAGGGACTGGGTGTTCATCATGACTCCCGTTGGGTGACAGTGGAATTGATCGCCGACCGGATCGCCCATTTGATAAAGCGCGCTCTCCGGCCGCGACAGAACCATTCCCCGACCGGCGCCGTGATGGCAATGGGGTTGACCGCATGCGGACACTGGCCGCTATCGGTCAACGCTCCCCGTTGAGCCGGTACCCGACCCCGTTCTACACTCGCCCGGATGACCCGGAATCAGCTGCACCGCCTGGTATTGGACAATGGTCTTCGGGTGCTGATGGCACCGGATCCCGCAGGCGCCTCGATCGGCATCGCGGTGCACTGCGGCGTCGGTTTCCGGACCGAGCCCAAGGGACATACGGGCCTCGCGCACCTCTTCGAACACCTGGTCTTCCAAGGCGGTCGCCGTGCCGCACCCGAGGGGTACCTGCCCCAGGTGCAGCGCGTCGGCGGTTTCGGCGACGCCAGAACGCGTCAGGATGTGACGGTTTATTACGCCGCCGCCCCCGCCCCCGCATTGGAAATGCTGCTCGCGCTCGAAGCGGACCGAATACGCTCGCCTTGCATTTCCGCTCGCACCCTGCGCACCCAGACCGCGGTGATTGACGAGGAGATCCGTCTCATGGTGCGCAATCGCCCGTACGGCACTTTCCCCTGGGTACTGCCGCGCACCCTGCACAGCCGCGCGGAGAACACCAGGGACGGATATGGCGAAACCGCCGACCTGGCAACATTCGACATTCCGCTGTGCGAGAGGTTTTTCGCCGACCACTACGGCCCCGGAAATATCGTGCTGACACTGACCGGCGCGTTCGCCCCGGGGACGGCGGAGCGTCTCGTACGCAGGCACTTCGGGACCCTGCCGGCGCGTCCGTCGGTGGTCGCGCCCGACGCGCACGAGCCGTTGCCGCGAGAGGAGCGGCGGCTGACGGTCGCCGACCCGCACGCCGGGTCGCCCGCGGTGGCGGTGGGCTACCGGATGCCGGACCCGGTCGCCGAGCGCGCCGATTATCTCGCGCACCTCGTGCTGGCCGCGCTGCTCGGACAGGGCAGGCAAGCCCTGCTGCGCCGAGGGCCGACCGCTGCCGCGGAGGTGTCGAGCCTCTCGGTGGGCTGCGGTCTGTTCGGGCTGCCGCTGGACACGGCGGGGCCCGATCTGCTGACGCTGTTCGCGGTGCACGAGCACGAGCACGGCGCCGAAGACGTCCTGGCCGCGCTGGACGGCACGCTGGAGGCGCTGGCGAGGGACGACATCGACGCCGGCCTGCTGCGCGCCACGACCGCCCGCTGGGCCGCCGGGGCGCTGCGCGAACTCGGTGACCCGGGCACCCGGGCACAGTTGCTCGGTCTGCGCGAAACGCTGTTCGGCGAGGCCGAGTTGACGCACGCGCTGCCGGAGCTGGTACGGACGGGGGTGACCGGTGAACAGGTGGGCCGGGCCGCCGCCCGGCTCAGGGCCGCGCACCGGACGGTCGTGCGCTTCATACCGGGAGAAGCCGCGCCACGGGGTGCCGCGCGGGAGAAGGCGGCATGACCGGAGGCGTGGTGAGCGAGCGCCGGCCCCACGGAAGCCGACCGGATGCCGGCCGTACGGCGGTGAGCGGCACGGACGCGCGCCACCCGCACGGGCGGCTGCCGCTGCCCGACGTCGACATCACTCTCGACAACGGACTGCGGGTGGTGGTCTGTTCGGCACCCGTCGTCCCCCTCGTCGAGATCCGGCTCACCGTCCCGTACGCCGCCGCCGGCTCCGGCGAGGTGGCGCTGTGCCAACTGCTGGCCGGGGTCCTGCCGCAAGGCACCGCGCACCGGAACGCGGACGACTACGACGCGGCGCTCGCCGCGCACGGCGCCACCCTGAACTCCGCCGCGGACGCCCGCAAACTCACCCTCGCCGGGCACACCATGGCCGGCTCCCTGCCGCCCGTACTCGCGCTGCTGGCCGAATCCCTCCGTGCGCCACGGCTGACGGAGGACGTCGTCCTCCCCGAACGCGAACGGCTGGCACGCCGCATACGGCTGGCCACCCACCAGCCGGCGGCCCTCGCCCAGCACGCGCTGCTGCGACGGCGGTACGGCGAGGAGGCCGCCGCCCGGCGGCAGCCGACACCCGACGTGGCCGCCGCCTGCACACCGGACGCCTTGGCGAAGCTGCACGCGCGGCACCTGGGGGCAAGAGGGGCGGTGCTCGTGCTGGTCGGAGACCTGCGGCCGGAGGAAGCCGTCGCCACGGTCCGGGAAGTGTTCGGGTCGTGGGAGGCGGGGCCGGCAGGCGGCACACCCGAGGTGCCACCGTGGTTCGCCGGCGGGCCACTGCTCCCCGTGGACCGGCCCGGGTCCGTGCAGAGCCTGATCCGGCTCGCCACCCCCGCGCTGCCCCGGACGGACCCGGGCTACCCGGCCCTGCACCTGGCCCAGTTGGTCTTCGGCGGGTCGTTCGCCTCCCGGCTGGTCGCCCGTCTGCGCGAGGGCGAGGGGTACGCCTATCAGCTCGGTTCGGGCGTGGAGTCGGTACCGGGGGCCTCGACGCTGATGGTCGAGGCCGACACCGCCGCCGAGCACACCGTGCCGGCCCTCGCGGTGATCAAGGAAGAGCTGGAGCGCATGACGGCCGAGCCGCCGTCGGAGAGGGAGGTCGACGCCGCCAGGAGCTACGCGTCCGGTTCCACCGCGACGGCGATGTCGTCACCGGGCGCACTGGCATCAGGTCTGGCGAACCTGCTGCACATCGGTGTCGGTTCCGACTGGTTGCACAACTGGGGACCGCTGCTGGAAGGCGTGCCGTACGACGCGGTCGGCGAGGCGGCCCGACGGTTCTTCCGGCCCTCCGCTTTCACGGGTGTGATCGTCGGCGACGCCGCGGCGGTGGCACCGCTGCGCCGGGGCGCCACCGGCGAACTCGACTTCTGACGGCTCCGCGCACGGGGGCTGTGCTTCCCGGATGGGGGGAGGGGGGGGCGCCGGCCCCGGGGGCGGGGGGGGGGGGTGCTGGGGGGGGGGGGCCGGGGGGGGTGGGCCCCGCGC
>NZ_JBEYAL010000092.1:0-12854 GCF_040631655.1 Streptomyces sp. NPDC019937
CTACCCCTGTCACACAACACTCGTCCCCCCCCCCCCGCTCTACCTACCCCCCCCCCCCGCCCCGGCGGCCCGGGGGGGCCGCCGCGTCCGGGTACGTCGGCGACGAGCCGCCCGCGTACGAGGCCGAGCCGACCACGCTGCCCGTCGCCGACCCGGAGGAGCCGGGCGGCCCGGTGCCCGACACCGTGCTCGACGGCGCCCGCTACGGGACGTTCACCCTGCGGGCCGTGTCGCAGCGCGGCGACGCGGCGCGTTCCCGGGGGGAGCCCCGGCGGGACGTGCTGCTCACGGCCCGGTTCGGGACCGGGGACGGCGCCCTGGTCCTGGTGGCCGTGGCCAACGGGACCGGGGCGCCGGACGCCGCGCGGGAGCTGTGCGACTGGATCGGTACGGCCGTCGGCCGCAGCCACACACGGCTCGCGGAGGACATCCGCGCCGCCCGGCGCGGCGCGCTCAAGTCCGGGTTGCACCGGCTCACCGACCGGGGCTACGGGCGGCTGCGCACCCGCGCGGCCGAACTCGGCGTCGACCCGGCCGCGTACACCGCGCCGGTGCGCTGTCTGCTGCTGCCCGCCCATCCGGACTGCCGGGTCCGGGTGTTCTTCGGGGCCGGCGACGGCGGGCTGTTCCGGCTGCGGGACGGCGTCTGGCAGGACCTGGAACCGGACGCCCGGGAGGGCGACACCGTCGGCGGGCCGGTGCTCGCCTTCGGCGACGGGCGCGCGTCCGCCCCCGGCCTGCCCGCCGACTGGGAAGCCGCCCCGGGAGTCACCCCGCACGACGCCGCCCCAGCCCCCGCCGACCCGTTCCGCTTCCGCGCCTCCGTCGCCCGTCCGGGTGACACCCTGCTGATGTGCGGCACCGGCCTCGCCGAGCCGCTGCGCGCCGAGCGGGCGCTCGCCGCCCACTTGGCGCAACGCTGGGCGGTGGCCGAGCCGCCGGGGCTCGCCGGGTTCCTCGCCGACGCCCAGGTGCGGGTGAAGGGGTACGCCGACGACCGTACGGCGGCGGCCGTCTGGGAGGCGTGAGCGTCCCGTCCGTGGGTCAAGGGATGTTCAGGAGACGGGCGCTCCTCCCTTGTCCTGGTCGGAGAGGTGTTCGAAGGTCTCGCCGGTGGCCGTGATGGTCCGGGTCACGTCACGGCCGCCGTAGACCCAGTAGATGCGCATGACGCCCGCGCCGCGGTTGAGGAAACGGTGCGGCACTCCGGCCGGGACCCAGGTGGCGTCGCCGGTCTCGAGGTCGAAGGTCTCGCCGTCGATCTCGGCGGTGGCCACCCCCTCCAGGATGAGCACCGACTCCTCGACGTCGTGGCTGTGCAGCGGCAGTCCGTTTCCGGGCTGGAAGACGGTCTGGCCGGTGGTGATGGAGGCGGTCTGCGAATTCCACTTGCCCACGTAGGGGAGGGTGGCGACCCCTCCGCCGCGGTCGAAGCGCGTCACCTCGTCGGGGTGGATCAGGAGGGAGGGTGCGGTGGGGTGGGTGCACACGGCGGCTGGCTCCGTTCTGGCGGGCGGGAGGTCAGGAGTGGTGGAACAGGCGGCGGGAGAGGGTGTTGACCTGGCTGCCCGGGACCACGTACGTCGCCGCCGCCGCCCGCCAGGCGGCGAAGTGCGGTGCGGCGCGGTGGGCCTCGACGGCGGCCTCGTCCTCGTACAGCTCGTGGAAGACGAAGTGGTGGTCGTCGGAGAGGTCGCAGACGACGTCGAAGGACAGACAGCCGGGCTCGTCGGTGAAGGACCGCTCGGCCTGCGTCTTGATCGCGGCGAGGAAGTCGTCGCGGCAACCGGGCCGGACCCGCAGGGACACGGTCAGTGCGATCATGCGGAAAGCTCCTCGGAGTGCGGGTGCGGGTGCGGGTGTGCATGCGGTGCGGGGGAGGGGACCCCGGTCCGTTCGGCGACGCGGATGAGGGACCGCCAGGTGTCGTCGGCGACGGCGATGCCCTCGGTCCGCAGGCGCTCGGCGGTACGGGCCTCCGGCTCGCCGGGCACGAAGATCTCCTCGGTGCCCGGGGCGGTGGGGGTCGCCTTGGTGTCCTCGATCAGCTGCTCGATCCGCCGTTCGAAGTCCTCCGGCGCGGTCATCGACCGGATGTCGACGCACATCAGCAGGTGGCCCGCGCCACTGCGCCCGTGCGGGTCGTACGGGCCGACCACGGCGCTCCCGTAGGCGCTGCCGGTCAGCACTCCGGCCAGGACGTCGAACATGAACGAGATCGCGTAGCCCTTGTGCCCGGCCATCGGCAGGATCAGCCCCTCGACCGCCTGCCGGGCGTCGGTGGTCGGCACGCCGTCGGCGTCGGCCGCCCAGCCTTCGGGGATCGGTTCGCCGCGCTCCTTGGCGTGGTAGATCTTGCCGCGCGCGACGGCGGTGTTGGCGATGTCCATCACCACGGTCCCGTGGCGTCCGCCGGGCGCGGCGATCGACCAGGGGTTGGTGCCGACCCGTTTCTCCCGGCCGCCCCAGGGGGCCATGGCGGGGCTCGCGTTGGTGGCGAGCAGCGCCACGCAGCCCTGCGCGGCCGCCTGCCGGGTGAAGTACGCGGCGGTGCCGAAGTGGCCCGAGTTCCGCACGGCCACGGCGCTGACCCCGTGCCGCCGGGCGCGCTCGACGCCCAGGGCGGTGGCCCGGTGGGCGAGCACCTGCCCCAGGCCGTGATGGCCGTCGATCACCAGCACCGCGCCGTTGTCGACGACGGTCTCCGGCCGCGCGACCGGAGCAGTCGCCCCGCTCCCGAGCCGGTCCAGGTACCAGGGCAGGCGCAGCATCCCGTGCGAGGGATGCCCCCACAGCTCCGCCGTCACCAGCGTGTCCGCGAGCAGCCGGGCGTCCTCGGGCGGCACGCCCAGGGTCTCGGTCGCCGCGGCGGCGAACCGGAGCAGTGCGTCGGCGCCGACGATGTGCGACATGGGTCCGTCCTCGCGTCTCGGCTGCTGGATGTATCCAGCTCTGTATACAGCAACTGGCGCGCATAAGGCCATGCCCTCATCGGCACGGACTTCAGCGGGCGGCGTCCAGGTGGACCTCCACGCCGGTCGGCGAGCCCTCGACGGTCAGGCTCTCGATGAGCGCTCGCAGCGTCTGCGTGAGGTGATGACGGCAGGCCGCCTCGGCGGCCTGGCCGTCCCCGTGCGTGATCGCCTTCAGCAGCGCGCGGTGTTCTTCCAGCGACGTCAGCATGCGCCGTGGGCCACTGTGCGAGACGTTCCGCAGCCGCACGGTCTGGCTGCGCAGATCACGGATGGTGCGGGCGAGATACGGGTTGCGGCACGCGGCGATGACCGCCTGGTCGAAGTCCTCGGCCAGCTCGTAGAAGTCCCGGTAGCCGCGCGCCTGCCCGGGGGCGTCCAGCGCCCGGAAGGATTTCTCGAACTCCTCCAGCCGCTCCAGCAGCTCACGGAACGGAGCCAGTACGCGCTCCTCGCCCACCCCCGAGGCCGCGACCGAGGACTCGACCGAGGCCGCGACCGAGGCCGCCGCCCGGGGCTCCAGCAGCATCCGGATCTCGAACAGCGCCCGCACCCCGCCCAGCGAGATGGCGGCCACCCGGGCCACCTCGCCCGGCACGAAGTCGACCAGCCCCTCACCGGCCAGCCGCCGGATGGCCTCCCGCACGGGCGTACGGGACGCGCCCAGCTCCTCGCCGAGCTGGATCTCGCTCAGCCTCGCCCCGGGCCGCAGCCGCAGCGACTCGATGTCCCCCTTCAGCCGCTCGTAGACCGCTTCGCTCTTGCTCGCCGCCCGAGCCATGGTTCTCCTCGCCGCTCGCCCCGCACACCTTCCTGTATACAGGCTAGCGGTCTTCTCCGCCCGGCCTCGTCAGCGCTCCGCGCGGTGGAAGAGGCGGGCGCCGGTGAGGAGGCAGACGGCGGCCAGGGCCAGGGTGACGGCGGCGCCGAGGGCGACGGTGGCGGTCGCGTAGTGGCCCAGGTAGGCCTGGCGTACGGCGTCGACCGTGTAGCGGAACGGTACGGCGCGCGAGGCGCCGTCCAGCCAGCCGGGGGCGAGGGACATCGGCAGGAGCAGACCGGACAGCAGCATCAGCGGCATGCCGGCCGTGTTGGCGATGGCGGCGAACTCGGGCGTCGTCCTGACGCGCGTGGCCAGGCCGTAGGAGAGGGCGGCCAGGGCCGCGGAGAGCACGGCCACGAACAGCAGGCCGATCAGGATTCCGGCGAGCGGCGCGCGGAGCCCGAAGGCCAGCCCGAGGAGGACGAGCAGCACCGACTGGGCGACCAGTTGGACGACGTCGCGCAGGACCCGCCCGAGCAGCAGGGCCAGGGGGCTCACGGGGGTGACCCGCATCCGGTCGATGACCCCGAGGTTGCGGTCCATCAGCAGGCCGAGGCCCACGTACGAGCCGCCGAGCAGGGCGAGCTGGATGAGGACGCCGGGGACCAGGGTCTGCCAGGACGAACCGCTCGCACCCAGGGGGAGTTCGGTCAGCAGGGGGCCGAAGAGGGCCAGGAAGAGCAGCGGTTGGAGCATGCCGAAGAAGAGATGGGTCTTGGAGCGGAGGGTGGCTCGGGCATAACGGGTGAAGACGACGCCGGTGTCGGCGAGCAGGGGCATGGGAGTGCCTTACGTGGGGTGTCAGATGGCGACGGGTGCGTCGGTCGGGGTGGAGCGGCCGGTGATGGCCAGGAAGGCGTCCTGGAGGGTGGCGGCGGGACCGCCCGCGTGGCGGGCCTTGAGGTCGGCCGGGGTGCCCTCTGCGACGATCACGCCGGCGTCCACGACGACGATCCGGTCGGCGAGCGCGTCGGCCTCGTCCAGGTAGTGCGTGGTCAGGAAGACCGTGGTGCCCAGCTCGGCGCGGATCCGCCGGACCAGGTCCCACAGTTCGGCGCGGCTGCCGGGGTCGAGCCCGGTGGTCGGTTCGTCGAGGAAGACCACCTCGGGCCGGTTGACCAGGCCGAGCGCGATCTCCACCCGGCGGCGCTGACCGCCGGAGAGCGCGCCGGTGGGGCGGTCCAGCAGGGCCGTCAGGCCGAGGTCGTGGGCGAGTTCGGCGGCGCGGTCGCGCGCCTCGGTGCGGGAGAGCCGGTGCAGCCGTCCCTGGGTGACCAGTTCCTCGCGTACGGCGCAGGCGGGATCCAGGCCGCCGGACTGGGCCACGTAGCCGATCCTGCGGCGCACGCCCGCGGAGTCGCCCCGCAGATCGTGCCCGGCGACCGTGGCCTCGCCGCCGCTGGGTGGCAGCAGGGTGGTGAGCATGCGCAGCGTCGTGGTCTTGCCCGCCCCGTTGGGGCCGAGGAAACCGAGGATCTCGCCGCGGTCGACGGTCAGGTCGATGCCGCGGACGGCGTGCACCGGGCCCGTCGGGAGCGAAAACGTCCGGGCGAGCCCCCGGGTCCGGATGACGGGCGTGGGGGTGGCTGGTGTGGGCATGGCGCCGATAAAAGCACAGCGCACTGTAAAATTGCAATGCATTTAAAGTTTGCAATGCGGTTAGACTTCACGGCATGGCAGAAGGGCTACGGGAGCGCAAGAAGCGGGAGACGCGGCAGCGCGTCCACCGGGTCGCGATCGGACTGTTCGTGGAGCGTGGCTTCGACCACGTCACGATCGCCGAGGTCGCGGCCGCGGCGGAGGTGTCGGTCAATACCCTCTACAACTACTTCGAGGCGAAGGAGGACCTGGTCCTGCCGCCGGACCAGGCGTCCCCGCGGCGGCTCGCCGACATGGTGCGGGACCGCGCCCCGGGGGAGTCGGCGGCCGGCGCGGTGCTGGCGCGGCTGCGGGAGGAGGTGGGGCGGCGGGACCGCTCGCTCGGGCTGACCGAGGGCTTCGGGCGGGTGTTCGCGATGATGCGGGCCGCCCCGACGCTCACCGCCCGGCTGGAGGACCTCGGCCGGGAGATGACCGACGCGCTGGCCGCCGTGCTGGCCGAGGAGACCGGCGCCGGGCCGGACGACCCGCTGCCGCGGGTGGTGGCCACCCAGCTCGGGGCGTTCCACGCGCTGGTGTTCGCCGAGATCGGCAGGCGCACCGAGGCGGGGGAGGGCCCCGAGGCCATCGCCGCGGCCGTGGTCGGCCTGCTGGACGCGTATCAGGAGGTGCTGGGCGAGCCCATGCGTACGTACGCCACACGGTGAGCACCACCGGGAAGGGGGACGCCCGGCGGCACGGGGGACCGCCGGGCGTCCAGCACGGCTCTACGCGGACACCGGCCGCAGCCGCAGGGTGAGGATCTGGTGCGGCCGCAGGGCCAGGCTCAGCCCGGCCGGGCCGGTGGCCGCCGGGTGCAGCGGGCGCTCCAGCAGATCGGTGACGTCCGCCGAGAGGACCGGGAATCCGGCGACGAGCGTGCCCGCCGCGCGCCCGCCGTGCGACTCGTACAGCCGCACCACCACATCCCCGCTGCGGTCCTCGGCGAGCTTCACCGACTCCACCGTGATCGCCGGGTTGTCCACCGAGAGCAGCGGGGCGGGCCCGGTCGGGCCGGTGGGCAGGGTGCGCAGCGGCAGGTTCAGGGCGAGCCCGCCGGCGACCGCGTCGCCGACGGTCGCCCCCGGCAGCAGCGCGTAGCGGAAGCGGTGGGTGCCGAGGTCCGTCTCGGGGTCGGGGCTGTGCGGGGCGCGCAGCAGCGTCAGCCGTACGGTGGTGCCGAGCACCGCGCCGTCGTCCCCCTGGTGCGTCGTACGGGTCACGTCGTGGCCGTACGTGGAGTCGTTGAGCAGCGCGGCCCCGTACCCCGGTTCGGCGACCCGCAGCCAGCGGTGGGCGCAGATCTCGAAACGGGCCGCGTCCCAGCTGGTGTTGGCGTGGGTGGGGCGCTCCACATGCCCGAACTGGATCTCCGCCGTGGACTGACGGGCGTGGATGTCCAGCGGGAACGCCGCCTTGAGGACCTTCTCCGACTCGTGCCAGTCCACCTCGGCCGCGATGTCGAGGCGGTCGCTGCCCGCGGCCAGGGTCAGCTCCTCCACGACGCGCGAGGCGCCGAGACCACCGAAGACACGGACCACGCGGACGGTCGCGCGCAGCGGACCGGACTCGGTCAGCTCGACGGACTCGGCGGCGGTGAGGTCGGTGTGGCTGCGGCGGTAGTGGCGGTCGATGTCCCAGGCGTCCCAGTGGTTGGGGTGGTCGGGGTGGAGCTGGAGGAGGTTGCCGCGCGCGCCCGGGGCCAGCACCTCGCGGCCCGCCGTGAGGTCGAGGACGGAGGTGAGCAGCCCGTCGCCGTCGATGGTGACCCGCAGCAGATCGTTGTCGAGGACGATGGCGTGGCCGTCGCTCAGCGAGGTCACCGGCGGCGCGCTCCACGTCGTACCGGCGACGGCCGCCGTGCCCAGCGCGCCCACCCGCACCCCGGCGGCCGCGCGCCCGTCGCCCAGCGGCTGCACCGGGGTGTCGGTGGGCAGGGCCGCCGCCGTCCCGGCGTCCAGGACGGCGACCTCCTCGCGCTCGTACGGCGAGGCGTTGAGCACCGCCGGGGCGCCGGACCCCGCGGCGTTCAGGGCGCCGACCGCGTCCGCGACGATCCCCTCCAGCTCGGTGCGCACCCGCGCGTACGTCTCGCGCGCCTCGCGGTGCACCCAGGCGATCGAGGAGCCCGGCAGGATGTCATGGAACTGGTGCAGCAGCACCGTCTTCCAGATCCGGTCCAGATCGTCGTACGGATACGCGTAGCCCGGCGCGTGCAGCGCGGCGGCCGTGGCCCACAGCTCGGCCTCCCGCAGCAGGTGCTCGCTGCGCCGGTTGCCCTGCTTGGTGGCGGCCTGGGTGGTGTACGTGGCCCGGTGCAGCTCCAGATACAGCTCGCCCGACCACACCGGCGCCTTCGCCCCGTACTCCCGCTCCGCCGCGCCGAAGAACACCGACGGCTTGTGGATCTCCACGCGCGGCGAGCCCTCCAGGGAGCCCAGCCGCCGCGCCTTCTCCAGCATCTCGCGGGTGGGCCCGCCCCCGCCGTCGCCCCAGCCGAACGGGACCAGGGAGCGGGTGGCGAGTCCCTTGTCGGCGAAGTTCTTCTCGGCGTGGGCGAGTTCGGCCGCGCTGAACTGGGCGTTGTAGGTGTCCACCGGCGGGAAGTGGGTGAAGACGCGGGTGCCGTCGATGCCCTCCCACCAGAAGGTGTGGTGCGGCATCTTGTTGGACTGGTTCCACGACAGCTTCTGGGTGAGGAACCACCGCACCCCCGCCAGCTTGGCCAGTTGCGGGAAGGCCGCGGTGTAGCCGAAGGAGTCCGGCAGCCAGATCTCCTCGGTGTCCACCCCCAGTTCCTCCAGGAAGAACCGCTTGCCGTGCACGATCTGCCGGGCCAGGGCCTCGCCGCCGGGCATGTTGGCGTCCGACTCGACCCACATCGAGCCGACCGGCGCCCAGGTGCCGTCCGCGACCGCCTTCTTGATCCGCTCCCAGATGTGCGGCTGGTGCTCCTTGACCCAGGCGTACTGCTGCGCCTGGGAGCACGCGAACACCAGCTCCGGATAGTCCTCAGCGAGCGCGGTGACGTTGGCGAACGTACGGGACGCCTTGCGCACGGTCTCGCGCAGCGGCCACAGCCACGCCGAGTCGATGTGGGCGTGCCCGGCCGCCGAGACGCGGTGCGCGCTGGCGTGCGCGGGGCGCTGAAGCACCTCGGTCAGCTCGGCGCGCGCGGCGGCCGCGGTGGCGGGCACGTCGTGCAGGTCGAGCGCGTCGAGCGCGTTCTCCAGGGCGCGCAGGATCTCGTGGCGGCGCGGCCGGTCCGCGGGCAGCTCCCGCATCAACTCGGACAGCACCTCGATGTCCAGGACCAGATGCCACACGTTCTCGTCGAGGACGGCCACATCGGCGGAGGCGAAGCGGTACAGCGGCCGGTCCCCGGCGGTGAGGACGTCGCCGAGCGGGGTCGGGGCGAAGCCGTCGCGCAGCACGGACGGATTGGCGGCCGCCTCCAGCAGCAGCCGCACCGGTTCCCCTCCGGCGGCCGGGGCCGCTACGGGGATGTGCCGGTTACGGGGGTGGATGCCCTTGAGCGGTACGCCGTGCGCGTCGTACACCAGCCCCTCGGCCTGGAATCCCGGGCCGTCGTCGGTGAAGCCGGGGTCGATGACCACCTCCACCCGCCGCCCCGCCCACTCCGCCGGTACCGCGCCCTCCAGCCGGAACCACCAGGTCGACCACGGCTCGCCCCACTCCGTGCCGGTCGTGAACGGCTCGTACGCCCCGTCGAGCGCCTCGGCGACCGGGACCGGCTCGCCGGGGGCACGCCAGGCGTACAGGGAGAGGGGAACGCGCGCCGGGTACTGGGCGGGCCGGATGAACTGGTGCAGCGCCCGCTCCAGGCGCCCCTCCACCAACAGTCGGTCGTCGTGCATCAACGGCTCCTCAAGCTCGGCGCTCAGCGGATCACTCGGGGCGTGTCGTGTGGATCATGCCGGACTCCCGACGCCGCTGTGACATCAGCCGCTCCCGCGGCGGGCGGCACCTCGCGGCCCCGCGCTCGTCGCACGCAGCGCCGCTGCGCTCTCCTCACGCGGGTTGCGAGCCTCCCCCAGCTACCGCTGGGAGGTGCCCCCTGCACCAGACGCCGCCCGCTGATCCGGCCTGATCCACACGACACCCCCCAGATGCTTTCCCCCGGTGTGTGGCACGGCAACAGGCGGGAATGCATTCCGTGAGCGTGTTCGACGGCATTCGACGCTGGCCGCGCCGAGTGGCCGGGGCGGGGGAGGATGAAGCGTCAGCCTGTACGGCGGGGCCGGATGACCAACCGGCCGGACTCTGGGGCGGTGGCCATCGAAGGGGAGCGGGGCCGGTCCCTCGGCAAGCGACTGAGGCATGACGACTACGAGGCGGTGGCGGACGTCCGCGCCGCGCTGCGCGAGCTGCTGCGGCACTGGGGCGGGCCCGGCCGGGCCGATCTCGCCGAGCTGCTGACGAGCGAGCTGGTGACGAACGCACTGGTGCACACCGACCGGGGCGCGCACATCACGGCCACCGTGGGCGGGGGGATCGCCGGGCCGGTGGCGGGCCGATTACGGGTCGAGGTGCGGGACTTCGTCTCCCGTCACCCGACGCTGCGCGGCAACCCCCCGGAGGACAGCACCTCCGGGAGGGGCCTGCTGCTGGTGCACACGCTCGCGGACGCGTGGGGCGTACGGGCCCACGGCGTGGGCAAGGCGGTCTGGTTCGAGCTGGACGCGGACGGTGGCTGACGCCACCGGCCGCCCGCTCCGGTCCGGAAGGCTCCGATCCGGAAGGCTCCGGTCTCAGCCGAACTGCCGCTCGATCTGCGCGAGCTTCTCCTCCAGGGAGTCCAGCCGCGGGATGGTCAGGGTGTCGTCCTCGGCGGTGAGGTCGACGGTCCGCGCCCTGTCCTTGTCGTCCTTGGCGTCCTTGTCCTTCGCCTTGTCCCGGTCGGCTTCGGTGGCGTCGGCGTCACCGAAGCCGAAGCTGAAATCCAGGTCGCGGTTCCAGTCCCGGCTCCGCTCCCGGTCCCGGTCGTCGCGATGACTGGCCTCAGCCGCGTCCGCGGACTGCAAGGCGGGCCGAGCTGAGGGCGCTGACAGCTCGGCCGCCTCGGCTTTTCCCAGCGCGTTCTCCTCCATGGCGGGCTCCGCGCCGAGCTGCGGCGGCTGTGCCGCGGGGGTGATGTCCACCTGGCGGCCACCGCCCCGGCCCCACGCCCGGTGCTGCCGGTTGAGCGCCCGGATCCGGGCCTTGTCCAGCTTCTCCTGGTCCCGGCGGCGGTTGCGGTTCTGCTCCTTCTCGCGCCGGTCCTCGCGGACCTCCTCGACCGCCTCGTCCAGCGTCCGTACGTTCTCCAGCAGCATCAGCGACCACGCGCCGAAGGTCTCGCGGGGGGCGCGCAGCCAGCGGACGATACGGATCTGCGGCAGTGGGCGGGGCACCAGGCCCTGCTCGCGCAGCGCCGCCCGGCGGGTCTGCTTGAGCGCCCGGTCGAAGAGGACCGCGGCCGACAGCGACATGCCCGCGAAGAACTGCGGCGCGCCGTCGTGGCCCATGCCGCGCGGGGCGTGCACCCAGTTGAACCAGGCGGCGGCGCCCGCGAACAGCCACACCAGCAGCCGGGAGCCGAGCGCCGCGTCACCGTGGCTGGCCTCGCGCACCGCCAGCACCGAGCAGAACATCGCGGCGCCGTCCAGCCCGAACGGCACCAGGTACTCCCAGCCGCCCGACAGGTTCAGGTTCTGCTGCCCGAAGCCCACGAGGCCGTGGAAGGAGAGCGCGGCCGCGACCGCGGCACAGCAGAACAGCAGGACGTACGACGCCATCCCGTAGATGGCCTCCTTGCGCCGGCGGCGCTCCTCGCTGCGCTCCCAGGAGTCGGTGATCCCGTTCTCGTCCTTCTTCCCGTTACGGCCGCGCGCGAGGACAACTCCCGCCCCCACGACTCCGACGAGCGCTATGACGACTGGCAGGGCCCAGCCCAGCGATATGTCGGTCAGTCTCATCCGGTGCCCCTTGCCTCGCTTCCGTGAAGTTCTGGCCGCAGTACGGCCCTACTCGCGCGACATCCTGGCGGAATCGTGCCGGGCCTCAAGCGGTTTCTGGACAAGAGGCCGCCAAGTGGGCGGGGGGACACGCGGATAGGTGCGATACGGTTCGAACGCTCGCTCGTTGCAAGCGGCTTGATTCTATTCACGGAACCCGAGCGCGGGTAAATCCGATCCGTCGGCTTGCCATCGGCCGTCCGAACCTCTAGGTGATCTTTCCCCATTACTGTCCGGTAGTGGGCGCTTCGCGAGCGCCGTGTGCGTGGCCGAAAGGCATCGCTGCCCGGTCCCGGTCCGGTCGGAGGCGGGGCGCGGTGCGGGCCGGAGAATGTGGCAAGGGTCATGCCGGGCCCGGCCCGCTCGGAGCGAGCGCTGCGCGTGGGCTTTGTCCTCGGGCGGCATCCGCATATCGTTTCGATGGGATGTCAGGAGGACCCGAGTGGAGCAGGCCGAAGCCGAGGCGGCGATGGAGCCGCGGGATCCCTCCGCCGTGCCCGTGGCGCGCCAGTCCCCGCGCCGCCACTCCGTGCGCGGACAGATCCTGGACGCCCTGCGGGACGCGCTGGTCGGAGGCGAGCTGACCCCGGGCGAGGTGTACTCCGCCCCGGCCCTCGCGGACCGTTTCGGCGTCTCGCCCACCCCCGTGCGCGAGGCCATGCAGCAGCTCGCCGGTGAGGGCGCCGTCGAGGTCGTGCCGAACCGCGGCTTCCGGGTGGCCCGGCGCAGCGCGCGCGAGCTGGCCGAGCTGGCCGAGGTCCGCGCCCTGCTGGAGGTCCCGGTCATGCTCAGCCTGGCCCGGGCGGTCGCGCCCGAGCGCTGGGCGCGGCTGCGGCCGTTCGCGGAGGCGACGGCGGCGGCCGCCGCGAAGGGGGACCGTGCCGCCTACCTGGAGTCGGACCGCACGTTCCACCAGTCGGTGCTGAGCCTGGCCGGGAACCAGCAGCTGGTCGTCGTCGCCGACGAACTCCACCGCCGCGCCCAGTGGCCGCTGGCCTGCGGACGCGCGGTCCGCACCGCCGATCTGGTCGCCGACGCGGCCGAGCACATGGCGCTGCTGGATGCGCTCGCCGCGCGCGAGCTGGACGTGGTGGAGTCGCTGGTCCGCGAGCACTTCACGTCCGGGGCCTGAGCCGGTTTGCGGGGGCTCCGCCCCCGCGCCCCCGCCGGGGCTCCGCCCCGGACCCCGCTCCTCAAGCGCCGGAGGGGCTGGGTGTGGGGCATCTCCGCCCCGGGCCCCGCTCCCCAAGCGCTGTGCGGCTGGGGCAGGCCCGAGGGGCCGGATGTGTGACCTGGTTGTGGCCCCCCCGGGCGCCCGGGGGGCCCGGGGGGGCCAACCCCCCCCCCCGCCCCCCCCCCGCCCCCCAAACCCCCCCGGCGGGGGCCCGCAGGGCGCTGGGGAGG
>NZ_JBEYAL010000093.1:0-11836 GCF_040631655.1 Streptomyces sp. NPDC019937
GCAGGCACATCACCCCCAGCCACCCCCACCACATCAAGGTCCACCGCGACCGCCAGCGGACGCGCGAGCCGGCACGCGGCATCCAGCAGGGCCAGTCCGCGTTCGGACGACAACGGCCTCATTCCGCGCAGCCGGGTCAGATCCCTCCGACCCATGTGCCCGGTCATGGCGCTGGTCTGTTCCCACAGCCCCCAGGCCACCGACAGCGCCGGAAGACCGATGGCCCGGCGGTGAGCGGCCAGGGCATCGCAGAAGGCGTTCGCCGCCGCGTACCCGGCCTGACCCGCGTTGCCCACCACTCCAGCGGCCGAGGAGAACAGCACGAACATGCCCAGCGGCAGACCCGCCGTCGCCGCGTGCAGATGGGCCGCGACCGTGGCCTTGGCCTGCCACGCCCGCGCCACTTGTCGCGGGGTGAGCGAGGTGATCACCGCGTCATCCAGGACACCCGCGGCATGGATGACCCCGGTCAGCGGGTGTGCCGGTGCGATCTGGGCCACCAGCCCGGCCACCGCGCCCGCGTCCGTGACGTCCACCGGGACGACCCGCACCTGAGCACCCATATCGCTCAGCCGATCGGTCAGTTCTCGCGCGTCCGGAGCCTCGGGTCCCCGGCGGCTCGCCAGCACCAGATGCTTGACCTGGCGGGTGCGTACGAGGTGTTCGGCGACCAGGCCGCCCAGCAGGCCCGTACCGCCGACGATCAGCACGGTCCCGTCCGGGTCGAGTGCGCCGGGCACGTCGGGATGCTCGGTGGCGGACTCGTCACGGCCTGCGCGCGCCGGGGCCAGCCGGGGTACCAGCAGCTGTCCGGCCCGCATGGCCACCTGCGGCTCATCGGCCCGTACGGCACGCGCCACGGCGTCGGCCACACTGCGATGGGTCGTCTCGGTGGGGGTATCCGCGTCGATATCGACGAGAACGAACCGGTCCGGGTTTTCCGCCTGTGCGCTCCGCAGCAGGCCCCATACGGCGGCACCGGCCAGATCCGGGGCGTCTTCCCCGGCATGCGCGACCGCGCTCCGCGTCACCACCGCCAACCGGGCATCGGCCAGGCGCGGTTCGGCCAGCCAGCCCTGCACCAGCCGCAGTGCGTGCTCGACAGCGATGAGACCATCGGTCGCGCCCGTCATGAGGTCATCGGGTTCACGGGCAGCAGGCAGATACGCCAAGGCCATCGCCGGAGCAGGCGCGCCGCCGTCCATCGCGGCGGCCAACGCCGTCAGGTCCGGGTGGCACACCGCGCCATCGGCACCATCGTCCTGGCCCAACACCACCCAGCCGTCGTCATCCGCCGTGCCCGACCCTGCAGGCAGGGGCGTCCACTCGAGGGTGAACAGCCCACCGGCATCGCGCCAGCCCGCGGACCGGAGCTGCTCGGCGTCGGCCGGGCGCATCGTGAGGGAGTCAACCGTGAGAACGGGAGCGCCCCCGGCATCGGCCACGACCAGCCGTAGCCCGCGCTCACCCGCCGCGCTCTCCTGGCATGGAGTGAGCCGTACGCGGACCGTGGTCGCGTCCGTGGCGTGCAGCGATACGCCACTCCAGACGAACGGCAACCACAGCTGCTCGACCTCCCCCGAGTCGGCCAGCAGGAGGGGGTGCAGTGCTGCGTCGAGCAGCGCCGGGTGGATACCGAAGCCATCATGGTCTCCGGCGGCCTCGGGCAACGCCACCTCGGCCAGCAGGTCCTGGCCGTCGCGCCACGCTGCCCGAAGCCCCTGGAACGACGGACCATACGCGTATCCCGCCGCCGCGGCCCGCTCATAGAACCCCGCTACGTCCAGCGGCCTCGCGTGCGCCGGGGGCCACGCACCGGCCAGCTCCTCCCCAGCGTCACCTGAGGACGGCGGGCTCAGTACGCCTTCCGCGTGGCACGCCCACCCCGGGTCGCCTCCCGGCTCGGCGGCCCGGTCGGGGCGGGAGTACACCCGGACGTCGCGCCTTCCGTCCTCCGCCGCCTCGTCCACCACCACCTGTACGCACAAAGCTCCTGACTCGGGCAGGATCAAGGGCGCCTGAAGGGCCAGCTCCTCGACGCCG
The DNA here is from genome assembly GCF_040631655.1 of Streptomyces sp. NPDC019937. Lineage (NCBI taxonomy): Bacteria > Bacillati > Actinomycetota > Actinomycetes > Kitasatosporales > Streptomycetaceae > Streptomyces > Streptomyces sp. NPDC019937. The sequence continues at coordinate 2,044 of NZ_JBEYAL010000093.1, forward strand.
CCGCACCCGGCCTCATCGGCTGCCCGCAGCGCCCACTCCACCAGCGCCGCGCCGGGCATCAACACCGCACCCGCGACGCTGTGCTCGGCCTGCCAGCCACCATGGCCGGCAGAGACCCGGCCGGTCAGCAGCAGCCCGCCATCGGGCAGTCCGACCGCGGCGGGCAGTACGGCGTGCTCCACACGCTGCAACCCCGCTGCGGCCACATCGCCCACCCGACCGCTCGCGGCAGCCGCCCAGAACCGCCGACGCTGGAACGCGTAGGTCGGCAGGTCCACGGTGCGCGGTGTCGGCTCGGCGGGGAACAGGGTTGTCCAGTCCACGGGGACGCCCGCGATGAAGGCCTGGGCGAGGGACCGTACGAGCTGGTCCTGACCGCCGTGGTCGCGGCGCAGCGTCGGCACGGTCACCGCGTCGACGCTCGTCCGCTCGAACGTCTCCTGCATGCCGACGGTGAGCACGGGGTGGGTGCTGGCCTCGATGAACACCCGGTGCCCATCGGCCAGCAGCGCCTCGATCGCGTCGGCGAAGCGTACGCGCTCCCGCAGATTCGTCACCCAGTAGGTGGCGTCCAGACCGCCGGTGGCAACCCGGCCGCCGGTCACCGTGGAGTAGAACGTGACGCCTGTACCGGCTGTCTCGACCGGGGTCACGCCCTCCAGCACGCGCATCAGCTCCTCGCGGATCTCGTCGACCTGGGGGCCGTGCGAGGCGTAGTCCACATCGATCAGCCGGGCGCGGTCGCCATTCTCCTGGCACGCCGCCACCACAGCGGCCACCTGCTCTGGTGGACCCGAAATGACCGTGGAAGACGGCCCGTTGACGGCCGCCACACCCACCCCGGCGACCCGATCGCCCAACCCCGACAGCAGCCGGCCGGCCTCCTCCTGCCCCACACCGAGCGACGCCATCGCCCCACCACCAGCCAACTTGCGCAGGGCTCGGCTACGCAGCGCCACCACCTTCGCGCCATCCTCCAACGACAGCGCCCCCGCCACCACAGCCGCCGCGATCTCACCCTGACTATGGCCCACCACCGCCGCAGGCCTCACACCGTGCCCGGCCCATACCGCAGCCAAAGACACCATCACCGCCCACAACACCGGCTGCACCACATCAACCCGGTCTAAACCGCCCCCGGTGCCACGCAATACGCCACTCAGCGACCAATCCACATACGGCGACAACGCCCGCTCACACTCCACCACCCGCGCCGCAAACACCGGCGACACATCGAGCAAGGAAGCACCCATCCCCACCCACTGCGAACCCTGCCCCGGAAACACCAACACCGGACCCGCACCACCCGCCAGCGCCGGAACACCCGAACACACCACACCCGGATGCGACTCCCCCACCGCCAACGCCCCCACCCCGGTCAGCAACTCCGCACCGTCCTCACCCACCACCACCGCACGATGCTCGAACACCGACCGCGACGTCACCAACGACCAGCCCACATCCACCGGCCTCGGCCCGGGGTCCTCGGCCAGCCGTGCCACCAACGCCCGCGCCTGGCCCCGCAGCGCCTCCGCACTCCGCCCCGATACCACCCACGGCACCACACCACCGTGTTCGGGCACCGGCTCCGCCTCGGGTGCGTCCGGTGCCTGCTCCACGATCACGTGCGCGTTGGTGCCGCTGATTCCGAACGAGGACACCCCTGCCCGCCGTGGCCGGTCGCCGCGCGGCCACTCGACGGGCTTGGTCAGCAGCCGTACGCCGCCTCCGTCCCACTCCACGTGGGGAGTCGGCTCATCGACATGCAGGGTCGCGGGCAGCATCTCGTGCCGTAGCGCCATCACCATCTTGATCACACCCGCCACACCCGCCGCGCCCTGCGTATGGCCGATGTTGGACTTCAACGACCCCAGCCACAGGGGGCGGCCCTGCGGCCGGTCCTGGCCGTAGGTGGCGATCAGCGCGTCCGCCTCGATGGGGTCGCCGAGCGTGGTCCCGGTGCCATGGGCCTCGACGGCGTCCACCTCGGACGGGGCGAGCCGGGCTGCGGTCAGGGCCTGGCGGATGACGCGCTGCTGCGACGGCCCGTTCGGCGCGGTGAACCCGTTGCTGGCGCCGTCCTGGTTGATGGCCGATCCCCGGATCACGGCCATCACCTTGTGGCCCTTGCGCCGGGCATCCGACAGCCGCTCCAGCAGCAACAGTCCGACACCTTCGCCCCACCCCGTGCCGTCGGCGGTGGTGGCGAATGCCTTGCACCGGCCGTCCGGGGACAGGCCACGCTGCCGGGAGAATCCGGTGAACACCTCGGGGGTGGCCATCACCGTCACCCCACCGGCCAGGGCGAGCGTGCATTCACCCTGCCGCAGGGCCTGCATGGCGAGGTGGATGGCCACCAGCGAGGACGAGCACGCCGTCTCGACGGTGACGGCCGGGCCTTCCAGGCCGAAGGTGTAGGACACCCGGCCCGACAGGAGGCTCGGGGCGTTGCCCGCGTACCCCTCCGATGCCGTCTCCGGGAGGTCGCCCGAGGCGCCGCCGGTGGTGGCCGTACCGGCGTAGACCCCCGTGGGCGAGCCCTTCAGGGAGAGGGGGGCGATACCGGCCCGCTCGAACGCTTCCCACGCGGTTTCGAGCAGCAGCCGCTGCTGTGGGCTGGTGGCCAGTGCCTCGCGCGGGCTGATGCCGAAGAACTGGGGGTCGAATTGGTCGGCGTCGTCGAGGAATCCGCCCCGGCGGACATAGGTGGTGCCGGGGTGGTCGGGGTCCGGGTGGTAAAGCCCCTCCAGGTCCCAGCCACGGTCGGTGGGGAAGTCGCCGATGGCGTCGACTCCTTCGGACACCAGGCGCCACAGTGCCTCTGGCGTGTCCACCCCGCCCGGGAAGCGGCAGGCGACGCTCACCACGGCCACCGGCTCCTGGGCACGCTCTTCCACCTCACGTAAGCGCAGCCGGGTGTCGTGCAGATCCGCGGACACGCGCTTGAGGTATTCGACCAGCTTTTCTTCGTTCACGTTCACGTTCACCATGAGGTTTCACCCGGCCTTAAGCGATCGTCGCGCCCGGCACATTCAGGACACACCCAGCTCGTTGTCGATGAAGTCGAGGACCTGGGCCGCGGACGCGGACTCCAGCCGTTCCGCGGCGGTCCCGTGCTCTGCCAGGTTCCGCGTCGCCTTCCATGTGGCCAGCAAACTCTCGAGCCGGGCCGTGACCGCCCCGGACTCGTCGTCCGCCACATCGAGGCGGGCCAAGGTGGTCTCCAGCTTGGCCAGTTCGCTGAGTGCCGGGTCGAGGCCCGACCGGCCCGGCGAGCCGTCGTCCTCGGGGGCCAGGCGTTCCAGCAGGTAGTCGGCCAGGATGGCCGCTTCGGGGTAGTCGAAGACGAGGGCGGCGGGGAGCCGCAGGCCGGTGGCGGCGGAGAGCCGGTTGCGCAGTTCCACCGCGGTCAGCGAATCGAAGCCCAGGTCCTTGAAACTGGTGTCTGCCTGGACCGCTTCCGCATCCGCGTGGCCCAGCACGGTGGTCGCGTGGCCACGGACCAGGTCGAGCAGTACCCGGCGCCGCTCGTCGGCGGACCTTCCCGCCAGTCGTCCCGCCCAGTCGACCGGCTGCGCACCGGCGGCCGCCGCCGTACGCCGTTCCGTCGTACGCCCCGCACCGGCGTCCTCGGCGACCAGGGCGCGGAGCGCGGCGGGCAGGGTGGCCGGGGCCTGGGCGGCGAGGACGCGCGTGTTCACATCGGCCGCGATCAGCTGGTGGCCGCCGTGCTGGACCGCGGCGTCGAGCAGTGCCAGGGCGTGGTCGCCCGCCATCGCGGCGATACCGGAGCGGGCCATCCGCGCCAGGTCCGTTTCGGTGAGGTTGCCGGTCATCTCGCTGGATTGGTCCCACAGCCCCCATGCCACGGACACGCCCGGCAGGCCGAGGGCCCGCCGATGGGCCGCCAGCGCATCGCAAAAGGCGTTGGCCGCAGCGTAGTTGGCCTGCCCGGGGCTGCCCATCACCCCGGCCGCGGAGGAGAACATCACGAACATGCCGAGCCGCAGTTCTGCCGTCGCGGCGTGCAGGTGGGCAGCCGCCGTGGCCTTGGCCGCCCAGACGCGGGCCAGTCGCTCGGGCGTCTGCGAGGTGACCACCGCGTCGTCCAGGACACCGGCCGCGTGGATCACCCCGGTCAGCGGGTGCTCCGGGTCGACGCCCTCCACGAGGGCGGCCACCGCGGCGGCCTCGGTGACATCCGCCGCCTCGATCCGTACGCGCGCGCCCAGTTCGCGCAGCCTGGCGCTCAGCTCCTTCGCGCCCGGGGCATCGGGGCCGCTGCGGCTGACCAGCAGCAGATGCCTGATCTGCCAGGTGCGCACCAGATGCTCGGCGACCAGGGCGCCCAGGGTGCCGGTACCGCCGGTGATCAGTACGGTGCCGTCCGGGTCCACCGCGGCCGGGACGTCCAGCACGAGTTTGCCGGTGTGCTTGGCCTGGCTGAGGTAGCGCAGCGCCTCTCGCGCCCGGTCCAGCGGCCAGGACCGTAGCGGCGGCGGCTCCAGGATGCCGGCAGCGAAGAGCGGGCCCAGCTCGGCCAGCATCCGGCCGATGCGGTCCGGTCCGGCGTCCCCGATCAGGTCGTAGACCCGGTAGCGCACACCGGGGTGGTCGGCCGCGATCCGCTCCGGATCGCGGATGTCCGTCTTGCCCATCTCCAGGAGCCGGCCGCCCTCACGCAGCAAGCGCAGCGATGCGTCGACGAAGGGGCCGGCGAGACTGTTCAGCACCACGTCCACGCCACGGCCGCCGGTGGCCTCCCGTACGACGTGCTCGAAGTCCAGGTCCCGCGAGGAGGCCCGATGCGCCGCGTCGATGCCCATGGCTTCCAGCACCGCGTGCTTGGCGGGGCTCGCCGTGGCATAGACCTCGGCGCCCAGATGGCGGGCGATCCGCACCGCCGCCATGCCCACGCCTCCGGCGGCCGCATGGATCAGCACCGACTCACCCCCCCGGAGGCCGCCCAGCTCCACCAGTCCGTACCACGCGGTGAGGAACACCACCGGCACCGCGGCCGCCTGCCGGACACTCCACCCGGCGGGGATCGGCGCCACCATCCGCGCGTCCGTCACCGCCAGCGGGCCGAACGCACGGTCGAAGACACCCATGACCCGGTCGCCCACCGCCACCTGGGTCACCCCCGGGCCGACCGCGACCACCACACCGGCGCCCTCGCCGCCCAGTCCGGTCTGGCCGGGGACCATGCCCAGACTGATCAGCGCGTCGCGGAAGTTGATGCCCGCCGCGTGCACCGCGACCCGTACCCGGCCCGCGCCCAGGGGCTCCAGCACCTCGGGGCAGGGCACCGGTTTCACATTGTCCAGCGTCGCCGCGCCCGTCAGTTCAAGCCGCCACGCGGGCTGCCCGGCCGACCCCACCACTCCCCCGCTGCTCGGCCCACCGGCGCGCATCAGCCGGGGCACCAGGATCCGCCCGCCGCGCAGCGCCACCTGGGGCTCGTCCCTCGCCACGGCCCGCCGTACGGCATCCACCACCCTGTGGCCGGGCACCGCGCAGGCCGGGTCATCAGCGGGGTCGAGGTCGAGCAGAAGGAAGCGGCCCGGATTCTCCGCCTGCGCGCTGCGCACCAGCCCGCACACCGCGGCACCGGCCGCGTTCACCCCGTCGTCGCCGTTCTTCGCCTCGCCCTCGGGTGTGCCGATCGCGACCGCGCCCCGGGTCACCACCACCAACGGGGCATCGGACAGCCGCGGCTCGGCCAGCCAGCCCTGGACCAGCTCCAATGCCTCTTCGGTCAGGGCCAGGCCCGCGTCCGCCACATCGCTACCTGGGGTGGGCGCGGACAGGCAGGCGATCGCCATGGAGGGGGCGGGAGCACCGCCATCAAGCGCGGTGATCAGCGACTCCAGACGCGGATGGCAGACCGCGGCATCCCCGGCCTGGGACGGTCCCGCCTGGCCCAGCACCACCCAGTCGGCAGCCGTCGGTGACTCGTCGGCGTCGTGGCCTTGCTCTGGTGTCGGCAATGGTGTCCAGTCCAGGGTGAACAGCCCCTCCACCTCGGGCCCCGCACCAGCCCGCAGCTGATCCGGGTCGGCCGACCGCATGACCAGCGCATCGACCGTCAGGACCGGAACACCCACCGCATCGGCCACGGCCACCCGCAGGCCCCGCTCACCCTCCGCACCGTCCGCCTGCCGCGGCCGGGGAGAGAGCCGGACCCGGACCGTCGTCGCGCCGCCCGCCCACAACGACACGCCGCGCCAGGCGTACGGCAGCCACACCCGGGTGCCGTCCCGTTCCCACTCGGACGGGTCGAGCAGCAGCGCCGGATGCAGGGCGGCATCCAGCAGTGCGGGGTGGATGCCGAAGCCGTCGCGGTCACCGGCGGGCTCGGGCAGCGCCACTTCGGCGAGGACATCCGTACCGTCCCGCCACACGGCCCGTACGCCCTGGAAGGACGGGCCGTACGCGTATCCGGCCGCCGCCGCGCGCTCGTAGAAGCCCGTCACATCCACCGGCTCCGCCCCTGCGGGAGGCCACGCCCCGGACGGCTCCTCCGGCCCGCCATCGGTGGACTGTGGGCTCAGCACACCCTCCGCATGGCACACCCACCCCGGGTCGGTGCCCGGTTCGGCAGCGCGGTCGGGGCGGGAGTAGATCCGTACATCGCGCCGCCCGTCCTCGGTGACGGGGCCCGCCACCACCTGGACACGCAACCCGCCGGACGCGGGGAGCACCAGCGGGACCTGGAGCGCCAGCTCCTCCACCCCACCGCAGCCCGCCTCATCGGCCGCCCGCAGCGCCCACTCCACCAGCGCCGCACCGGGCACCAGCACCGCGCCCGCCATCACGTGTTCGGCCAGCCACGTCTTGCCGCCACCGGCCGAGATCCGGCCGGTGAGCACGATCCCGCCGTCGGCCAGCCCCACCGCCGCGGGCAGCAACGCATGCTCCACACGCTGCAATCCGGCGGCAGCGACATCACCGACTCCACCGGCCGCGGACAGCCAGTACCGTTCGCGCTGGAAGGCATACGTCGGCAGCTCCACCGTCCTCGGGGCGGGATCGGAGGGAAACCAGCTGGTCCAGTGCACATCGGCACCGCGGGTGTGGAGTTGGGCGAGGGCACGGCCGAAGGCATGGACTTCGGGTTGCTTACGGGTCAGTGTGGCCGCCACCAGGGGGCTGGGCCGCTCGGTGTCCGGGGCGGCTTGGCCGAGTGTGTGCTGTGTCGCGGTGGCCAGGACCGGGTCCGGGCCCAACTCCAGGAAGACGGCCGCCTCGGGGGCGATACGGGTGATGGCGGGGTGGAAACGGACCGGCTTCCGGATGTGCTCGGACCAGTAACCGGGTGTGGCGATCCGCTCGTCGGCGGCCTCCCCGGTGAGGTTGCTCAGCACGGGGAGGGTGGGCCGGTGATACGTCAGCTCCGCGATGGCCTGGGCGAACGGCTCCAGGATGGGGTCCATCGACGGGGAGTGGAAGGCATGGCTGACGGTGAGGATCTTGGTCTTACGGCCCTTGGCGGCCCAGGCGGCGCTGATCCGGGCCACCCGTTCAGCGGGCCCGGAGATGACCGTGTTGCCGGGCGTGTTCAGGGCGGCGATACCCACGTGGCCGGCGTGCTCGGCAAGGTCCTCGGCAAGCTCGTCGGGAGCGGCCGCGATGGTGGCCATGCCGCCACCTTCCGGGAGCCCGCCCATCAGCGTGGCGCGGGCGGCCACCAGTCGGCAGGCGTCCGGCAGATCGAAGACACCGGCCACATGGGCGGCGGCGACCTCCCCGATCGAATGACCGATCACCACATCGGGGCGGCAGCCCAGCGAGTCCAGCAATCGGGCGAGGGCGACGTGCAGCGCGAACAGCCCTGCCTGGGCGTAGGTCGTGTGGTCCAGCAGCCCCGGCCGCTCGGGCACGCCGGTGAACGCCACCTGTCGCAGCGGGAGTTCAAGATGGGGGTCGAGCAGGCCGCAGACCTCGTCGAACGCCGCGGCGAATACCGGAAAGCGGTCGTACAGCCCGGCGCCCATGCCCACGCGCTGGCTGCCCTGCCCGCTGAACAGCCAGACCGTCTTCCCGGACGGGGCCGCGTCCGAGGGCGGTTCCACCACGCCCGAGTGCTGCTCACCGGCCGCCAGTGCCTCCACCGCCGCCACCATGTCCGCCCGGTCGCTGCCCAGCACCACGGCTCGGTGCTCGAACAGCGACCGGGACGTCAACAGCGACCATCCCACCTCGGCGGCCGACGCCCGCGGGTCCGGCGCCAGGTGCCCGGCCAGTGCCGCGGCCTGCCCGCGCAGCGCCTCCGTGCTGCGCGCGGACAGCACCCACGGCACGACCCCGCTCTGCTCGGGCGCCTGCTCTGGCTCGGGCGTGTCCGGGGCCTGCTCCAGGATGAGATGAGCGTTCGTACCGGAGGCGCCGAAGGAGGACACTCCAGCACGGCGAGGCCGCCCGCTCCGCGGCCACTCCACGGGCTCGGACAGCAGCCGCACCGCGCCACCGGCCCAGTCGACGTGCGGCGTCGGCTCGTCGATGTGCAAGGAAGCGGGCAGTACACCATGCCGCATGGCCTGCACCATCTTGATCACACCCGCCACACCCGCGGCCGCCTGCGTATGCCCGATATTCGACTTGATGGAACCGAGCAGCAGTGGCTGATCGGCGGGCCGTTGCCGGCCGTACGTCGCCAGCAGCGCCTGCGCCTCGATCGGATCGCCCAGCGTGGTGCCCGTACCGTGCGCCTCCACCGCGTCCACCTCCGACGCCGACAAGCCCGCACCGGCCAGCGCCTGCCGGATCACCCGCTGCTGCGACGGCCCATTCGGCGCCGTCAGACCATTCGACGCACCATCCTGATTCACCGCCGACCCCCGGATCACCGCCAGCACCCGCCGGCCATGGCGCCGCGCATCCGACAACCGTTCCAGGAGCAACAGGCCGACACCCTCACTCCAACCGGTGCCGTCGGCAGCGGCGGCGAAGGGTTTGCACCGGCCGTCGGGAGCCAGGCCGCGCTGACGCGAGAAACCGGTGAACACATCCGGCGTGGCCATCACCGTCACACCACCCGCCAGAGCAAGCGTGCACTCACCCTGCCGCAACGCCTGCGCGGCCAGATGCATCGCCACCAGCGATGACGAACACGCCGTATCCACCGTCACCGCCGGGCCTTCCAGACCCAGCGTGTACGCCACCCGACCGGACACCACACTGCCGGAGCTGGCGAGCATGGCGTAGCCCTCAAGCCGTGCGTCGCCACCGCTGAGACCGGCCGCGTAGTCGTGGTACATCACCCCGGCGTAGACACCGGTCGGGGTGCCCTTCAGCGACATCGGGTCGATACCGGCCCGCTCCACCACCTCCCACGCCGCCTCCAGCAACAGACGCTGCTGCGGATCCGTCGCCAACGCCTCACGCGGATTGATGCCGAAGAACCCCGCGTCGAACGCGTCGGCGTCGTAGAGAAACCCGCCTTTTCGGGCATAGGACGTGCCCGGGTGGTCGGGGTCCGGGTGGAAGAGGCCGTCCAGGTCCCAGCCCCGGCCGGTCGGGAACTCCCCGATCGCCTCATCGCCCGAGGACACCAGATCCCACAGGCCCTCAGGAGAGGTGACCCCGCCCGGAAACCGGCAGGTCATCGCGACGATCGCGATCGGCTCGCCGGTGTCCGTCGCCGTCACGACGGGTGCAGTGGTCGTCTCCCCGCCCAGCCGGGTGCACAGGTAGGCGGCCAGGGCGTGGGGGGTCGGATAGTCGAACACCATCGTCGCGGGCAACCGCAGCCCCGTCACCGCCGCCAACCGATTACGCAACTCCACCGCCG
>NZ_JBEYAL010000094.1:0-11712 GCF_040631655.1 Streptomyces sp. NPDC019937
GACCGGCGTCCCCCGGATACATGCCCAGCACATTCAGCACATCCCGGAAGTTGACCCCCGCCGCACGCACACCAACCCGCACCTGGCCGCGGCGCGGCGCCTGGGGTTCCTCAGGCACCAGCGCGACGCCGTCCAACCGGCCCTGGGCCACGATGTCCAACCGCCAAGCCGACCCCACACCCACCGGAGGCTCCAACACCCCGCCCGAAGCCATCCGCACCAGCCGCGGCAACCACACCCGCCCCTCCCGGACGGCCAACTGGTCCGCACCCAGCCCGGCGAGGCCGACAGCCAGGGCCTCATACGACTCCCGCGCACCATCAACGTCGGCCAGCACGAACCGCCCCGGATGCTCACTGATCGCCGACCGCACCAGACCCCACACCCCAGCCCCCGCGAGATCCAACACATCGCGAGCACCATCCTCGCCCGAGGCCACCTCCACCGCACCCGACGTCAACACCACCAACCGCGACCCCGCAAAACGCTCCTCAGCCAACCACTCATGCACCACACCCAGAACACCCGCCACCACATCACCGACACCGGCACCACCACGCGCCACTGGAAGCACAACCGTCTCCGGCGCCGTGGCACCACCATCAAGAGCGGCGACCAGACCCGCAAGACCGTCGTAAGACGTCACCGGAACACCGGAACCCCGCCACCCACCCGACTCGACATCACCAAGCACCGCCCAACCAGCGGCCTCCACAGGCTCCTCGGACCGGGCCACCGGCGCAGGAACCCACTCCAGCCGGAACAGACTCTCCGCCGTGGCAGAGGCGGACGCGCTCAGCTCGGTGATCGAGACCGGGCGCAGCACCAGCGACGCCACCTCGGCGATCGGGTCACCTGCGGCATCGGCCACCCGCAGCGCCACCTCACCCGTCCCTCGTGGAGACAGACGTACCCGCACGGCCGAGGTGCCCACGGCGGACAGCGACACACCCGACCACATGAAGGGCAGCAAAGCCTTGTCCGCACCGGCACCGGCACCGACTTCGCCGAGTCCCAGGGCGTGCAGCACCGTGTCCAGCAGCGCCGGGTGCAAACCGAACCCGGCCCCGTCCTCCGCGACCTCCTCCGGCAGAGCGGCCTCCACGAACAGGTCCTCACCCTGCTTCCACACCTCCCGCAGACCACGGAACGCCGGACCATACGCCAACCCCACACCCGACAACCGCTCATACAACCCATCCACCACAACCGCCTCCGCACCCACCGGAGGCCACACCCGCAAATCCCACCCACCAGCAGGAACCTCAGCAACGAGAACACCCGTGGCATGCAACGTCCACGGCTGCTCGGCATCAGCCCCCTCCTGGCGCGAGTAAACCCGCAGCGCACGACGACCGTCCTCGGCCCCGTCGATACCCAGCTGCACCTGAACAGCGCCATCCTCCGGAAGAACCAACGGCGCCTGCACAGTCAACTCCTCGACCCGGCCATACCCGACCCGGTCACCCGCCTGCACCGCAAGCTCAACGAACGCAGTACCCGGCACCAACACCGAACCGGCGACTACGTGATCAGCCAGCCACGGATGCGACCGCACCGACAACCGCGACGTCAACAACACCGCATCCGAACCCGCCACCGCCACCGAAGCACCCAACAACGGATGCCCCGCCACACCCAGACCCAAGCCGCTCGCATCGGTGACCGGTCGCGCGGCCTCCAGCCAGTACCGCTGCCGCTGGAACGCGTACGTCGGCAGATCCACCCGCCGCGCGCCGGTCCCGGCGAACATGGCGGACCAGTCGACCTGCGAGCCGTGTACGAACATCTCCGCGACCGCCGACAGGACGGTCTGGGCTTCGCCGCGGCCCTTCCGCAACGTCGACGCCACAACACTGTCGACGGCGGTCTGAGCCAGCGCGGTCAGCACCGGATCGGGTCCGATCTCCAGGAGCCGGGTCGCACCCTGTTCGCTCGTGGTGGTCTCCAGAGCCGGGTGGAACCGGACCGGCTCGTGGATCTGGCGCACCCAGTACCCGGGGGTCGTCCAGTCCGCCGCGCCGACCAGTTGCCCGCTGACCGTGCTGACGGCCGGAAGTACCGGCTTCCGGTAGGCGATGCTCGCGGCGATGTCGGCGAACTCCGCGAGCATGGGCTCCATCAACGGCGAGTGGAAGGCGTGACTCACCCGCAGCCGTGACACCCGGCGGCCCCGCTCCCGCGCAACCGCCATCACCCGCTCGACCGCATCCTCCTCACCGGAAACCACCACCGCGCTCGGGCCGTTGACCGCCGCGACCGCCACCCGCTGTGGGTCCGGCAATCCCCGCAGGATGTCGGAGACCTCGGCCTCGGTGCCCTCGACCGCCGCCATCGCACCACCCGCAGGCAGCCCCTGCATCAACCGCGCACGACCCGCCACCAACCGCACGGCATCCGCCAGCTCGAACACACCCGCCGTATATGCCGCGACGAACTCACCCACCGAATGGCCCAGCACCACATCCGGACCCATGCCCCACGACCGCAGCAACTCCACCAACGCCACTTGCACCGCGAACAGCAACGTCTGCGCATACCCGGTCCGATCCAGCAGAGCCGCCTCCGCCGAACCCTCCGCCGCGAACAACACCTCCCGCACCGGGACCTCAAACCCCGGCCTGCCCGCCAACTCCGCGTCCAGAAAACCGCACACCTCATCCAGGGTCCTCGCGAACACCGGGAACACGCCATACAGCTCACAGCCCATCCCGATCCGCTGGCTGCCCTGACCGGTGAACATCCAGCCCGTCCGGCCGTCGGTCACCGCGCCGGATATCGCGGCGTCACCACCGGCCGGTTCTGTCAGGCCGGTCAGCGGCGCCGCCCCGTCCGTGCCCAGCACCACAGTCCGGTGCTCCAGGACCGCCCGCGTGGTCGCCAACGAAAAGCCGATGTCGACCGGGGAGTGGTCCCGCTCGCCGAGGAAGGCCGCCAGGCGTTCGGCCTGTGCCCGCACCGCCTGGGCGTTCCGGCCGGACAGCACCCACGGCACCACCGGCATCGCCGACAGGTCCGTCGTGGCCTCGTCGGAGGCGGTGCCGTTCTCTTGGCCGTCACCGTCACCACTGTCACCGCCTGACACGGCAGGAGGTTCCTCAAGGATGACATGGGCGTTGGTACCACTGATACCGAACGAAGAAATCCCCGCGCGACGGGGATGTCCGGCGCGGGGCCAGGGGCGTTCTTCGGTCAGCAGGCGCACCGAGCCCGTGTCCCAGTCGACGTGGGACGAGGGCTCACCCACGTGCAGGGTCCTGGGCAGTTCCCCGGCGCGCAGGGCCATCACCATCTTGATGACGCCTGCGACGCCCGCGGCGGCCTGGGTGTGTCCGAAGTTGGACTTCACCGAGCCCAGCCACAGCGGCTCGGCGCCGGCGCGCCCCTGGCCGTAGGTCGCGAGCAGCGCCTGGGCCTCGATGGGATCGCCGAGCCGGGTTCCGGTGCCGTGCGCCTCGACGACGTCCACTTCGGACGCCGGGATCCGCGCGGCCTTCAACGCCTGGCGGATCACACGCTGCTGCGACGGACCGTTCGGCGCGCTCAACCCGTTCGAGGCGCCGTCCTGGTTGACGGCGCTGCCGCTGATCACCGCGAGCACCTGGTGGCCCAGCCGCTGTGCCTCGGACAGTCGCTCCAGCACGAGCACACCGGCGCCCTCGGCCCAGGCGGTGCCGTCCGCGGCCTCCGCGAACGGCTTGCACCGGCCGTCGGCAGCGAGGCCACGCTGCCGGGAGAACTCCACGAACGTCGTCGGGGCGGCCATCACCGTGACGCCACCGGCGAGCGCCATCCCGCACTCACCGGTCCGTAGCGCGTGGCAGGCAAGGTGCAGGGAGACCAACGAGGATGAGCACGCGGTGTCGAGTGTCACCGCGGGCCCCTCGAACCCGAACACGTACGAGATGCGGCCGGAGAAGACGCTGCCCGCGTTGCCGTTGGCGAGGAAGCCCTCGACGTCCTTGGGCACGCCGCTCAGGCGCGACGCGTAGTCGTGGTACATCAGGCCCGCGAAGACGCCGGTGGCCGAGCCGCGCAGCGAGTGGGGGTTGATCCCCGCCCGTTCCAGGGCCTCCCACGAGGTCTCCAGCAGCAGCCGCTGCTGCGGGTCCATGGCGAGGGCCTCGCGCGGGGAGATGCCGAACAACTCGGCGTCGAACTCGGCCGCGTCGTGCAGAAACCCGCCCTCGCGTACGTGCGAGGTGCCCGGGCGGTCCGTGTCGGGATCGAAGAGGGTATCGAGGTCCCAGCCACGATCGGTGGGGAACGGGGTGATCCCGTCCCCCGCCGAGCTGACCAGCTGCCACAGATCCTCCGGCGAGGCCACCCCGCCCGGGTACCGGCATCCCATGCCCACGATCGCGATGGGCTCATGGGCTTTCGCTTCGGCTTCACTCAGGCGAAGGTGAGCATCCCGAGCATCGGCGATCGCGCGCTTGAGGTATTCCCGGAGCTTGTCTTCGTTCGCCATGCGTTCCTTATCCTTCAGATAGAGCCGAAGCCTGAGCTAGGGGCTCAGTTCGCCCATGGCTTGCTGTCCATCAGCGAGAACAGCTCGTCGTCGGTCGCGTCCTCGATCCCCTCGACGCCCGCCCGGGTCTCCGGGCCACCGTCGCTCTCGACCCATACAGCCAGCAGCCTCTGTAGCTTGCTGCCGACTTCGGCGCGGACGGCCTCATCGGTGGGCACCGTCTCGGCAAGAATCGACTGGAGTTTTTCGAGTTCCCCGAAGAGGAATCCGGCGCCGCCGTCGTCCTCCGGCACCAACTCCGCCCGCAGGTAGTCCCGCAGGGACAGAACCGTCGGGTGATCGAAGATGATGGTGGCGGGCAGTTGCAGGGCGGTGGCGGAGCTGAGCCGGTTGCGCAGGTCCACCGCGGTCAGCGAGTCGAAGCCGAGGTCCTTGAACGCGCGCGTCGGATCGATCGATCCGGGCGAGGTGTATCCGAGGACGGCGGCGACAGAAGTCTGCACGATGTCGAGCAGCATCCGGTCCCGCTCGGCGGGCGAAAGCTCCTTCAGACGGTGGGCCAGCCCCGAGCCGTCGGCGGCCGCGGCATGGCCGAGGGAGTGCCGCTGCTCGGTGACCGGCGCAAGGTCGCGCAACACGCTGGGCAGCGTGTCCCGCCGCCCGGCGAGCGCGCTGGTCCGCAGCGCGACCGGCAACGCGACGGGCTCATTGACCTGCAAAGCCATATCCAGCAGCGCGAGCCCGTCCCGCGTGGACAGCGGCGGGAACCCCTGACGCCGAAGCCGGTCGATGTCCGCCTCACCCAGACGACCACCCATCCCCTCGGCCTGCTCCCACATACCCCACGCCAACGACACACCAGCCAACCCCCGCGCCCGCCGCGACACCGCCAACGCATCCAACACCGCATTACCCGCCGCATACGCCGACTGACCCGCATTCCCCACCACACCCGCAAAGGAGGAAAACAGCACGAACGCATCCAGATCACGGTCCACGGTGAGCTCGTGCAGAAGCACCGCCGACTCCGCCTTCGCCGCGAGCACCCGAGCCAACCGCTCCGGCGTCAGATCAGCGACCAACCCGTCATCCAGCACACCAGCGGCATGCACAATCCCCGTAAGGGGTGCATCCTCCGGCACCACGTCCAGCACACCGGCCAGCGCCGCACGATCACTCACATCACAAGCAGCAATCGTCACCCGCGCACCCAGCCCGGTCAGCTCATCACGCAACTCCTCCGCACCCGGCGCCCCGACACCACGCCGGGAGAGCAGCAGCAGATCACGAACACCATGCGCGGTGACCAGATGCCGGGCCACCACCGCACCCAGACCACCCGTACCACCAGTGACCAGCACCGTGCCCTTGTCCCAGCGTGTCACCGGGACGTCCTCGTCCGCGGCGGGAACGGCCATCCGTACGATCCGGGGCAGGCGGATCCGCCCCTCTCGCACCGCGAACTGGCTCTCGTCGGATTCGGCCGCGTACGCCGCCAGAGCCCGGTAGGAGTCCGGCTCGCCATCCACATCGGCCAGCGCGAACCGGCCCGGGTGCTCGCTGATCGCCGACCGCACCAGACCCCATACGCCCGCACTCGCGAGATCCAGTTCACTCGCGTCGGCGGCATCCAGCGCGACCGCACCCATGGTCGACACCACCAGGCGCGAATCCTCCAGACACTTCTCAGCCAGCCACGTCCGCATCGTCGCCAGCACACCAGCAACCCCACCAATGAGATCACCAGAATTCGCCACCACCGGCAGGACCACCGTGCCGGGAACCGCAGCGCCCCCGGCCACGGCAGCGGTCAGCGCTCCCAAGTCCTGGTAGCCGGTCACCGCGACACCGGCGGCACGCCACCCGTCCCCGGTCTGCGCATCGGTACCGAGGACGGCCCAGTCGCCGGGTTCGCCCGGGTCGGCCGGCTCGGCCGGAGCCTGCACGGAAACCCAGTCCAGCCGGAACAGACCGTCCGTGGGCGCAGAACCCGCCCGGGCGAGGTCTGCTGCGGTAACCGGTCGCAGCACCAACGAGTCGATGTCGGCCACCGGCTGACCAGCGGCGTCGGCCAGCCGAAGCCCGTACTCGCCGGTCCCTCGCGGCGACAGGCAGGCCCGAACGCCTGGGGCGCCGACGGTGTACAGCGACACGCCGGACCAGAGGAACGGCAGCATCGCGCCCTCAACGTCCGGGTTCTGGTGCCCGAGCGCGTGCAGCACCGTGTCCAGCAGCGCCGGATGCACACCGTACGCCGACGCCTCCCCGGCCACCTCCTCCGGCAAGGCCGCCTCCACGAACACCTCACCGCCACTCACCCACACGTCCCGCAAGCCACGGAACGCGGGCCCATAGACCAGCCCGGCGCCGGTCAGCCGCTCGTACAGCCCCTCCAGCGCGACCGGTTCCGCACCGGCAGGCGGCCACACCCCCAAGTCCCAGTCGGCGACGACACGCTCGGTCGTGAGGGTGCCCGTGGCGTGCAACGTCCACGGCCGGTCGGCCGAGTCACCGTCCGGGCGCGCGTACACGCGCAGCGAACGCCGCTCCCCGCCGGGCTCCGGCGCGTCAATGCCGAGCTGCACCTGAACAGCGCCGTCCTCCGGAAGAACCAGCGGGGCCTGCAAAGTCAACTCCTCGACCCGGCCACACCCGACCCGGTCACCCGCCTGCACCGCAAGCTCAACGAAGGCCGTACCCGGCACCAAAACCGAACCCGCCACCACATGATCAGCCAGCCACGGATGCGACCGCACCGACAACCGCGACGTCAACAACACCGCATCCGAACCCGCCACCGCCACCGAAGCACCCAACAACGGATGCCCCGCCGCGCCCAGACCCAAGCCGCTCGCATCGGTGACCGTCCGGACGGCCCCCATCCAGAAACGCTGCCGCTGAAACGCATACGTCGGCAGATCCACTCGCCGCGCACCGGTCCCGGCGAAGACGGCGGGCCAGTCCACCTTGCCGCCTCGTACGAACATCTCGGCCACGGCGATCAGCACGGTGTCGGCCTCTTCGCGCCCCTTGCGCAGCACCGAAACCGCGGTGGACCCTTCGGACCGCGCGAGCGCGGTCAACACCGGGTCCGGACCGATTTCGAGCAGTCGGGCCGCCGCCTGCTCGTCGACGGCGGTCCGGAGCGCGTCATGGAAGCGGACCGGCTCGCGCACCTGACGGACCCAGTAGGCGGGGGTCGTCCAGTCACCATCGGCGAGCGGCCGGCCCGTGACGGTACTGACCGCTGAGAGCACCGGCTGCCGGTAGGTGATACTCGCCGCGATCTCGGCGAACTCCGCCAGCATCGGCTCCATCAACGGCGAGTGGAAGGCATGACTCACCCGCAGTCGGGACACCCTGCGGCCCCGCTCCCGCGCAACCGCCATCACCCGCTCGACCGCGCCCTCGTCGCCGGAGACGACCACCGCGGTCGGGCCGTTGACCGCCGCGACCGCCACCCGCTCCCCTTCAGGAAGCCCACTGAGGATGCCGGCGACCTCGGCCTCCTCACCCTCGACCGCCGCCATCGCACCACCCGCAGGCAGCCCCTGCATCAACCGGGCACGACCCGCCACCAACCGCACGGCATCCACCAGCCCGAACACACCCGCCGTGTACGCCGCCACGAACTCACCCACCGAATGCCCCAACACCACATCCGGCACCACACCCCACGACCGCAACAACTCCACCAACGCCACCTGCACCGCCAACAACGCCGACTGCGCATACCCGGTCCGATCCAGCAGAGCCGCCTCCGCCGAACCCTCCGCCGCGAACAACACCTCCCGCACCGGGACCTCAAACCCCGGCCTGCCCCCAAGCTCCGCGTCCAAAAGTCCACACGCCTCATCCAGGACCCGCGCGAACACCGGGAACTGGCCGTACAGCTCACGGCCCATCCCGATCCGCTGGCTCCCCTGCCCCGTGGACATCCACGCCGTACGTCCCTCGGCCGCCACTCCGGACACCACGGAGGCATCGCCGTCGGCCAGCGCGGCCACGCCCGAGCGCAGGGTGGCGAAGTCGGCGCCGAGCACGACGGCACGGTGGTCGAGCACCGCGCGCGTGGCCGCCAAAGACCACCCGATATCGGCGGGCGCGGCGTCCTGCTCGTCGAGGAAGGCCGCCAGCTGCCCGGCCTGCGCGCGCAAGGCTTCCGCGGTCCGGCCGGAGAGCACCCACGGCACGACGGCCGGCTCCGCGGTCGGCCGCTCGTCGCCCATGGCCGGTTCGATCGCGGGAGCTTCCTCGGCCTCCTCGATGATGACGTGCGCGTTGGTCCCACTGATGCCGAACGACGAGACACCCGCCCGACGTGGCCGCTCACCGCGCGGCCACGCACGGGCCTCGGTCAGCAGCCGTACCGCACCGGAGTCCCAATCGACATGTGACGAAGGTCCGTCCGCGTGCAGCGTCCGCGGCAGCCGCTGCTCGCGCAGCGCCATCACCATCTTGATCAGCCCGGCCGCGCCGGCCGCGGCCTGACTGTGCCCGATGTTCGACTTCACCGAGCCCAGCCACAGCGGCTCGGTGCCGTCGCGCCCCTGCCCATAGGTCGCGAGCAGCGCCTGCGCCTCGATCGGGTCGCCGAGTCGAGTACCGGTGCCGTGGGCTTCGACCGCGTCCACTTCGGACGGCGATATCCCCGCGGCGGCGAGCGCCTGCCGGATCACCCGCTGCTGCGACGGACCGTTCGGCGCCGTCAGACCGTTCGACGCACCGTCCTGATTGACCGCACTGCCGCGTACCACCGCGAGCACCGGATGCCCCAGGCGCCGCGCGTCGGACAGCCGCTCCAGCACCAGTACGCCGGCACCCTCGGCCCACCCCGTACCGTCCGCGGCGTCCGAGAAGGACTTGCACCGGCCGTCCCCGGCCAGCCCGCCCTGACGGGCGAACTCCAGGAAGATCCCCGGGGTGGCCATCACCGTCGCGCCGCCGGCCAAGGCCAGGTCGCATTCGCCCGCCCGCAGCGCCTGGCCCGCGAGGTGCAGCGCCACCAGCGCCGACGAGCAGGCGGTGTCCACCGACACCGCGGGACCCTCAAGGCCGAGGGAGTAGGCGAGACGGCCCGATGCGACGCTCGGGGTGCTGCCGGTCAGGAGGTAGCCCTCCATCTCTTCCTCGGGCTCGTGCATGTTCCCGCCGTACCCGTTCGCAGACACCCCGGCGAACACGCCGGTGGCCGAGCCGCGCAGCGACAGGGGGCTGATCCCGGCCCGCTCCAGCGCCTCCCAGGAGGTCTCCAGCAGCAGCCGCTGCTGCGGATCCATGGCAAGGGCCTCGCGCGGCGAGATCCCGAACAGCTCGGCGTCGAACCGCGCCACGTCCTGTACGAATCCGCCACCGCTGACGCCGGTCGTGTCGACCAGCGTCCGCATGTCCCAGCCACGATCGGCGGGCAGCGAGGAAAAACCGTCACCGGCCGAGTCGACCAGGTCCCACAGCGCCTGCGGCGAGGTCGCGCCACCCGGATAGCGGCAGCCCATACCGACGATGACGATGGGGTCGTCGTCCACGAACGTCGCCGTCTTCCGGACGGGCGAAGCGGTCTGCTCGACCGCCGCGCCCAGGACCCGCGTACGCAGGTAGTCGGCCAGCGCGGCGGGGTTCGGGTGATCGAAGATCAGGGTCGCGGGCAGCTGGACGGCGGTCGCGGTGGTGAGGCGGTTGCGCAGCTCTACCGCGGTCAGCGAGTCGAAGCCGAGGTCCTTGAATGCCCGCCCGGCATCGACTTCCGCGCCCGACGTGTACCCCAGCACCCCGGCGACCTGGGTCTGTACGAGGTCCAGCAGCAACCGGTCCTGCTCGGCCGCGGGCAGTCCGCGCAGGCGGCGGGCCAGCTCGCCGCCTCCGGCGGCGGCAACCTGCCCGGCGACGGTCCGGCGCTGCCGCGTCGCCGGGACGAGTCCGTGCAGCACGGCGGGCAAACTGTCGCGTACCGCGGCGAGTGCCGAGGTCCGTAGGGCGGCCGGCACCGCCACCGACTCGTTGATCCACAGGGCGATGTCGAGGAGGGCCAGCCCGTGGTCGGTCTCCAGGGCCGGGAAGCCCTGGCGCCGCATCCGGCCCAGGTCGGCTTCGTCGAGTCGGCCGCCCATGCCTTCGGAGTTCTCCCACATGCCCCACGCCAGCGACACGGCCGGGAGCCCCTGGGCTCGCCGGGATACCGCGAGGGCGTCGAGCACCGCGTTGCCCGCGGCGTAAGCCGCCTGGCCCGCATTGCCCACCACACCCGCGAAGGAGGAGAACAGGACGAACGCGTCCAGATCACGGTCCGCGGTGAGTTCGTGCAGATGCATGGCGGAATCGGCCTTTGCCGCCAGCACCCCGGCGAGCCGTTCCGGGGTCAGCTCCGCGATCATCCCGTCGTCGAGCACTCCAGCGGTGTGCACCACGCCCCTCAACGGGGCATCGTCGGGGACCGCATCCACCGCATCCGCCAGCGCCTGCCGGTCGCTGACATCACACGCACGGATCGTCACCCGCGCACCGAGAGCGGTCAGCTCCCGTTCGAGCTCACCCGCCCCCGGCGCGTCGGGCCCACGCCGGGAGAGCAGGAAGAGGTCCCGCACCCCGTGTTCCGTGGTCAAGTGCCGGGCCACGACCGCGCCGAGACCACCCGTACCGCCGGTCACCAGCACCGTGCCACGCTCACCCCACGGCACCGGCAGGGTCAGCACAACCTTGCCGACATGCTTCGCCTGCCCAAGGAAACGCAACGCCTCCGGAGCCCGGGCGATGTCCCACGCCGTGACCGGAATCGGCCGCAGCGCACCACTCTCGAACAGCCGCAACAGCGCCGCCAGCATCTCGCCGATTCGCTCAGGACCGGCATCCATCACATCGAACGCCCGATACGAGACACCCGGATACGCGGCGGCGACCTCATCCGCATCACGGATATCGGTCTTGCCCATCTCCACGAACCGGCCACCGGACTGCGTCAACCGCAACGACGCATCCACGAACTCCCCCGCCAGACAGTCCAACACCACATCCAGCCCGACACCATCCGTCGCCGCAGAGAAAACCTGTTCAAACTCCGTCGTACGCGACGAAGCAATACGATCAGCCGCAACACCCAGCCCACGAACAGTCGGCCACTTGGCCTGACTCGCCGTCGCGAACACCTCCGCACCCAGATGCCGCGCCAACTGCACCGCCGCCATCCCCACACCGCCGGCAGCCGCATGAATCAACACCGACTCACCCGCCTGAAGACCAGCCAGATC
>NZ_JBEYAL010000095.1:0-10236 GCF_040631655.1 Streptomyces sp. NPDC019937
CGAACCGCCCCGGATGCTCACTGATCGCCGACCGCACCAGACCCCACACCCCAGCCCCCGCGAGATCCAACACATCGCGAGCACCATCCTCGCCCCAGGCCACCTCCACCGCACCCGACGTCAACACCACCAACCGCGACCCCGCGAAACGCTCCTCAGCCAACCACTCACGCACCACACCCAGAACACCCGCCACCGCACCGGTGACCCCGGTGTCCGTGGAGCGCAACGGAAGCACGACGGTGTCCGGGACGGCGGAACCGTCATCCAGCGCGGCGGTCAGCGCGGCCAGATCGGCATAACCGGTCACCGGAACACCCGCGTCGCGCCACTCATCGGTGTCGGCGAGTACGGCCAAGGCAGCACCCGACCCGCCGAGTTGGCCGGGAGCGGGGGCGGGGGCGGGTGCCGGGGCGGGGATCCAGTCGAGGCGGAACAGGCTGTCCCGATGCGGGGAGTTCGCCGCGGCCAGATCCGCGGTCGACACCGGCCGCAATACCAGCGACTCCACCTCGGCCACCGGAGCACCCGTAGCGTCGGCGATCTGCAAGGCGACCTCGCCAGATCCCCTCACGGACAGCCGCACCCGCACCGCGGCCGCACCGACCGCCGACAACGACACACCCGACCAGGAGAACGGCAGCGCCGCTCCCTCGCCGGTCTGGCCCCCCACCCCCAAGGCGTGCAGCACAGAGTCGAGCAGTGCCGGGTGCAGACCGAAATCGGCCGCATCGCCGGACAGCGACTCGGGCAGAGCCGCCTCTACGAACAGGTCCTCGCCGTGCCGCCAGACCTCCCGCAGACCACGGAAAGCCGGACCGTACACCAGGCCACCACCGGCGAGCCGTTCGTACAAGCCCTCGACCGGAACTTGCTCCGCACCGGCAGGCGGCCACACGGCCAGGTCCCAATCCGCGACAGTCCCACCAGAGATGAGAGTCCCCGTGGCATGCAGAGTCCACGGCTCCTCGGCCGCCGCTTCCTCGGGGCGCGAGTAGACGCGCACTGCGCGTCGGCCCTCCTCCGTGCCCTCGGCACTGTCGATGCTGAGCTGGACCTGCAGCGCGCCCTGCTCCGGCAGCACCAGCGGCGCCTGCAGAGTCAGTTCCTCGACCTGCTCGCAGCCAACCCGCTCGGCGGCCTGCACCGCAAGCTCGACGAACATCGTGCCCGGCACCAGCACCGAGCCGGCCACAGCGTGATCAGCCAGCCACGGGTGCGAGGAGACCGAGATCCGCCCGGTCAGCAGCATCGCGTCCGATCCGGCCACGGTCACCGCCGCGCCAAGCATGGGGTGCTCGGCCGCGCCCAGGCCCAAGCCACGAGCGTCGGTGACCGGCCGCGCGGCCTCCAGCCAGTACCGCTGCCGCTGGAACGCGTACGTCGGCAGGTCCACCCGTCGCGCGCCCGTCCCGGCGAAGACTGCCGCCCAGTCGACCCTCGCGCCACGCACGAACACCTCGGCCACGGCGCCCAACACGGTCTCGGCTTCAGGCCGCCCCTTGCGCAGGGCCGACACCACAGTCACGTCCGAAGCCGCCTTGGCCAGCGCGGTCAGCACCGGATCCGGACCGATCTCCAGCAGGCGACTGACACTCTGTGTACCGGTGGCGCTCTCAAGAGCATCGTGGAAGCGAACCGGTCGACGGACCTGCCGCACCCAGTAGTCAGCAGTCGCCCAATCCCCTTCGTCCACCAGCTCACCCGTAACCGTGCTCACCGCCGGGAGACTGGGCTGCCGGTAGGTGACGCTCGCGGCGATCTCGGCGAACTCCGCGAGCATCGGCTCCATCAGCGGCGAGTGGAACGCATGACTCACCCGCAGCCGCGACACCCGGCGGCCCCGCTCCCGCGCAACCGCCATCACCCGCTCGACCGCACCCTCGTCACCGGAAACCACCACCGCGCTCGGGCCGTTCACCGCCGCGACCGCCACCCGCTCGCCCTCGGCAAACCCACTCAGAATCTCGGAGACCTCGGACTCGGTGCCCTCGACCGCCGCCATCGCACCACCCGCAGGCAGCCCCTGCATCAACCGCGCACGACCCGCCACCAACCGCACGGCATCCGCCAGCTCGAACACACCCGCCGTGTACGCCGCGACGAACTCACCCACCGAATGGCCCAGCACCACATCCGGACCCATGCCCCACGACCGCAGCAACTCCACCAACGCCACTTGCACCGCGAACAGCAACGTCTGCGCATACCCGGTCCGATCCAGCAGAGCCGCCTCCGCCGAACCCTCCGCCGCGAACAACACCTCCCGCACCGGGACCTCAAACCCCGGCCTGCCCCCAAGCTCCGCGTCCAGGTGGCCGCACACCTCGTCCAGGACCCGCGCGAACACCGGGAAGGCGGCATACAGCTCACGGCCCATACCCAGCCGCTGGCTCCCCTGACCCGTGAACATCCAGCCCGTACGCCCATCCGACACCGCACCGGACACCACAGAAGTGCCGCCATCGGCCAGCTCGGCGACACCCGAACGCAAATCCTCCAGATTCCCGCCCAGCACCACAGCACGGTGATCGAGCACCGCACGCGACGTCGCCAGCGACAGACCCAAGTCGATACCGGAGCAGTCCTGTTCCTTGGCAAACTCGGCCAGACGTCCGGCCTGCGCCCGCACCGCCTTCGCGCTCCGGCCCGACAGCACCCACGGCACCACCGGTAGCCGCTGCCCCGAAGGCGGCTCTTCGGCCACGTCAGGTGCGGACCGGAGCTCGAACTCGGGCGCTTCTTCGACGATGATGTGCGCGTTGGTGCCGCTGATCCCGAAGGACGAGACACCCGCTCGGCGCAGACGTTCCCCCTTCGGCCACGTACGAGCCTCCCTCAGCAACTGCACAGCACCCGCCGTCCAGTCCACCTGCGCCGAAGGCTCATCCACGTGCAGCGTCCGCGGCAACCGCTCCGCGCGCAGCGCCATCACCATTTTGATCAGACCAGCAACACCAGCAGCGGCCTGCGTATGGCCGATGTTCGACTTCACCGAACCCAGCCACAAGGGCTCGTCCTCTGACCGCGCCTGACCGTACGTCGCCAGCAACGCCTGCGCCTCGATCGGGTCACCCAGCCGCGTACCCGTACCATGCGCCTCGACTACGTCCACCTCGGACGCCGAAAGCCGCGCCGACGACAACGCCTGACGAATCACCCGCTGCTGCGACGGACCATTCGGCGCCGTCAACCCGTTCGACGCCCCATCCTGATTGACCGCACTCCCACGTACGACCGCCAGCACCTGATGGCCCAGGCGCCGCGCGTCGGACAGCCGCTCCAGGACCACCACCCCGGCACCCTCGGCCCACCCCGTACCGTCCGCACTGTCCGCGAATGACTTACAACGGCCGTCCGAGGCCAGACCCCGCTGCCGCGAAAACTCAACGAACGTGGACGGAGTCGACATGACGGTGACACCACCGGCCAACGCCATCCCACACTCCCCCGCACGCAGCGCCTGACACGCCCAATGCAGGGACACCAACGACGACGAACACGCCGTATCCACCGTCACCGCGGGCCCCTCGAACCCGAAGACGTACGCGATACGACCGGAGAAAATGCTGCCCGCGTTACCGTTCCCGAGAAAGCCCTCGATTTCCTCCGGAGCGACCTGCAACCGCGACGCATAGTCGTGGTACATCAGCCCCGCGAACACACCCGTCGACGAACCGCGCAACGACAACGGGTCAATCCCGGCCCGCTCCAGCGCCTCCCACGACGTTTCCAGCAACAACCGCTGCTGCGGATCCATCGCAAGGGCCTCACGCGGCGAAATACCGAACAGCTCCGCATCGAACTCGGCCGCGTCGTGCAGAAAACCGCCTTCCCGCGCGTACGAGGTGCCCGCACGATCCGGGTCCGGGTCGAACAGGGCCTCGAGGTCCCAGCCACGGTCGGCCGGGAACCCGGTGATCCCGTCGCCGGCCGAGTCGACCAGCTCCCACAAGGACTCGGGCGACGACACACCGCCCGGATAGCGGCAGCCCATCCCCACGATCGCGATCGGCTCGTGGTCCTTCGCCTCCGCTTCTCGCAGGCGCTGACGGGTCTCGCGGAGGTCGGTGGTGAGACGCTTGAGGTACGTCAGCGTCTTCTCATCAGTGGACACGTGAGCCCAGCCCCTTTGTCGCGCGTGAGGGTGCCGTCATGGGCGCCCTCATCCTTCGAGTTCGCGATCGATGATTTCGAACATCGAATCGAGTGAAGCGGAATCGATATCGTCGTTCTCGGTACCGCCGACGCCCAGGTCTTCCTCCAGCCGCGCCACCATCGCCTTGACTCGTGACCGCACCTGCTTGCGCAGCGCGCCGTCCTGGGCCATCGAGAGCACTGCGGCTTCGAACTTCTCCAGGTCGCTCAGGCTGAAATCGCCCTCGCCGGAGCCCTGGTCGAGCTGTTCGCGCAGGTACCCGGCGAGGCTCTCGATCGTCGGATGATCGAAGGCAAGGCTGGCGGGCAGGGTGAGCCCGGTCGCGCCGTTGAGCCGGTTGCGCAGGTCCACCGCGGTCAGCGAATCGAACCCGAGATCCTTGAATGCCCGCCCCGGATCGATCACACCAGCGGAACCATGTCCCAGCACCACCGCGACCTGGGACTGCACCAGGTCCAGCAGCACCCGGTCCTGCTCGGCCGCGGACCGGCCCCGCAGGCGGCGGGCAAGCGCGTCGGAACTGCCCGCACCGCTCCGGTCCCCGGCGCGCCGCTGCCGGGCGGCCGTCGGCACGAGGCCGTGCAGCATGCCGGGCAGGCTGTCCCGGCGTGCGGCCAGTGCCGTGGTGTTGACCGAGACCGGCAGCGCGATCGGCTCGTCGGACCGTACCGCCATGTCGAACAGCGCGAGCGCGTGCTCGGTGGTCAGCGGCGCGAAGCCCTGCCCGCGCAGACGGGCCAGGTTCGCGTCACCGAGGCGGCCGCCCATGCCGTCGGGGTGTTCCCACATTCCCCACGCCAGGGATACGCCGGGCAGCCCCTGGGCGCGTCGGGACACCGCGAGTGCGTCGAGCACCGTGTTGCTCGCCGCGTAGGCCGACTGCCCGGCGTTTCCGACTACTCCGGCGATCGAGGAGAACAGTACGAACGCCTGCAGGTCGGATTTCGCCGTCAGGTGGTGCAGGTGCAGCGCCGACTCCGCCTTTGCCGAAAGCACATCGGCCAGACGTTCCGGAGTGAGGTCGGTGATCATGCCGTCGTCGAGCACACCGGCGGCGTGCACCACCCCGGCCAGGGGCGCATCGTCAGGGACTGTGTCGAGCACGTCGGCGAGTGCCCGCTCGTCACTGACGTCGCAGGCGGTGATCGTCACACGGGCGCCCAAGTCGACCAGTTCCCGCTGGAGTTGCTGGGCGCCGGGCGCTTGGTGGCCTCGGCGGGAGATCAGCAGCAGATCCCGTACGCCGTGCGCGGATACGAGGTGGCGGGCGATCACGGCGCCCAGTCCGCCGGTTCCACCGGTGACCAGCACCGTTCCCTTGTCCCAGCGTGTCGCCGGGATGTCTTCGCCGGTGGCGGGGGTCATTCGGACGACCCGGGGCACCCAGGTCCGGCCTTGTCGCACCGCGAATTGACTCTCCCCGGATTCCCCGGATTGGGCCGGGTACGCCGCCAGAGCCCGGTAGGAGTCCGGTTCGCCATCCACATCGGCCAGCGCGAACCTTCCCGGATGCTCGTTCATCGCGGACCGCACCAGGCCCCACGCCCCGGCGGCCGCAAGGTCGAGCTCCCCCGTGTCGGAGGCAGGGCTCACCGCGACCGCGCCCGTGGTCGACACCATCAGACGCGAACCCGCCAAGCGCTCCTCAGCCAGCCACGTCCGCATGGCCCCCAGCACACCAGCAACCACACTCAGGAGATCCTCAGAATGTGGCGCCACCGGTAGCACCACTGTCCGCGGAACCGCCACACCGTCGTCCAGGGCAGCGATCAACGCGCCCAAGTCGGCGTAACCGGTCACCGCGACTCCCGCGGCAGACCACCCGTCCTCGTGCTGCGGATCGGTACCGAGGACAGCCAAGCCGCCACGTTCGCCGGGCTCGGCCGGAGTCGGCGCGGGGGTCCACTCCAGCCGGAACAGGCTGTCGGCCGTGGCACGGGCGGCAGCAAGGTCGGTGGCCGACACCGGCCGCAGCACCAGCGACGCCACCTCGGCCACCGGGTCGCCCGCGGCATCGGCCACGCACAGCCGGAACTCGCCCGAGCCACGCCTCGACAGCCGCACCCGTACGGCCGAGACACCGACGGTGTACAGCGACACGCCGGACCAGAGGAACGGCAGCATCGCGCCCTCAGCGTCCGGGTTCTGGAGCCCGAGCGCGTGCAGCACCGTGTCCAGCAGTGCCGGATGCACACCGTACGCCGACGCCTCCCCGGCCACCTCCTCCGGCAAGGCCGCCTCCACGAACACGTCACCGCCGCTCGCCCAGACTTCTCCCAAGCCACGGAACGCGGGTCCGTAGACCAGCCCGGCGCCGGTCAGCCGCTCGTACAGCCCGTCCAGCGCGACCGGTTCCGCACCCGCAGGCGGCCACACACTCAGGTCCCAGTCAGCGGCGTCACGCTCGGTCGTGAGGGTGCCCGTGGCGTGCAAGGTCCACGACCGGTCGGCCGAGGCGCCGTCCGGGCGCGCGTACACGCGCAGCGAACGCCACTCCTCGCCCGGCTCCGGCGCGTCAACGCTGAGCTGCACCTGCACCGCGCCGTCCTCCGGAAGGACCAGCGGCGCCTGCAAGGTCAGCTCTTCCACACGGCCGCAGCCGACCCGGTCACCCGCCTGCACAGCAAGCTCGACGAACGCGGTACCCGGCACCAGCACCGAACCGGCGACTACGTGATCAGCCAGCCACGGATGCGACCGCACCGACAACCGCGACGTCAACAACACCGCATCCGAGCCCGCCACCGCCACCGAAGCACCCAACAACGGATGCCCCGCCGCGCCCAGACCCAAGCCGCTCGCATCGGTGCCCGGCCGGGAACCCTGAAGCCAATACCGCTGCCGCTGGAACGCGTACGTCGGCAGGTCGATCCGCTCGGCGCCGCTCTCGGCGAACACCGCGGACCAGTCGACCTTGTCCCCGTGTACGAACAGTTCCGCCACCGCTGCCATCACGGTCCCGGCCTCGGCCCGTCCCTTACGCAGCACCGACACCGCCGTGTCCACTTCGGACTGAGCGAGCGCGGTCAGTACCGGGTCCGGACCGATTTCGAGCAGCCGGGCCGCCGCCTGCTCGCCGGTTGTGGTCAGCAGGGCGTCGTGGAAGCGCACCGGGCGGCGGACCTGGCGCACCCAGTAGTGCGGGGTGGCCCAGTCCTGCTCGTCGACCGGCCGCCCGGTGAGGGTGCTGGCCGCCGGAAGGATCGGCTGCCGGTACGTCACGCTGGCCGCGATCTCGGCGAACTCCGCCAGCATCGGCTCCATCAACGGCGAGTGGAACGCATGACTCACCCGCAGCCGCGACACCCGCCGACCCCGCTCCCCCGCAACCGTCATCACCCGCTCGACCGCGTCCTCGTCACCGGAAACCACCACCGACATCGGCCCGTTGACCGCCGCGACCGCCGCCCTCTCGCCCTCGGCGAACCCGCCGAGGATGTCGGCGACCTCGGACTCGGTGCCCTCGATCGCCGCCATCGCGCCGCCTGAGGGCAGCGCCTGCATCAACCGGGCACGCCCCGCCACCAACCGGGCGGCGTCGGCGAGATCGAGCACGCCCGCTGCGTAGGCGGCGGCCAGCTCGCCGACCGAGTGGCCCAGCACCACGTCCGGGCGCACTCCCCAGGAACGCAGCAGCTCCACAACGGAAGCCTGAACAGCGAACAGCGCCGTCTGGGCATACCCCGTCCGGTCCAGCAGTCCCGCCCCTTCGGAGCCGTCGTCCGCGAACAGCACCTGCCGCACCGGGACCGGGAACTCGGCGGCGCCGTCGAGATCGGCATCCATATGGCCGCAGACCTCGTCCAGGGTCCTGGCGAACACCGGGAATCGTTCGTACAGCTCGCGGCCCATGCCGGGCCGCTGACTGCCCTGGCCCGTGAACATCCACGCCGTACGCCCCTCGGCCGCCACACCGGACACCACGGAGGCGTCGCCGTCGGCCAGCGCGGCCACGCCCGAGTGCAGGGTGGCGAAGTCGGCGCCGAGCACCACTGCCCGGTGTTCCAGCGCCGCCCGGGTCGTCGCGAGCGAAAGGCCCACATCCGCCGGAGACCGGTCGGGGCACTCAGCGAGGAATGCCGCAATTCGTGCCGCCTGGGCCCGCGTCGCTTGCGGGTTGCGGCCGGACAGCACCCACGGAACCACCGGCAGCTCCGCCGACGGCCGCTCCACGGCCACGGGCGGCTCGATCGTGAGAGCTTCCTCGGCCTCCTCGATGATGACGTGCGCGTTGGTCCCACTGATGCCGAACGACGAGACGCCCGCCCGACGTGGCCGCTCACCGCGCGGCCAGGCACGGGCCTCGGTCAGCAGCTCGACCGCACCGGACTCCCAGACCACGTGGGACGAGGGACGGTCGACGTACAAGGTCTTCGGCAGCTGCCCTTCCCTCAGCGCCATCACCATCTTGATCAATCCGGCCGCGCCGGCCGCGGCCTGGCTGTGCCCGATGTTCGACTTGATCGAGCCCAGCCACAGGGGATCCTGACCGTCACGGTCCTGGCCGTACGTCGCCAGCAGTGCCTGTGCCTCGATCGGGTCGCCGAGCGTGGTGCCGGTGCCGTGGGCCTCCACTGCGTCCACTTCGGAGGTCGAGAGGCGCGCGTTCGCCAGGGCCTGGCGGATGACGCGCTGCTGGGAGGGGCCGTTCGGCGCGGTCAGGCCGTTGGAAGCACCGTCCTGGTTGACCGCGCTCCCGCGCACGACCGCGAGCACCGGGTGCCCCAGCCGCTCGGCCTCGGAGAGGCGTTCGAGCACCAGCACCCCGGCGCCCTCCGCCCATCCGGTGCCGTCCGCGGCGTCCGAGAAGGACTTGCACCGGCCATCCCCGGCCAGCCCGCCCTGCCGCGAGAACTCCAGAAAGATGCCCGGCGTGGCCATCACGGTCGCGCCTCCGGCGAGCGCCATCTCGCACTCGCCCGCGCGCAGCGCCTGGCACGCCAGGTGCAGGGCGACCAGGGACGACGAGCACGCCGTGTCCACCGACACCGCCGGACCTTCGAACCCGAGCGCGTAGGCGACGCGGCCGGAGGCGACGCTCGGCGTGCTGCCGGTGAGCAGGTACCCACCGGTCTCGCCCTCGGGGTCTTGCATGTTCCCGCCGTACCCACTGCCCGAGACGCCGGAGAACACTCCAGTGGCCGTGCCGCGCAGGGACAACGGGTCGATGCCCGCCCGCTCCAGCGCCTCCCACGAGGTCTCCAGCAGCAGCCGCTGCTGCGGATCCATCGCCAGCGCCTCACGCGGCGAGATCCCGAACAGCTCCGCATCGAACTCCGTGGCATCCTCCACGAAACCCCCGACGGCCGCGATGTCGTCCAGCACCTGCGTGTCCCAGCCACGGTCCACCGGCAGCGGCGACATCCCGTCGCCACCAGAGTCCACCAGCTCCCACAGCGTCTCGGGCGAGGTCACGCCACCTGGGTAGCGGCAGCCCATGCCAACGATCGCGATCGGCTCATCGACGGCACCCGCACGCTCAGCAGGGCGATCTTCCACCGCCTGCTCCTCGACCACGCCGAGCAGTTGCTCACGCAGATACCCGGCGAGGGAGGCAGGGGTGGGGTGGTCGAACACCATCGTGGCCGACAGCTGGAGCCCGGTCCCGCCACTGAGCCGATTACGCAGATCCACAGCGGTCAGCGAGTCGAAACCGAGATCCTTGAACGCCCTGGTCGGCTCGACTGCCGCGGCGGAGGCATGCCCCAGCACGGCAGCGACCGACGTCTGCACCAGATCCAGCAGCGCCCGATTCTGCTCCGCAGATGGCAGACCCCGCAGCCGGCCGACAAGCACACCCCCCTCACCTGCGGCGGACCGGCCTGCGGTGCGGCGCTGTTGGGGAGTGGCCGGGACCAGCGCCTGCAGCACACCCGGCAGACTGTCCCGGAACCCGGCAAGCACGCTGGTCCGCAGCGCGACCGGCAACGCGACGGGCTCATTGACCTGCAAAGCCATATCCAGCAGCGCGAGCCCGTCCCCCGTGGACAGCGGCGGGAACCCCTGACGCCGAAGCCGGTCGATGTCCGCCTCACCCAGACGACCACCCATCCCCTCGGCCTGCTCCCACATACCCC
>NZ_JBEYAL010000096.1:0-9984 GCF_040631655.1 Streptomyces sp. NPDC019937
CGGGCCGGATCAGCGAGCGGCGTCTGGTGCGGTAGCTCGCAACCCGCGTGAGGAGAGCGCAGCGGCGCTGCGTGCGACGAGCGCGGGGCCGCGAGATGCCGTGCCAGACGCCGGGAGCCCGGCATGATCGGCAAGACACCCCCTGGGCCCGGGGCGCCGGCCCGGTCACCGGCGCGTCACCCGCGCGGCGGAACCGGAAGCGCCCCGGGCGTCGCCGGAAGGCGCCCGGCGCCGTGACCGACCGTCGCCGAGCGAGGGTGACCGGGCATGCCCGCGCTTGACTGATCGTCGCGCTGCGTGACGGCATGGGCAGCGATGCGCGGGGTCATCGAACGACCGCCTCCGTCCCGTTTCAGTCAATCCGCGTTTGCTGGCCCACAGCGCCCCCGCCAGTCCCCTTACCGCCGCTTTGTCACAACACGCCATACCGGCGCACAAGCAGCGAAGCTTTTCGATCAACTCCCATACTGCACTCTTTACTTGATCGGTCATCAATCCATAACGAAGCAGACGGAAACGATGATTTGAGCAACTGGGTGTAGCGCCGCCTATACGAAGCGTTATTCTCCTTAGACGCAAACCGGTACCCACGCGTCCCTACGGCGGGTGAACGGTCCCGTACTGCACGTGATGGAAGCTCTGCCTCTGGGAGTCCCGTGTACCCACACGTCGGGGTTGACGCCTCGGGCCTGGCTACGCTGCGCGCAACGGTCCTCGACTGTCTGCGCGGCTTCGTCCCCACCGCGTATGCCGTCCCCGCCCTCGCCCTCGCCTCGCCCGTGCCCGCCGGTCCGGCAGGTGCCGCCGGTACCGCCGACGGCACGGTCAGCCGGTCCGGCGCCGCCAGTCCCTGCTATGCCCTCACCGACGGCGGCGCGGCGGTCGGCAGACGTTCCCGCGGCTCCGCCTCCACCGCGCGCCGGCCCAGCGCCGACAGCGACAGCCGCCGGATGATGGACCTCGTGGAGCGCGCCCAGGCGGGCGAGGCCGAGGCCTTCGGGCGTCTCTACGACCAGTACGCCGACACGGTGTACCGCTATATCTACTACCGCGTCGGCGGCCGGGCCACGGCCGAGGACCTCACCAGCGAGACGTTCCTGCGCGCCCTGCGCCGCATCGGGACCTTCACCTGGCAGGGCCGCGACTTCGGCGCCTGGCTGGTGACGATCGCCCGCAACCTCGTCGCCGACCACTTCAAGTCCAGCCGTTTCCGGCTGGAGGTCACCACCGGCGAGATGCTCGACGCCAACGAGGTCGAGCGCAGCCCGGAGGACTCCGTCCTGGAGTCCCTCTCCAACGCGGCGCTGCTGCAGGCGGTGCGAAAACTCAACCCGCAGCAGCAGGAGTGCGTGACGCTCCGCTTCCTCCAGGGCCTCTCGGTCGCCGAGACCGCCCGCGTCATGGGGAAGAACGAGGGCGCGATCAAAACCCTGCAGTACCGGGCCGTGCGCACCCTGGCGCGGCTGCTGCCGGACGACGCCCGCTGACCCGCTGGAACCCCGGAAGCGCGGGCGCGGCGTGTGGTCCGATCATCGGGAGGGCGTAACCCCTGTGCCGCGCCGCTCGTTGTGGGAGGTGCAGGCGCCTCGCGGTCGTACCCTGCCCGTAGTCCCCTCACTCGATCGGGTGGACGCGCGCATGGCACGGAACCTCCAGGTGTCCTGGGGAGTCGACCGTCACGAGAAGAGGAGGTGCCGCCCGTGATCGCGAACGTATCGGCGCACCGGCGGGCGAACGCCTTCGCCGAGGCGCTGGAGGCCCTGGAGGCGCTGGAGAGCCGGCACCAGGCGTCCCAGGACACGACCGGGGCGACCGCGACCGGGGCCGAACCGTCCGGCCCCACCGCGGACAGCCCCGGCGAGCAGCGGCTGATGGGCCTGACCCGGCAGCTCGGCGAGCTGCCGAAGCCGACACTGTCCGCGGACGTCAAAACGGCCCAGCGGGCCCAGCTCATCGCCGCCATGGAGGCCGCCTTCGCGGACGGCGCGTCCCGCGTCCCCGAGCAGCGCCGCCGCAGCAGCGGTGCCCACCGGGCGAAACCCCCGGTGGCCAGACTCCGGCCCCGCTCCCGCTGGTCCAAGGGGCTCGCGGCCGGGGGGCTCACCGTGGGAGTCGCGGCGGGCGCGTTCGGCGGAGTCGCCGCGGCCAGCTCCGACGCGCTCCCGGGCGACACCCTCTACGGGTTCAAGCGGGGCATGGAGGACCTGAAGCTGGAGATGGCCGACGGCGACGCCGACCGCGGCCGGATCTATCTGGACCAGGCGTCCACCCGGCTGAGCGAGGCCCGTCGGCTGATGGAGCGGACCCGCTCCGGCGATCTCGACCACGAGCAGCTCGGCGAGATCCGCCGGGCCCTGTCCGGGATGCGCCATGACGCCTCCGAGGGCCACCGGCTGCTGCGCCAGGTCTACAAGCGGGACGGTTCGCTCGGCGCGATGCGGGAGCTGTCCACCTTCGCCACGGCGCACCGCGAGGGCTGGAGCCGGCTGCGCGAGCAGCTGCCGGTCCAGCTCATGGACGTCGGCCAGCAGGTCAGCTCGGTCTTCGACGCCATAGACGATGAGGTCGGTCCGCTGCGCTCGCTGCTGCCCACCACCCGGGACCGGCACGGGCCGTCCGGCCAGTCGAGCGGTGAGCTGCCGTCGCGCCCCGGCGCGGTGGAGCCGGAGCGCGGCCAGGCGGCGTCCTCCCCGGCCGCCCCGAGCCACAGCCGCCCCGGTGACGCCTCCGCCAAGCCGCACCCGTCGGCGTCGGCCGACCCCGAGGAGCAGGGTCTGGTGGGCGGCGCCGGCGGTCTGCTGGACCCGCCGACCGGCGCGGCGTCACCGAGCCCGCCCGCGGGCAAGGGCGAAGCGGGCGGCGGCAAGCCGTCCCAGCCGGACATCACCATCCCGCCGCTGCTGCCCGACCTGCTGCCGGGCCTCGATCTCGACGGCGACGACACGAGGTAGCCGTACCGGGTCCGGCGGCCCCGCCGCCGGACCCGAAGACCGTCCCTCAGAAGAACACCGAGCGGCGCTGCACCAGCAGCTTGTACAGCGTGTGCTGGATCGTTTCCCTGACCTGGTCCGTCAGGTTGAACATCAGCATCGGATCGTCCGCGGCCTCCGGCGGATGCCCGTCCGTCGGGATCGGCTCACCGAACTGGATCGTCCACTTCGTCGGCAGCGGCACCGCCCCCAGCGGTCCGAGCAGC
Organism: Streptomyces sp. NPDC019937; assembly: GCF_040631655.1. NCBI lineage: Bacteria > Bacillati > Actinomycetota > Actinomycetes > Kitasatosporales > Streptomycetaceae > Streptomyces > Streptomyces sp. NPDC019937. Next base: position 3,197 of record NZ_JBEYAL010000096.1, read on the forward strand.
GGGAACGTCGGCGTGATCGGGAAGTACGGGATTCCCAGCAGCCGGGCCAGCGTCTTCGCGTTCCCGACCATCGGATAGATCTCCTCGGCGCCCACGATCGAGCACGGCACGATCGGCGCCCCGGCGCGCAGCGCCGTCGAGACGAAGCCGCCCCGCCCGAACCGCTGCAGTTTGTACCGGTCCGCGAACGGCTTGCCGATGCCCTTGAAGCCCTCCGGCATCACCCCGACGACCTCGCCGCGCTCCAGCAGCAGCTGGGCGTCCTCGGAGCAGGCGAGGGTGTGACCGGCCTTGCGCGCCAGTTCGTTGATGACCGGCAGCACGAAGACCAGGTCGGCGGCGAGCAGCCGCAGATGGCGCTGGGCCGGGTGGTTGTCGTGCACCGCGACCTGGAGCATCAGCCCGTCCAGCGGCAGCACGCCGGAGTGGTTGGCGACCACGAGCGCGCCACCCTCCTCCGGGATGTTCTCGATGCCCTTGACCTCGACCCGGAAGTACTTCTCGTACATCGGGCGGAGCATCGACATCAGCACCTGGTCGGTCAGGTCCTCGTCGTAGCCGAAGTCGTCGACCTCGTACTCGCCGGTGATCCGGCGGCGCAGGAAGCTCAGCCCGTGGGCGAGCTTGCGCTCCCAGTCGCCGCCGCCCGGTGCCCGCTTCGGCGGGTGCGGGGGCGGTGGCGGGGCGGAGGCCGCGGAGGTCTCGGGGTGGTGCTCCAGCTCCTCGTCGCGCTGCTGCGGTACGGGCTTCAGCGGACCCTGGGACCGGTTCGCACGGCCCGTGTGCGGCCCCTTCCGCCGGGACCGGGGTTCCTCACCGAACGGAATGACCTTGGCATCCGCCATGGTGGTCGCGCTCCTCATTTCTGGGCGCCGGCGGGCAGCAGGGCGCCGAGCCGGTCGATGGTACGGGCGAGGGTCTCGGGCGGGAGCAGCCCGGGACCGCGGCTGTGCGCGTAGTCCGCGAAGGCGCCGGCGGTGGTGTATTCGGGTTCGAATCCCAGGGTCTCGCGCATCTGGGTCGTGGCCACCACCCGGCCGTGGGTGAGCAGCCGGATCTGCTCGGGCGAGAAGTCGGTGATGCCGAGGGACCGCAGCGCGGTGCGGGCCCACCGGAGGGTCGGCAGCAGCAGCGGCAGGGTGGGGCGGCCCAGGCGCCGGGCGGCCTGGGAGAGCAGCAGCACCCCGTCGCCCGCGATGTTGAACGTACCGCTGTTGAGCGTGCCGCGGCGCGGCTCGGAGGCGGCGATCCGCAGCACCTCCAGGGCGTCCTTCTCGTGGACGAACTGGAGCCGCGGGTCGTAGCCGATGACGGTGGGCAGCACCGGCAGCGCGAAGTACTCGGCGAGCGGGGAGTCCGCGCACGGTCCGAGGATGTTGGCGAAGCGCAGCACGCACACCGCGACGTCGGGGCGGCGCCGGGCGAAGCCGCGTACGTACCCCTCGACCTCGACGGTGTCCTTGGCGAAGCCACCGCTCGGCAGCGACTTGGGCGGGGTGGTCTCGCCGAAGACGGCGGGGTCGCGGGGCGCGGAGCCGTACACGCTGGTGCTGGACTTCACCACCAGCCGCTGGACCGACGGCGCCTTCTGGCAGGCGCCGAGCAGCTGCATGGTGCCGATGACGTTGGTTTCCTTGACCGAGGTGCGGTTGCCCCGGGCGCCGAGCGGGGTGCCGTTGATGTCCATGTGGACGACGGTGTCGACGCCGAATTCGGCGAGGAGCTTTCCGATCGTGGGGTGGCGGATGTCGGCCCGGACGAAATCGGCTCCGCCCAGCTGGTGTTCGGGAGCGACCGCGTCCACCCCGATGACCCGGTCGACGTCCGGCTCGCGCTGTATGCGCCGTACGAAACGGCCCCCCAGCCGGCGGGCGACTCCGGTGACGAGCACGACCTTTCCCAAGATCAGCGCCTTCCTTCCCACCCTCGTCCGAGCTGGGCTGTGCGGACCACCGTAACCGGTCGATGTTGCGCTGTGATGACCACTCGCCGCACGGTGCGACGTTTTGAGCCGGGGCCTCCGCCACACGCACCGCAGCCCTTCCACCGTGGGTGGAAGGGCTGCGGGACGAACACAGCGTCGCTGGTGTTACTTCTTGTTACGACGCTGGACGCGCGTGCGCTTGAGCAGCTTGCGGTGCTTCTTCTTCGCCATCCGCTTGCGCCGCTTCTTGATAACAGAGCCCACGACTACCCTCGCTCACTTCGAATCACTCGGTGCGGGGCGTCCGAGCCCACACGACCTACATCGGGCCAGCCTACCCGCCACCGGGCGAACCACGTAATCCGAGGGTCGTCGACCTAAGCGGACTCCACCCCCACATAGGACTCGCGGAGGTACTCATGCACCGCTTGCTCCGGGACCCGGAAGGACCTGCCCACCCTGATCGCCGGCAGATGACCGCTGTGCACCAAGCGGTACACGGTCATCTTGGAGACTCGCATCACCGAGGCGACTTCCGCCACGGTCAGAAACTGAACCTCATTCAGAGGCCGTTCGCCAGCAGCCATGACACACCACCTGAACCTTCCGCACATGTCGGGCACCGGCTTCCCCTCCGGTGACTCCTGCTCGCATGCGCGCTCATCCCCAGGTTAGGGGCGGGTGATGCGAGTGGGGAAGAGGAGTAGCGATCGCACGCCTACTGTGACAGACACGCTCGATTGAGTACATAGCGAGTAAGCGGCCGGTAGTAACCGGACCGCACAGCGTCATCAAGTGGAACGGCCACGGATACCTGCCCCTCGGCCTCCCCGACGAACAGCGCGGGGTCGTCGGTGTCGGCAAGGCCGATGGCGGCAAACCCCAGTTGACCTGCTCCGCAGACCCATCCGTGGTCCCCGATCACCAGCCCCGGAAGTGGCCCCCCGGACTCCGCGGCACAGGCGAGGGCAACGCGAACCGGGAGGGGCGAGTGACTGTGGGCGCCCGGCTCACTCGCGGTCGGCCGGGCGCCGGGTTCCCGCACCATCGCGACTCCCCGTACGTAGGTGAGCTGGTACGTACGTACGCCAAAGCGAGTCGTTATGTCGACACATCTACCGTCCGCCGGGGTGAGGACCGGACATCCGGCCGCCGAGAGGGCCGACGCCAACGCGGCGTAGAAACCCAGGAGACGGTGGGGGTGGCCGGTGCCCAGGAGCACCGGCGCCCGCGTCTCGGCGGCCACCCGGAGCCGGTCCGCGAAGGTCTGCAGGGCGGCGATCGTACGCTCCGGGTCGATCACATCGTGACCGGAGACATGGGCCGGGTTGACCGAAACCCCGCATTTACTCCCCATGAGGCGAAGCAATTCGGTGAAGGACCAGTCGTATTCGGGATCCAGGCCGAGCAGCACCCGGGGGTCGCGGGCGGCGAAGAGCCGATACCGGCGCAGGCTCTCCTCCCGGCTGGTGGTCACCGGCCCGGCGAGCCGCGCCGCCAGCAGATGCGCACGCAGCGCGGCGGTACTCAACACCCCACCGATGCTGCTGGATCACCGCACGTGCCCGAAGGGGAACGCCCCGAGTTACCACGGTCGGCCTAACACTGGCGTACGAGAGCGTGGCGCCCCGGGGGCCTACGGCAGCAGGCCGTGGTGGGGGAAGACGGCCCGGCGGGTCGCCAGGATCGCCTGGTCCAGACGGTCCGCGGGGTCGTAGCCGGACTCGGCGAAGTCCTGCCAGCGCGGCTCGCGCCCGTCCGTCATCCGCCGCGGCGCCTCCAGCCGGGTCCGCCGGTACACCTCGTGCCGCCACTCCTCCGGCACCTCCGCCTCCGGCGCCACCGGCCGCCCCGCCGCGATCGCCACCAGATGCGTCCACGACCGCGGCACCACGTCCACCACCGCGTAGCCGCCGCCCCCGAGCGCGATCCAGCGCCCGTCCGCGTGCTCGTGCGCCAGCCGGTGGCAGCTCTCCGCGACCGAGCGCTGCGCGTCCACGGTCACGCCCAGATGGGCGAGGGGGTCCTCGATGTGGGTGTCCGCGCCGTGCTGGGTCACCAGCGCCTGCGGCCGGAAGTCGGCCAACAGTTCCGGCACCACCGCGTGGAAGGCCCGCAGCCAGCCGGCGTCCCCGGTACCGGCCGGGAGCGCCACGTTCACCGCCGAGCCCACCGCGCCCTCGCCGCCGGTCTCCTCGGGCCATCCGGTCTGCGGGAAGAGGGTGCGCGGGTGCTCGTGCAGCGAGATGGTCAGCACCCGCGGATCGTCCCAGAAGGCCGCCTGCACGCCGTCGCCGTGGTGCACGTCCACATCCACGTACGCGACCCGCTCGGCGCCCAGCTCCAGCAGCCGGGCCACCGCCAGCGCCGCGTCGTTGTAGACACAGAACCCGGAGGCGCCGCCGGGCATGGCGTGGTGCAGCCCGCCCGCGAAGTTCACCGCGTGCAGCGCCTCACCGCGCCAGACGCTCTCCGCGGCGCCCACCGACTGCCCCGCGATCAGCGCCGACGCCTCGTGCATCCCGGCGAACGCCGGGTCGTCCATGGTCCCGAGCCCGTACGAACCGTCCGCGCCCGCCGGATCGGCCGAGGCCCGCCGCACCGCCTCGATGTACTCCTGGCGGTGGACCAGCCGCAGCGTCGAGTCGCCGGCCGCCTTGGCGGCCACCACCCCGACCGCCCGGTCGAGCCCGTACGCCTCCACCAACCGCATGGTCAGCGCGAGCCGGACCGGGTCCATCGGATGCCCGGCACCGAAGTCGTATCCGGTTACTTGCTCATCCCACATCAACTGTGCGCGGCCGCTCATGCCCGTCACCGTATCGGGCGGGTGCGGCGCCGAACGACCTCGCGTAGACCAGCGTCACGAGCACGAGCGCCATCGGCACGAGCATCGCCCCGCGGTAGTTCCACGCGCCGCCCAGCGCGCCCACCAGCGGCGAACCGATCAGAAAGCCCACGTAATTGAAGATGTTCAGGCGCGCGACGGCCGCGTCCGACGCCCCGGGGAAAAGCCGCCCGGCGGCGGCGAACGTCTGCGGCACCAGCACGCACAGCCCGAGCCCCAGCATCGTGAACCCGAGCATCCCCACCCAGGCGCCGGGCGCCGCGGCGACCACGGCGAACCCGCCCGCCGCAAGCAGCGCCCCGGCCCGCACGACGGCGGCCGCACCGAACCGCCGCACCCCGAGGTCGCCGAAGGACCGGCCGAGCAGGGTGGTGACCATGTAGACGTTGTACGGCACCGTCGCCAGCTGATCGGAGCTGTGCAGCACGTCCTCCAGGTACTTGGCGGACCAGTTGGAGACCGTGGAGTCGCCGATGTAGGCGAAGGCCATGACGAGGCAGAGCGGCAGCAGCGGCCGCATGCTCACGACGCGGTGCTCCGCGCCGCCCGCCGCGCCCGTGCCTCCGTCCGGGCCTGTGCCGCCGTCTCCGGGGCCGCGGGGGTCGTCCGCGAACCAGCGGCCCGCGATGAACGCGACGGGCACGAGAGCCGCCACCAGCGGCGCGTAGAGCACGGGCAGCGGCAGGTCCTCGTGCGCGCCCACCCAGGCGAGCGAGGCCCCGGCGATCCCGCCCAGGCTGTACGCGGCGTGGAAGCCGAGCATGATGCTGCGCCCGTACGCGCGTTGCAGGCTCACCCCGAGCATGTTCATCGACGCGTCGAGCGCGCCGACGGTGAGGCCGAAGACCGCGAGCGCCACGGCGAGCTGCCACACCGCCGAGCCCGACCCCGCCGCGAGCAGCGCGAGCGAGACGACGGGCTGGACCCCGCGCAGCACCCGTCCCGGCCGTACCCGCTTGACGAGGTGTTCGGTGGTGACGCTGCCCACCCCGGCGAGGACCGGCACGGCGGCGAGGAAGAGGGGCAGCAGTGCGTCGGATATCCCGTAGCGGTCCTGCAGCGCGGGTATCCGGGTCACGAGCAGTGCGAAGATCGCGCCCTGGACGAAGAAGCTGATGGCCAGCGAGGCCCGGCCATGCCGCAGCCGCGGGCCCGGGCGCGTATCCGTCATGGCCGAGGAGCGTAGGCCCCCGGCGCTACTTGTGGGTAGAGCTGAGCAGTATTCGCATTTCGGCCATGTCCGAGAAGTGGGCCCGGGCGCCCGGGAGGCGGTCGGCCGGGGTCATGGCCGTGTAGCCGTACGCGTCCATCCCGGCCGCCAGGGCGGCCCGCACTCCGAGCGGGCTGTCCTCGACGACGGCGCACCGGCCGGGGGTCGTGCCCATGTGGTTCGCCGCGTGGAGGAACAGGTCGGGGGCGGGCTTGCCGCGGCCCACGTCCTCGGAGCTGAAGATGCGGTCCTCGCCGAAGTAGTCGTAGAGCCCGGTCTTCCGCAGGGCGACCCGTATGCGCTCATGGCTTCCGGATGAGGCCACGCAGTACGGGGTCCCGTCCACCCGCAGACCGTTCAGCGTGGCGGCGATGCCGTCCACCGGCTCCAGGTCGCGGCGGAAGGCGGCGAAGACGCGGGAGTGGAAGGTGGCGTCGAAGTCGGCGGGCAGCCGCTGCCCGGTGCGCTCCAGGACCAGCTCGTGAATGCGGTGCATGGCGGATCCCATGTAGTCCCGCAGGGAGTCCTCGTAGGTGGTGGGATGGCCCAGTTCGGTGAGATAGCCCGCGAGGAGCCGGTTGGAGATCGGCTCGCTGTCGACGAGTACCCCGTCGTTGTCGAAGATGACCAGGTCATAGCGCATGGCGTCAGCCTACAAAGACAAAAAGGCCCGGTCGGGAGCCGAAGCTCCCGACCGGGCCTTTTTCAAATATTGTTCGGCGGCGTCCTACTCTCCCACAGGGTCCCCCCTGCAGTACCATCGGCGCTGAAAGGCTTAGCTTCCGGGTTCGGAATGTAACCGGGCG
>NZ_JBEYAL010000097.1:0-7943 GCF_040631655.1 Streptomyces sp. NPDC019937
GACCGCCGCCCGCGCCAGGGGGCGCAGCGCCGCCCCTCGGGGCGCGGCGGGCGCCCCGGCGGCGCCCAGGCGCAGCTGCGGCTGGGCAGCCCGCGCCCCCGGCTGCGGCTGATCAGCCTCGGCCTCACCCTCGTCATGCTGGTCTTCGTCGTCCGGCTGCTCCAGGTGCAGGCCGTGGACGCCTCCGCGTACGCCGCCAAGGCGAACGTCAACCGCTACATCCCGGTGAAGCTGTCCGCGGAGCGCGGGTCCATCACCGACCGCGACGGCGTCAACCTGGCCACCACCGTGGACGCGTACGACATCACGGCCGCCCCCGACCTGCTCACCCCGCGCAACGCCAAGATCAAGGACGCGCCCCGGCAGGCGGCCGCCCTCCTCGCGCCGATCCTCGGCAAGAACGAGGCGGACCTGGAGAAGAAGCTCACCGAGAACCCGAAGTCGCAGTACGCCGTGCTGGCCCGGCAGCAGACCCCGCAGGTCTGGAACCAGATCAAGGACCTGAAGAACGCCCTGGACGACAGCGCGAGCAAGGGCAAGGGCACCAACGTCCTGGCCGGGGTCAACCGGGAGTCGCACAGCAAGCGGGTCTACCCCGGCGGCGGCCTCGCCGCCGGGATCCTGGGCTTCGTGGGCGCCGACGGGCGCGGCGCGGCGGGGATCGAGCAGCACCTGAACGACAAGCTCGCGGGCAAGGACGGCAAGCGCGTCTACGCCCAGTCCGGCGGCCACCAGGTGCCCACCGGCGACCTCAGCGAGAAGCCCGCGGTGCCCGGCAGCGACGTCGAGCTGACGATCGACCGCGACATCCAGTGGGCCGCCCAGAGCGCCATCTCCGACCAGGTGAAGAAGTCACGGGCGGACCGCGGCTACGTCGTCGTGCAGGACACCCGCACCGGACAACTGCTGGCCATGGCCAACGCCCCCGGCTTCGACCCGAACGACATCTCCACCGCGGACGGCGACGCCCTCGGCAACGCCGCGGTCTCCGACGCGTACGAACCGGGCAGCGTCAGCAAGCTGATGTCGATGGCCGCCGTACTGCAGGAGGGCGCCGCCCGCTGGGACACCCAGGTGGAGGTCCCGAACCGGCTGCCGCGCGCGGGCCGCGCCTTCGCCGACGACATCGACCACCCCACCTGGTACCTCACGCTCAACGGGGTGCTCGCCAAGTCCAGCAACATCGGCACCATCCTCGCCACCGAGCAGCTGGGCAAGACCGAGAAGCAGAAGAACCGGATCCTCTACCGCTATCTGCGGCGGTTCGGCATCGGACAGCCCACCGGGCTCGGCCTCCCCGGCGAGACCCCGGGCATCCTGGCCAAACCGCAGGACTGGAGCGCCTCGCAGGGGTACACCATCCCCTTCGGGCAGGGACTGTCGCTCAACGCCGTCCAGGCGGCCTCCGTCTACTCCACCGTCGCCAACGGCGGCCAGCGCATCGCCCCCAGCCTGGTGCGCGGCACCAGGGGTCCTGGCGGCCACTTCACCGCCGCCCCGGCGCCCGAGAAGAACCGGGTGGTGAGCGCGAAGACCGCGAAGACGCTCGCCGAGATGCTCGAATCGGTCGTGGACGACCAGGAGGGCACCGGCGCCAAGGCGAAGATCCCCGGCTATCGCGTGGCGGGCAAGACCGGCACTTCCAACCGCGTGGACCCGAAAACCGGCCGTTATCACGGATACACCGCTTCCTTCGCCGGTTTCGCACCAGCTGACAAACCGCGCCTCACGGTCTACTGCGCGGTGCAGAATCCGACCAGGGGCAGCTATTTCGGCGGGCAGGTCTGCGGTCCGGTCTACAAAAAAGTCATGGAGTTCGCGCTCAAGTCGCTGCAGGTCCCGCCTACGGGTGCGCAGCCCAAGCGGCTCCCCGTGAGCTACAGCCCGGGCCGCTGAGCGGGTTCAGCCGTGACGACGATCACGCCGGAGCCAGGGAACCAGGGCCCGGTGCGCCGCTGCTCCGCCGCCGGATTTCGCGACGGAGCGGGTGGGCCGGGTACGCTCACCGCCGTGCCCCAAGCTGATCAGTCCCAAACCCCTCAGAAGGACGTTTCTGTGGAATACCCGGGAGCGCCCCGCCCTCTCCAGGTCCGCCCCGTACCGCTCGCGGAGCTGGCAGACCAGCTGGGCGTCGATGCCTCCGGAGTCCCGGCCGAGGCCGCGGTCACCGGGATCACCCATGACTCGCGCGCCGTGCGCCCGGGCGATGTGTACGCCGCGCTGTCCGGCGCCCGGCTGCACGGCGCGGACTTCGCCGCCCAGGCCGCCGACCTCGGCGCGGCCGCCGTGCTGACCGACCCGGACGGCGCCGAGCGCGCCGCCGCCACCGGACTGCCGGTCCTGGTCGTGGACAACCCGCGCGCCCGGATGGGCGCGCTGGCCGCCACCATCTACGACGAGCCGGGCCACAGCCTGCTGCAGATCGGCATCACCGGCACCTCCGGCAAGACCACCACCGCCTACCTCGTCGACGGCGGGCTCCGGGCCGCCGCCGAGCAGGCCGGGGGCGGCCCCACGGGGCTCATCGGCACCGTCGAGATGCGCATCGGCGACGAGCGCATCAAGTCCGAGCGCACCACCCCCGAGGCCACCGATCTGCAGGCGCTGTTCGCGGTGATGCGCGAACGCGACGTCCACTCGGTCGTCATGGAGGTCTCCAGCCACGCCCTGGTCCTCGGCCGCGTCGACGGCTGCGTCTTCGACGTCGCCGTCTTCAACAACCTCTCCCCGGAGCACATGGAGTTCCACTCGGGGATGGAGGACTACTTCCAGGCCAAGGCCCAGCTGTTCACCAGGGCCCGCAGCCGGGCCGGAGTGATCAACTACGACGACGAGTACGGCCGCCGGCTCATCGAGGAGTCCGAGGTCCCCGTCACCACCTTCTCCGCCGAGGGCCACCCCGACGCCCACTGGCGCGCCGCGGATGTCGAGGTCGGCCCGTTCGGCTCGACCTTCACCGCGATCGGCCCCAACGGCGAGACGGTGCGGGCCGCCGCCCCGATCGCGGGCCCGTTCAACGTCGCCAACGCGCTCGCCGCCCTCGTCGCGCTCGCCGTCGCCGGGATCGACCCGCAGACGGCCGCGGACGGCATCGCCGCCGTCCCCGGCGTGCCCGGGCGGCTGGAGCGCATCGACGTGGGCCAGCCGTACCTCGCGGTGGTCGACTACGCCCACAAGACCGACGCCGTCGAGTCGGTGCTGCGCGCCCTGCGCAGGGTCACCGACGGCAAGCTGCACGCCGTCCTCGGCTGCGGCGGCGACCGCGACCGGCTCAAGCGCGGGCCGATGGGCTCCGCGGTGGCCCGGTACGCCGACACGGCCGTACTGACCTCGGACAACCCCCGCTCCGAGGACCCGCTCGCCATCCTCGCCGCGATGCTCGCGGGCGCCGCCGAGGTGCCCGCGCACGAGCGCGGCGACGTCCTGGTCGAGGAGGACCGGGCGAACGCCATCGCCGCCGCCGTCGCCCGCGCGGAACCCGGCGACACCGTGATCGTCGCGGGCAAGGGCCATGAGCAGGGCCAGACGATCGCCGGGGTGGTTCGCGCCTTCGACGACCGCGAGGTCCTGCGGGAAGCCATCGAGCTCAGCGAGCGAGCCAAGGGGCGCGGTCCGCGACGCCCCGAGGCGAGCGAACCGCACGGGCACACCCATCAAGACAACCAGGGATGACAGACCGCCATGCGCGCACCAGCCCCCTCCAGGCAGCTCTCCCGCACGGCCGGAGGTGATCAGTGATCCCACTGTCCCTCACCGAGATCACCGGCCTCGTCGGTGGGCAGCCGCACGACATACCGGACCCTGACCTGAAGGTCACCGGACCCGTCGTGATCGACTCCCGCGAGGTGCGGCCCGGGAGCCTGTTCGCCGCGCTCCCCGGCGAGCGCGTGGACGGCCACGACTACGCGCGCGGCGCGGTCGAGGCGGGCGCGGTGGCGGTCCTGGCCACCCGCCCGGTCTCCACAGCGGACGCCCCGGTTCCGTCGATCGTCGTCCCCGACGTCGTCGCCGCCATGGGCGCGCTCGCCCGCGCCGCCGTCGAGCGGCTGGGCACCACCGTGGTGGCGCTCACCGGCTCCGCCGGGAAGACCAGCACCAAGGACCTCATCGCCCAGCTGCTCCAGCGTCACGGCCCGACCGTATGGACGCACGGCTCGTTCAACAACGAGATCGGGCTGCCGCTGACCGCGCTGCGCGCCGATACGACGACCCAGCACCTGGTGCTGGAGATGGGCGCCCGAGGCAAGGGCCACATCCGTTATCTGACGGACCTCACCCCGCCCCGCATCGGGCTCGTCCTCAACGTCGGCACCGCCCACATCGGCGAGTTCGGCGGCCGCGAGCAGATCGCCGAGGCCAAGGGCGAACTGGTCGAGGCGCTGCCCTCAGCCGAGGACGGCGGGGTGGCGGTGCTCAACGCCGACGACCCCCTGGTGCGCGCCATGGCGTCCCGTACGAAGGCCCGTACCGTCCTGTTCGGCGAGGCCGAGGACGCCGACGTGCGTGCCTCGAATGTCCGGCTTGCCGACGGTGGCCGCCCCGCCTTCACGCTTCACACCCCTACCGGGTGCGGTGACGTGACCATGCGCCTGTACGGTGAGCACCACGTGTCGAACGCGCTCGCCGCGGCCGCCGTCGCCCATGAGACGGGCATGTCCGTCGACGAGATCGCCGTGGCGCTCTCCGAGGCGGGGCAGCTCTCCCGCTGGCGGATGGAGGTCACCGAGCGCTCGGACGGCGTGACGGTCGTCAATGACGCCTACAACGCGAACCCCGAGTCCATGCGAGCCGCGCTGCGCGCGCTGGCCGCGATGGGCGCCGCAACACCGGGGCGTCGCACGTGGGCGGTGCTGGGCCCGATGGCCGAGCTGGGCGATGAGTCACTGGCCGAGCACGACGCGGTCGGACGGCTGGCCGTCCGGCTCAACGTCAGCAAGCTCGTGGCGGTCGGCGGCCGGGAGGCCGCGTGGCTGGACATGGGCGCCAAGAACGAGGGTTCGTGGGGTGAGGAGTCGGTGCACGTGTCCGACGTGCGGGCAGCGGTCGATCTGCTGCGGAGCGAGCTGCGACCGGGGGATGTCGTGTTGGTGAAGGCGTCCAGGTCGGTCGGCCTGGAGGCACTCGCGCAGGCGTTGCTCGAGGGTGAGGTCGCCGGGCGATGACCATGGGGCAGATCCTCCTCGCCGGTGGCCTCGCCGCGGGAGAAGACCACGTACCCGCCATGCGGCAGATCCTCTTCTCCGGAGCCATCGGGCTCTTCCTGACCCTGATCGGCACCCCGCTGCTGATCAAACTGCTCGCCCGCAAGGGATACGGCCAGTACATCCGGGACGACGGCCCGCGGACGCACGGCAGCAAGAAGGGCACGCCCACCATGGGCGGCATCTCCTTCATCCTGGCCACCCTGATCGCCTACGCGGTGACGAAGGTGATCACGGGCAGCCAGCCCACCTTCTCCGGTGTGCTGGTGCTCTTCCTGTTCGCGGGCATGGGCCTGGTCGGCTTCCTCGACGACTACATCAAGATCGTCAAGCAGCGCAGCCTGGGTCTGCGGGCCAAGGCCAAGATGGCCGGCCAGCTGATCGTCGGTGTCGCCTTCGCGATCCTCGCGCTGAACTTCGCCGACGCCCGCCAGCAGACCCCGGCCTCCGACCGGCTTTCCTTCGTCCAGGACTTCGGCTGGTCCTTCGGCCCGGTGATCTTCGCGATCTGGGCGCTGTTCATGATCCTCGCGATGTCGAACGGCGTGAACCTCACCGACGGCCTGGACGGCCTGGCCACCGGCGCCTCCGTGATGGTCTTCGGCGCCTACACCTTCATCGGCGTCTGGCAGTACCAGGAGTCCTGCGCCAACGCGGACACCCTCACCAATCCCTCGTCCTGTTTCGAGGTGCGCGACCCGCTCGACCTCGCGGTCGTCGCCTCCGCGCTGATGGGCGCCTGCTTCGGCTTCCTGTGGTGGAACACCTCGCCCGCCAAGATCTTCATGGGGGACACCGGCTCGCTCGCGCTCGGCGGCGCCCTCGCGGGCCTCGCCATCTGCTCCCGTACGGAGCTGCTGATGGCCATCCTCGGTGGGCTGTTCGTCCTGATCACCCTGTCCGTGGTCATCCAGGTCGGCTCGTTCCGCCTCACCGGGCGCCGGGTCTTCCGGATGGCACCACTCCAGCACCACTTCGAACTCAAGGGCTGGAGCGAAGTCCTGGTGGTGGTCCGGTTCTGGATCATCCAGGGCATGTGCGTGATCGTCGGACTCGGCCTCTTCTACGCGGGCTGGCGGGCTTCGTGACCATCGACGTCACCGACCTCGCCGGACGGCATGTCACCGTCGCCGGACTCGGCGTCTCCGGGGTCCCCGCAGCGCGTGCGCTGCGGGGCCTCGGGGCCACGGTGACCGTCGTCAACGGAAGCGACGGCGAGCCCCAGCGCGCCCAGGCGGCCGAACTGGAGCCGCTCGGCATCACGGTGCGGCTCGGTGACGGGGACACCCTCCCCGAGGGCACCGAACTGGTCGTCACCACGCCCGGCTGGAAGCCCACCAGCCCGCTGTTCCTGGCCGCCGAGAAGGCGGGCGTCCCGGTGTGGGGCGATGTGGAGCTGGCCTGGCGGCTGCGCGGCCCGGACTCCGCGCCCTGGCTCGCGGTCACCGGCACCAACGGCAAGACCACCACCGTGCGCATGCTGGCGTCCATCCTGGAGGCGGCCGGACTGCGCACCGCCGCCGTCGGCAACATCGGCGTCTCGCTCCTGGACATCGTGCTGGGCGATACGCCGTACGACGTGCTCGCCGTCGAGCTGTCCAGCTACCAGCTGCACTGGGCGCCCTCGCTGCGCGCCCACTCCGGCGCGGTGCTCAACCTCGCCCCCGACCACCTCGACTGGCACGGCTCCATGGCGGCGTACGCGGCCGACAAGGGCCGGATCTACGAGGGCAACCAGGTGGCCTGCGTCTACAACGCCGCCGACCCCGCCACCGAGGACCTGGTCCGGGCGGCCGATGTCGAGGAGGGCTGCCGGGCGATCGGCTTCACCCTCGGCACCCCCGGCCCCTCCCAGCTCGGCGTCGTCGAGAACATCCTCGTCGACCGGGCCTTCATCGCCGACCGGCAGAAGAGCGCCCAGGAGCTGGCCGAGGTCGCCGACGTCAACCCGCCCGCGCCGCACAACATCGCCAACGCGCTCGCCGCCGCGGCCCTGGCCCGCGCCTTCGGCGTGCCGCCCACCGCCGTACGGGACGGGCTGCGCGCCTTCCGCCCCGACCCGCACCGGGTGGAGCACGTCGCGGACGTCGAGGGCGTGGCTTACGTGGACGACTCCAAGGCGACCAACACCCACGCCGCCGAGGCGTCGTTGGGCGCGTACGAGCACATCGTGTGGGTCGCCGGCGGCCTCGCCAAGGGCGCCACCTTCGATGAACTGGTCTCCACGGCCGCCCAGCGGCTGCGCGGCGTGGTGCTGATCGGCGCCGACCGCGCCCTGATCCGGGAAGCGCTCGCGCGACACGCAGCGGATGTCCCGGTCGTGGACCTCGACCGGACCGACACTGGGGCGATGGCGGCGGCTGTCCGGGAAGCGGCCCGGCTCGCCCGGCCGGGCGATACCGTCCTTCTGGCCCCGGCCTGCGCCTCGATGGACATGTTCACCAACTACAACAAGCGGGGCGACGCCTTCGCCGCGGCGGTCCGCGACCTGGCCTCCGGCCCGGTCACGGACGAGCAGTAGCCCGCAGGTCCCCCGCGAGGACCACCGCTCGCGCGGAGAACCTGGAGGGGATACGACATGACGCCTGACCAGCCCGCGGCGCCCCGGTCCCGGCAGGCCGCAGCCCCCGGCCGCCCCGGGCCGCGTAGAAAAGCTGACGGTGGCTGACACGGTGGGACCATGCGCCGTCGTTTGATCAACTCCACGCTGGCCGTGGTGCTCGTCGTCATCGCCGTCTTCGG
>NZ_JBEYAL010000098.1:0-7896 GCF_040631655.1 Streptomyces sp. NPDC019937
GCCCCCCCCCCCCCGCACCCCCCACCACCCCCCCCCCGGGGGCCCCCCCGCGCCCCCCCCCCCCCCCCCCCCGGCCCGCCCCCCGCCCCCCCCCCCCCCGGGGGGGCGGCCTTCCCGGCGGCGCCGGTGTTTCCCCACCCCGCCCCTTCCCGAACCAGGGGCTCCGCCCCTGGACCCCGCCCCGCTGCGATGCGCTGCCGGCCGTCCCGCCGACGGCCGTGCGGCGCGCGCCGCCGCGCCGCGTGCACGGCGACGCTCACGCCCCTGCGGCCGCCCCCTGCGACGCGACGAGAAGCCCGCGCGCCCGCGCGAGGACGCCAGGCCGATTGCCCTCGCGCAGGGCGGCGGGGCTTGGCCCGACGGGGGCCGGAGGCGCCGTCGGCCGCTCCCGGTCCCGCCGCGCCCTCACCCTGCCCCCGGCAGCCGCCTGCCGTCGCGCCGCAACCGCGGGCCGTGGCCACCACGCCACGGCCGCTCCCGCTCCCGAGGCTCCGGGGCGACAGCCCCGCGGGGTCCAGGGTCCCGGTCCCTGGTTCGGGGAGGGGCGGGGTGGGGGATCAACCACGTCCGCGTCGCCACCCGGCCGTGTGTTCCTCGCGCCGGGGCGGGATGGCGTTCGGCGCCGGGGGCTCGGGGCGGAGTCCCCGCGGGGTCCTGGGGCTCGTCCCTGGTTCGGGGAGGGGCGGGGTGGGGGATCAACCACTTCCGCGTCGCCACCCGGCCCTGTGTTCCTCGCGCCGGGGCGGGATGGCGTTCGGCGCCGGGGGCCCGGGGCGGAGTCCCCGCGGGGTCCTGGGGCTCGTCCCGGATTCGGGAAGGGGCGGGGTGGGGGATCAACGGCTTCCGCGTCGCCACCCGGCCGTGTGTTCCTCGCGCCGGGGCGGGATGGCGTTCGGCGCCGGGGGCCCGGGGCGGAGTCCCCGCGGGTCCAGGGGCTCGCCCCTGGTTCGGGGAGGGGCGGGGTGGGGACAATTCGGCAATCTACGAGAGCGAGCAACCGTGACGGACCACAACGACGACCTCTGCTACCGCACCGCGCACGAGCTGAGCGCCCTGCTCCGGAGCCGTGAGCTGTCCGCCCGTGAGCTGCTGCGGGCGCATCTGGACCGGATCGAGCGGGTCAACCCCGGCGTCAACGCGATCGTCACCCTCGTCGCTGACCGCGCGCTCGACGCCGCCGCCGCGGCCGACGAGCGGATCGTCGCGGAGGGGGCGGACGCGGTGGGGGTGCTGCACGGGCTGCCCATCGCGCACAAGGACACCCACAACACCGCGGGCATCCGCACCAGCCACGGTTCGCCGCTGGCCGACGGCATACCGGACCAGGACGACCTGATCATCGAGCGGATCCGGGACGCCGGGGCCATCACCCTCGGCAAGACCAACGTGCCCGAGTTCGCCGCCGGTTCGCACACCTTCAACCCGATCTTCGGCGCCACCCACAACCCGTACGCCCCCGACCGCAGCGCGGGCGGCAGCAGCGGGGGCGCGGCCGCCGCGCTGGCCGGCGGCATGATCCCGATCGCGGACGGCAGCGACACGGGCGGGTCGCTGCGCAACCCGGCCTCGTTCAACAACGTGGTGGGGCTGCGCCCGTCGCCCGGGCGCGTCCCGACCTGGCCCGCGGCGAACGCGTGGACCACGCTCTCGGTCAAGGGCCCGATGGCCCGTACCGTCGCGGACACCGCCCTGCTGCTGTCCGCGATGGCGGGCCCCGACGCCCGGTCGCCGATCGCGCTGGAGGAGCCGGGAGCCCGGTTCGCCAGGCCGCTGGACCGGGACCTGGCCGGGCTGCGGGTGGCCTGGTCGCCGGATCTGGGCGGGCTGGTGCCGGTGGAGCCGGAGGTGGCGGCGGTCGTGGAGTCGGCGGCGGGGGTGTTCGAGGACCTCGGGTGCGTGGTGGAGCGGGCGTGCCCGGACCTGACGGAGGGCGAGGAGGTGTTCCGTACGCAGCGGGCCGCGCTGTTCGAGGTCGCGTTCGGCCCGCTCATGGACCGTCACCCGGAGGAGCTGAAGCGGACGATCCGGGAGAACGCGGAGGCGGGGCGCCGCCTCACCGGGCCCGACGTGGCCCGCGCCGAGGTGCTGCACACCGCGCTCTACCACCGCGTCCGCGCCTTCTTCGAGCGCTATGACGTGCTGCTGCTCCCGGTCAGCCAGGTGCCGCCGTTCGACATCGGCATCGAGTACCCGACCGAGGTGGCGGGGGTGGCGATGCGGGACTACCTGGAGTGGATGCGTTCGGCGTACCTGGTCACGGCGACCGGCAGCCCCGCCCTGTCCGTCCCGGGCGGGTTCACCCCCTCCGGGCTGCCGGTGGGCGTCCAGATCGTGGGACCGCACCGGGCGGACTTCGCCGTCCTGCAGGTCGGCCACGCCTTCGAACAGGCCACCGGGCACGGGCGGCGGCGCCCGCGGGCCATCGGGTAGGCCCCGGCGGGGGATGGCTGCCGGCCGCTCGGCCATGGATAATCTCCGCCTCGGAGCGTCGACACGGTTCGGCCCGGGTAGGCGCCCCGGAACCGGCGGCGCGCCCATGAGCGGAGGAGCGATGTACGACGACTCCCCGGACGGCCTCCTCGCCCTGGCGGGCAGCATCGCCGGGCTGGTCGGCGCGCCGGTCACCATCGAGGACGACGCCTCCGAGCTGATCACCTACTCACCCGGCCAGGAAAACTCCGACGACGCCCGTGTCGCGATGATCCTCAACCGCCGGGTCCCCGACCGGTACCGGCCGCTGCTGCGCAACGAACGGCTGGACGTGCGGCTGGCGGGCTCGGCCGCCCCGCTGTACGCGGACTTCCGCGCGTCCGGGGTGCTGCCGCGGGCGATCATGCCGATCCGGGTGGACGACCTGTCCGTGGGGTCCATCTGGGCGATCGTGCCGAACGCGCCCTCCCGGGAGCAGCGGGCGGCGCTGGAGGAGTCGGCCGCGCTGGCCGCCCCGGTGCTGGCGCGCCAGATCGCGCGGCGGCGCGGGGAGGAGGCGCGCCGCGCCGCGGCCGTACGGGCCCTCCTGGGCGGCGGGCCGGAGGCCGTCGAGGCCGCCGCCGAACTGCCGCTGGCCCCCGGTCCGCTGGCCGTCGTCGCGCTGCGGCCGGTCGCCCCGGCGCCCTCCGGGGAGCCGCTGCGGCGCGCGCTCGCCGGGCTCGACGCGTCGGCCGTCCCGGCCGGGACGGCGCACGGCGGGGTGCACGCGGAGGCCGACGGCGCGGGCTACGCCGTCGTGCCGGTGCGCGACGAGCAGCGGCTGGCGCGCGTGGTCCGCGAGCTCCAGGAGCGGGCCGGGCTGGTGGCCGGGGTGGGCCGTACCGTGCCCGGCCCCGGCGAACTGGACCGCTCCCGGGCCGACGCCGACCTGGTCGTCCGGCTGCTCACCCGGCTGGGCGGCGGAGCGGGCGGCGCCGCCCACATCCGCGACGTCCACCTGGACGCCCTGCTCATGCAGACGGTCGACCTGGCCGACGCGGCCGGGCACGATCCGCTGGGCGCGATCGCCGACCTGGAGCGCTACGACCGCGAGCGCGGCACGGGACTGCTCGACAGCCTGGCCCACTACCTGGCCGCCGGTGAGGACGCCCGGCTGGCCGCCCGGCGGCTGCACATCCACCCCAACACCCTGCGCTACCGCCTGCGGCGGGCGCACGAGATCGCGGGCCTCGACCTCGCCGACCCGGCCACCAAGTTCGAGATCCAGCTCCGTCTGCGCCTCCGCGCGCTCCGTCTCACCTAGCCCGCGCCCCGCGTGCGGCTTGTCCCGCGCGACAACACCCGCCCCGCGCAATCGGCCACGCGGACAGTGCGGCGCGCGCCCCCGGCCGCCGATGATGCGTAGGCAGCGCGCATCATCCGGGGAAGGGGAACGCCACCGTGTCCACACCACGCAGCGCCGTCGTCGTCGGGGCCGGGATCGTCGGGCTCGCCACCGCCTGGGCCCTGCAGGGCCGTGGCATCGAGGTCACCGTCGCCGAGCGGCGGCGGCCGGCGGCCGGGGCCTCGTGGGGGAACGCGGGGTGGCTGACGCCGGCGCTCGCCCTGCCGCTGCCCGAGCCCGCCGCGCTCCGGTACGGGGTGCGCAGCCTGGTCACGCCGACCTCGCCCGTCTACATCCCGCCACGGGCCGATCCGCGGCTGGCGCGGTTCCTGCTGTCGTTCACCCGGCACTGCACCCCGCGCCGCTGGCGGGTGCTGGCCACCACGTTCGCCGCGCTGAACCGGCACGCGCTCGCGGCGTACGACGACCTCGCGGCGGGCGGGGTCACCGAGCCGACCGTCCCCGTGGACCCGATGCTGCTCGCCTTCGGCACGGCGGCCGAGCGCGCGGGGATGGTGGAGGAGCTGGAGCACGCGCGGGCGGCCGGTTACGAGATTCCGTACGACCTGATCGACGGCGACCGGGCGCGTTCCCTGGAGCCGGTGCTCAGCGACGCGGTCGGCGCGGGCATCGCGCTGCACGGGCAGCGGCGGGTGAACCCCGGGAACTTCGTGCGGGCGCTGGCGGACGCGGTGCGCGAGCGCGGCGGGAAGGTCGTGGAGCGGGCCGAGGTGTCGGGCGTCCGCGACCTGGGCACGGGCGTCGCGGTCACCACGTCCCAGGGCGATCTGCGCGCCGACGTCGCCGTCGTCGCCACCGGGACGTGGCTGAACCGGCTGGTCCGCCCGTTCGGCGTGCGGGTGCCCGTCCAGTCCGGGCGCGGCTACAGCTTCAGCGTGCCCGCCGCGGGCGCACCGGCGCGCCCGACGTATCTGGCCGCGCAGAAGGTGGTGTGCACCCCGCTGGGCGACGGCCGGGTGCGGGTCGCCGGGATGATGGAGCTGGCGCCTCCGGAGCGGCCGGTCGATCCGCGCCGCATCCAGGCGATCATCGCCGCGGCCCGTCCGCTGCTGCGGGACGTCGACTGGGACGCCCGCCGGGACGAGTGGGTCGGCTCGCGCCCGTGCACCGCCGACGGCCTGCCGCTGGTGGGCCCGACCGGCTCGCCGCGGGTGTACGTCAACGGCGGCCACGGCATGTGGGGCGTGGCCCTCGGCCCCCTCACCGGCCGGCTGCTGGCCGACGCCATCGCGACCGGCACCGCCCCCGCCGAACTGGCCGCGCTGCACCCGCTGCGATGACGCCGGGCGATGACGCCGGGCGATCACGTCCCGTGCCGACGTTTTACGGGCGCGCGGCCGGTTACCCGGTGCGGTGACAACGTCGAAAGGAGTCACCGATGAGCACCGTGCGGGAGACCGTCGAGGTTGAGGTTCCGCTGCACACGGCCTACAACCAGTGGACGCAGTTCACCGAGTTCCCGCGGTTCATGGAAGGCGTGGACCAGGTGACGCAGGTGGACGACCGGCGCAACCACTGGTCGACTTCCATCGCCGGTGTGCACCGTGAGTTCGACACCGAGATCGTCGATCAGCTGCCCGACGAGCGCATCGCCTGGCGCACGACCTCGGGCGATGTGCAGCAGCAGGGCCTGGTGACCTTCCGGCCCCTGGACGACCACCACACCGAGGTCAACCTGGCCTTGGTCTTCGAGCCGAGCGGAATGGCGGAGAAGGCCGCGGACATGACCGGGACGCTCGACCGCCGCATCAAGGGCGATCTGCACCGGTTCAAGGACTTCATCGAGCACCGGGGCCAGGAAGAAGGCGGCTGGCGGGGCCGCATCAGCCCCGGCTGACCCTCCCCGCCCCGCCGCCGAGGGCGCCGGTCACCCCACGAGGGTGGCCGGCGCCCTCGCCGTGCGCCCGGAGCATCGCGCAGGCCCTTGCCCGGCCGCCGTACCGGGCGCAAGCTGGTCATATGGGTACTCCAGGAGGCCCTACGCTCATCACCTCCGTGCAGCGAGCCTTCCGCCTGATGGAGGCCGTGGGCGCACATGAGGGCGGTGCGCCGGCGAAACAGCTGGCACGGGAGGCGGGGCTGCCCCTGGCCACCGCGTACCACCTGCTGCGGACCCTGGTGCACGACGGCTATGTGCACCGGCTGCCCGACGGCGGCTTCGTCGTCGGCGACAAGCTGCACACGCTCCAGGTCGGCAGCCGTGGGCAGGCGCTGCTGAACCGGGTGCGGCCGACGCTGGCCGGGCTGCGGGACGAGCTGTCGGCGGCCGCGTACCTGACCTTCTACGAGGACGGCGAGATCCGGGTCGCGGAGATCGTCGACAGCCCCCGGGCGCCACGGGTGGACCTGTGGGTGGGGTTCGAGGACGCCGGGCACGCCACCGCGCTCGGCAAGTGCGTGCTGCGCGAGCTGGGCGACGAGGCCCGCAGCGAGTATCTGTCCCGGCATCCGCTCGTCGATCTCACGCCCCGCACCGTCACCAGCTCCGCCGAGCTGCTGCGGCGGCTGGACGCCTTCCCCGGCGACACGCCGGTCACCGACCTGGAGGAATACGCGCTGGGCACGGTCTGCTTCGCGGTGCCCGTGTACAGCGGGGACCGGCTCGGCTCGCTCGGGGTGTCGCTCCAGGCGGGCCGCGCGGCCCGGGACGCGCGGCCGGAGGAGATACGGGACCGGCTGCTGCCCACGGCCGACCGCGTGACCAGGCGCCTTTCGCTCACTATCTGAAATTCCGGCCCTTGCCGCCCGCCGCGAACCATTGGTTGTCTGGACGTAACGGACAGGACGTCGTAGTGCCCGGCGAACGGGCTGAGTGAACGAGAGAGCAGTCGACCCGGACATGATCCAGGCCCGCACCCATCTGGACCAGCCCTACCCTCCCGCGCCGTTCGCGGCCGGAGTGCCCGTTCTCATCCTGGGGGCGGTCGCGGTGATCGCCTTCGTCACCGGAGACGGGTCGAGCTGGTTGCCACTGCTCGCCGTCGGGCCGGCGCTGGCCGCCGCAGCGTGCCGCCCGTGGACGGTGCTGCGGATCGGGTTCCTCGCCGTCGCGCTGGGCGGGCTGCTCGGCGCGTGGCTGAACGCGCCGCTCCACGGGCAGGCGGTCGTGCTGTCCACGATCGTCGCCGTGACCCTGGCCAGCTGGCTGTCCGGTGTGTTGCGCCGCCGCCGGGAACGGGTGCTGGCCGCGGTCCGCTCGGTCGCCGAGGCCGCGCAGAACGCGCTGCTGCGGCCGGTGCCCGCCCGGGTCGGCCAGTTCCAGGTGGCGGTCCGCTACAGCGCCGCCGCGGCGGAGGCCCGGGTGGGCGGCGATCTGTACGCGCTGGTGTCCACCCCGTACGGGGTCCGGCTGATCGTCGGCGACGTGCGCGGCAAGGGACTGCCCGCGGTGTCCACCGCGGCGCTGGTGCTCGGGGTGTTCCGGGAGGCCGCGTACGACGAACCGGACCTGCTGGACGTGGTCGGCCGGATCGAGCGCAGCCTCGCCCGCAACCTCGCCCCCGACGACTTCGTCACCGCCGTCGTCGCCGGATACCCCCGCGGGGGACGCATGGAGATCGTCAACTGCGGTCACGCGCCGCCGCTGCTGATCGGCCCGGCCGGTGCGGTCGTGCCCGTCGAGCCGGTGCGCCCGGCGCCGCCGCTGGGCCTGGCCTCACTGGGCGGCGAGGCGCCGAGCCTGCAGGTGGTGCCGTTCGCCGACGACGACCAGATGCTGCTGTACACCGACGGCGTCATCGAGGCGCGCGACCACGGCAGGGCGTACTTCCCGCTGGCCGAGCGGGTGCCCGGGCACGTGTGCGACGACCCGTCCCGGACCCTCGCCGGGCTGCACGACGAACTGCTGGCCCACGTGGGCGGGCGGCTGCACGACGACGCGGCGCTCCTGCTGCTGCGCAAGCCCGCCGCGGACCGGGCAGAGGCGACCCCGGCCTGCGAGCCCGCCCGTATCGTCGCGGACGACTAGGGGGTGTCGTGTGGATCATGCCGGGCTCCCGACGCCCGGCACGGCACCTCGCGGCCCCGCGCTCGTCGCACGCAGCGCCGCTGCGCTCTCCTCA
>NZ_JBEYAL010000099.1:0-7046 GCF_040631655.1 Streptomyces sp. NPDC019937
TGATCCATGGCAGGTACTCCGGCAGCACCGAGACGCCCCTCGTGGTGGTCGACATCTTCCGCTTCGAGGAGGGCCTGGTGGTGGAGCACTGGGACGTCCTGCAGGACGAAGTGCCCGCGAAGGACGCGGTGGCGGGCAACCACATGTTCACCAACCCGCAGGCCGGCCGGGCCTGAGGCACCAGACCGGCGAGGCGGGCGGCACGCGCCGCGCGGGCCATGCCGGCCAGGGGCTCGACCGCACTTGCCGTTCCAGGGCTGAGGCCCGACCGACACCTGATGCAAACGAAGAGACTGGGGTGCCCCGAGGTTTCCGGACAGGTACTACAGCCGGAGATCTTGAGGGTCGGTGATCGGCGGGATCGGTCGGTGGTGCGCCCAGGGCTGTAGGCGGAGCGGAAGTGGGTCGCCGCGGCGTCGGTAGTGGCTGACCTGGGCTCGGGTCTGGTGTCGAAGCCGACTTCCACGGCCCACTCGGCGAGGGTGTCTGCCCACCGCCGCACATTGCCGACGAGCCCCGGTCCGTCCCCGCGGTCGCCGATCACGCCGATCACGTTGTAGACGCGCCGGAGCGTCCTCGGGTCGCGGCCTGCGCGGGCGGCCGCCTCGTCGATGATCCGCTCTTAGCTAAGCCGAGAAAACAGCCAACTTCATCGCCTCATCTGACCTGAACAACACAACCGAGGAAACACTCATGCCAATGTTTCACGCCCACCTTCCGGCTCAAAAGTTCTCTAGCGAAGAGAAGCGGGCTCTGGCGGATGCCTTGAATCTCGCTCTTCATGAAGCCATGGATACACCTATGGATGACCGTTTCGTCATCATCAGTGAGCACAAGGACGATGAATTCTTCATCCATCCGACTTTTCCTGACGTGAAGAGGTCCGACAAGCGCATGATCGTAACGGTGACGACCGGTACGAGCAGGACGGTGGAGCAGAAACGCAAGCTCGCGGAGTTGGTCACCCGATACGCCGTAGAAAAGGTTGGCGTCAGCCAGGACGATGTCACCCTGATGATGTATGCCATTCCCTTGGAGAACATGAGCTTCGGCGGTGGAAAGCTGGTCTCTGACATCGACCTCTCTATGCCTTGGGTAAACAAGTAAGGGACGAAGCTGCCCTGTTCTTTGGATCGGGGCAGCGAAAATGACTTGAAATGGAGACCCACCATGTCCCGACAGCAGCGCCAAGCCCTCGACGCCCTGCACCGCTCCGTCCCGCGCCCCGACACGCAGCCCGCCCCCGCCGAGCTGCGCACCTCGTTCGCCGCAGCCGTGACCCGGCCGGCACCGGAAGGCGTCACCACCCGCAGGACCGTCCTGGGCGGGCGGCCCGCCCTGAGCCTGGAGCCGGCCGGAGCGGCAGACCGCGGACGGCTCCTCTACCTCCACGGCGGCGGCTACGTCGCCGGCTCACCGGACACCCACACCGGCCTCGCCGGTGAACTCGCCGCCCGCGCCGGACTGCGAGCGACATCGGTGGACTACCGGCTGGCTCCCGAGCACCCCTTCCCCGCGGCGGTCGACGACGGACTCGCCGCCTACCGCGACCTGCTGGCGACCGGAGCCGATCCACGAGAGATCGTCGTGGCAGGTGACTCGGCCGGCGGCGGCCTGAGCATCGCCACCCTGCTCGCCGCCCGCGAGGCCGGGCTGCCGCAGCCGGCCGCCGTGGTGGTCTTCTCCCCGTGGGTCGACCTCACCCTCTCCGGAGAGAGCATGCGCACCAAGGAAGACGCCGACCCGATCGTCACCGCGGCCGACATGCGCGCGTTCGCGGATCTCTACATCGGCTCAGGCAACCGCAACCACCCCCTGGCGAGCCCGGTGTTCGCCGACCTCGCCGGCCTGCCCCCGATACTCGTACAGGTCGGCGCGAACGAGGTGCTCCTCGACGATGCGGTACGTCTGGCCGCCCGCGCGGGCGCGGCCCATGTCGAGGCCACGCTGGAGATCGGGCCGGGTCTCCCGCACGTCTACCAGACGGAGCACGGGCGTCTCGACGAGGCGGACGCCGCACTCGACCGCGCCGCCCGCTTCCTCGTCAGCCACCTCGGCGCCCTGGCCGACGCCGGTCAGGTACCGGGGCACTGAGCAGGTGCGCTCCCAACCTCTGGTGGACGGCCACAGGCCAATTGCAGGCTGCTCACATAACTCACGGTGCTCAGACCGGTATTACGAGCATCCCTGGTCCACGTTCAGCAGGACGGGCACCAACGGATCCATCCACGTACACCGATGCCACGACAACGGTCCGTCCGCCTTCGACGACGTCCCCGAGTGAGCGGTGTGCATCGTGGAGCTTGCCGGTCAAGTGGGCTGGTGTGCGTGGGCTCCGGGGTGCTCATGCTGGTCGGGGGCGCGACGGCCAGCTCGGTTGCTCGCTGGTGGTACTCGCTCCAGAGCAGTTTGAACGCGGCGGCGGCCGGGCCGGCTCCTCTCCGGCGATCAGCGCGGTGGCTGTACCCAGCCCGTGGCAGCGCAGCTTCTCGACTTGATCATGACACACGTGACCCGTCGGCGGATGTCCCGGTCGCGGTCCAGGCCGCGCTCGCGAATCAGCTCGATCAGACGGTCGAGCTCGTTGCGGAAGCGGATAGGCGCCTTCAGCGGTCGCTCCGCGCTCGAAGCCGAGCAGCGTCATCGCGACTGCTCACCTTGATTCACCTCACCGACGACAAGGTCGAATTCAGTCGTCGCGTCGTCGAAGAAGACCTCGTTGAAGTCGGTTTCGCCGGTGAGGTTGCGGATCGGGCGGATCTCGATGCCGGGTTGGTCCAGCGGGACTAGGAGCATGCTGATCCCGCGGTGCGCCGGGGCATCGCGGTTCGTCCGGGCCAGTACGAACATCCAGTTGGCCCGGTGTGCCCCGGAGGACCAGAGTTTCTGCCCGTTCAGCACCCACCGGTTGTCGGCCCGCTCGGCACGAAGGGCCAGCGAGGCCAGGTTTGAGCCGGCGCCCGGCTCGGAGAAGCCTTGCGCGAAGACGTACTCCCCGGAGGCGATCCTCGGCAGGAACCGGCGCAGCAGGGCGGGGGCGCTCCAGCGCAGCATCGTGTTGCCCAGCATGGTGACGCCGAACTCGTCGTTGTCCGAACCGAACGGAATGCCCGCGCCGTGAACTCCTCGACCAGGATGACCAGTTCGGTCGGTCCATGGCCAGCTCCGCCGTACTCCGCTGGCCAGGCTGGGGCGACCCAGCCACACTCTGCGAGCGCGGCCCGCGTCATCTCCTGGAACTCCTCACGTTCGATCGGGGCGAGAGCGCCGATACCCCGCCAACCGGGCGGGGTCAGGCTGGCGACGAACGCGCGCACCGAAGCACGAAAGCGCTCGGTCCGTTCAGTGTCCTGTGGTTCCATCAAGGCCTCCTGCCGTCCTCTGCAAACGATCCCGACAGCCACAGCGGGCTGGTGGCCGCGATCCGCACCGTCTTCCTCGGCGCGGGCTGGCAACGCCTGGAGAACGTCCAGCTGGTGATCCCCCGCAGGCGCGCGAGTGGTTGGAGGCGCATGGCTACCCAGACACGCTGTCCCATGTGCGGGCGATGGCGATCCTGGTGCTGGAGGAGACCGGTCTGCTGCCGCACCTCAACCCGGGCGTGCTGTCCTGGACCGATCTGCAGCGGCTCAAGCCGGTTGCCCCGTCGATGGGGATGATGCTGGAGACGACCGCGACCGGGCTGCAGAACTCTACGACTGGTTCTTCAACGACTACGTGCCGAATTTGGCTGCCATGGGGCGCGGAGGCCAGCCGGAAGAGAGCATCTCGACTACTGGGGAGTGCCCATGCACAGATCGTATGGGGGCTCGAACGAATGGCCGCTCCAATCCGGCGGCGTGGTCGGCATTGTTGTGTCCATGCATGGCCCGCTGCGAGGAAGCGGGTACGACCGCACCAGCATTATTGACCCCGCTGTGAATGTATACAGCGAAGATGCCGCGGGCGTGGACGTGATCTGGTCGCGTCGCGGTGCCGACGAAACCGAGATCGAACGCATTGCCGCTCACTTTGAGGTGCGTCTCGAGGACAAGGGGTGGCGTGTCATCTCTGCCACAGGCACGCCCACTACGGCCGATACAATCGGCGGTTCCTGGGTCCGTTCTTCCCCGGACGCATGACGCGGAATTGTCAGTCCGGTGCCGCAGCCGTCCTGGTCAAGAAGCGACTCAGGTGGCCGGCAACATCCCTCGGCCGTTCCACGTGGGCCCAGTGTCCGGCCGCCGGGATCGCGACGCACTCCACCGTTGCGAGGCGCGGGGTGACGGCCCCGGTACGACATCTTCGGTGACGAAGGTGTCGTGGGCGCCACGCATGACCAGGACGGGACCTTGGTAGTGGCTCGGCAGACTCCCGTTCTTGTGGCCGGTGTTCCAGCAGTCGGCCAAGGCGCGAACGACCTCGGGACGCACCGCCGCGCCGGCAGCCACGAGCCGGTCCAGATCGGCGTCGGCAAGGCCGGCCGCCAGCTGCTGCCGTGCGGCGCGCTGGGCCTGGGGGTTGCCACCGAGCGAGCGGAACGACTCGAGAACGCCGGGCGGTAGATGCGTTCCGGCCAGGGGGATGGGGGTAAGGAGGACCAGCCCCAGGGCGCGGGCGGGATGTCGTGCGGCTACGAGTTCGGCGATGGGGGCCGCCATGCTCTGGCCGACGACGACGAAGGGACCGTCCAGCGCGGAGACTGTGCCGTCGATGTCGTCGACCAGATGCTCAAGGGTGAACGGGCCGGACTCGTCCAGCCGGTCGCCGCAGCGCCGCTCGATGCCTTGGTGGATGAAAGAAGTTCGCGGTGGCGCTTACGTCTCGCACGCTGCGCGGTGCGGCCGTCAGCGGCCGTGGAAGTCCAGGACCGGCCGGGGCTTGCCCGCCCGCAGCGCCGCGGCGGCGGACTCCAGGCCGGCGCTGACGTCCTGTGTCGCGAACAGCGGTACGGACAGGTCGAAGAGATCCCGGTCCGCCGAGGCGGTCCCGCCGAGGGTCCAGCTGTGCAGCAGCGCCTTGTGCGCGGCGTGGGCCAGGGTGGGACCGCAGGCCACTCGGCGGGCGAAGTCCCCGGCATGGCTCAGGAGTTCGTCGTCCGGGACGAGGCGGTTGATGACACTAGTGTCGGCCATGACCTGCGCGGGCACCTGCTCCGAGGTGAGGGCCCACTCAAAGGCGCGGGCGCGGCCGACGCGTTCGGCGACGCGGTAGATCCCCCCGAGGAGAGTGGTGATCCCCAGGGTCTGCTCGGGGTGCCCGAAGCGTGCGCTCTGCCCCGCGAAGACCACGTCGGCACGCAGCGCGAGTTCGAAGCCGCCACCGAAGCAGAGCCCCCTGGACTGCGGCGATGACGGGTACGGGGAGCTGCTCGAAGCGGTTGTACACGTCGAGGTAGCGGTCGAACGTCGCCCGCAGTTCCCGCGCCGTCATGCCTCGCCATGCGGTGAAGTCTCCGCCGAAGCTGAAGTCGGGGCCTTCCGCGCGAAGGAGCACGGCGCGGGCCTCGCTGCGCCCAATGTCGGCAACCGCCTCGCCGAGCTCGTCGACCAGTTGCGCGGTCAGGCGGTTCTGCGGCGGATGGGCGAGGACGATCTCGGCGATCGCGGCCTCGTCCTCCTTGCCGGGCAGGTGTAGGTCAGGTGCGGCATGGCCGGTCAGTTCTCCTTCGTGAGGTGATCGCGAAACCAGGCCACGGCCGCCCTGGACGCCGTATCGAACTGTGCGATGTAGGGATCGAAATGGCCGCCGGGGATCAGTTCGAGCCGCTTGGGCTCGAGTGCCTTCTCGTACGCCGCCAGAGCCAGGTCGGTGACGGTGACGGTGTCGCCGGTGGCGACCACCATCAGCAGGGGGGTGGGAGAGACGCGCGCGATCCAGGTGCCGGGCTCGTACATGCGGGCAGCGCGGGTGGAGCGGACCGTCACCTCGTTCTTCCACAGTCCTTCAGGGACGGGCTGCAGATAGAAGTCGATCGCTTCCTGCGTGCGGTAGGACGCCGGCACCGACGGGTCGGCACTCACCAGGGCCTGGCGGCGCGGAGGTTCGCCCCGCAGACGGCCTCGTTCGTCCTCGTTGAACGCCTCCTCCAAGGCGGTGGTCGCCTCCGGTGGGATGCGGCGCAGCCCCTGCTCGTAGCCGCTGATGGTCGGCACCTGCGAGACAACCGCCTTCAGGCGCCGGTCGGTGGCGCCCAGGACGATCGCATGCCCGCCCGCGTAGCTCGTGCCCCACAGGCCGATCCGGTCGGAGTCCACTTCGTCACGGCTCTCCAAGTAGGTGATCGCTCGCCGCCAGTCGGCGATCTGCTGCCAGGGGTCGATGTCCTGGTGGGGCTCACCGTCGCTGGCACCGAACCCGCGGTGGTCGTGGACCAGGACCACGAACCCTTCCTCGGCGAAGACCTCCGCGAAGGGCTCGATGCCGTGCTTGGTCGTACCGCCGTAGCCGTGGGCCATCGTGATCGCCGGGTGAGGCCCCGGGGTCTCGGGCAGGTACAGCGTGCCGCGCAGCGTCACCGCACCCTCGGCCGGGAAGGAGACTCGTTCTCGCAGGGTCATGAAGGGACACTCCTGGGTAGCGATTGCGTACGATAAATGAAAGAGAGTTTCCACGCGTCTCTGAAACGCGAGACCCTCCAGGGCGCCCGCCACTACGGCGACGCCGGCACCTGTCGCAGAACCGTTTTCGCCTGGCTGGCACGCTACAACACCCGCCGCCGACACTCGGCCAACGGCCGCCTCAGCCCCAACGAATACGAACGCCGACACCGCGCGGCTAAGCTCACGCTCGCCGCGTGATCAACGAAGCGTGTCCACCATCACGGGGGAAGGCCCGTCGGCGAGTGAGACGACGTAGCGCTGCAGGCGGGCCATCGGCGAGGTGAGCACCGCGTGCGGGCCCTCCTGCAGCTCCTCGCGGGCCTGCGCGACGAGGCCCTGGCAGTAGTCGGAGAAAACGCGCACATAAAGAGCGTGCTTGTTGCCGAACGCCTTGTAGATGCTGCCCTTGCCCAGGCCGGTCGCATCCATGAGGTCATAGGTGGACGTGCCGTCGAATCCGGTGGT
>NZ_JBEYAL010000100.1:0-5825 GCF_040631655.1 Streptomyces sp. NPDC019937
GTGTTGGATGCGTTGGCGGTGTCGCGGCGGGCGCGGGGGTTGGCTGGTGTGTCGTTGGCGTGGGGTATGTGGGAGCAGGCCGAGGGGATGGGTGGCCGTCTGGGCGAGGCGGACATCGACCGGCTTCGGCGTCAGGGGTTCCCGCCGCTGTCCACGCGGGACGGGCTCGCGCTGCTGGATACGGCTTTGCAGGTCAATGAGCCCGTCGCGTTGCCGGTCGCGCTGCGGACCAGCGCGCTCGCCGGGTTCCGGGACAGTCTGCCGGGTGTGCTGCAGGCGCTGGTCCCGGCCACTCCCCAACAGCGCCGCACCGCAGGCCGGTCCGCCACTGGCAGCGGCAGCGCGCTGGCCCGGCGTCTGCTCGGGCTGTCAGCGGATGAGCAGGAGCGCATGCTGCTGGATCTGGTGCAGACGTCGGTTGCCGGGGTACTTGGACATGCTTCCGCCGCGGCAGTCGAGCCGACCAGGGCGTTCAAGGATCTCGGTTTCGACTCGCTGACCGCTGTGGATCTGCGTAATCGGCTCAGTGGCGGGACCGGGCTCCAGCTGTCGGCCACGATGGTGTTCGACCACCCCACCCCTGCCTCCCTCGCCGGGTATCTGCGTGAGCAACTGCTCGGCGTGGTCGAGGAGCAGGCGGTGGAAGATCGCTCTGCTGAGCGTGCGGGTGCCGTCGATGAGCCGATCGCGATCGTTGGCATGGGCTGCCGCTACCCAGGTGGCGTGACCTCGCCCGAGACGCTGTGGGAGCTGGTGGACTCCGGTGGCGACGGGATGTCGCCGCTGCCGGTGGACCGTGGCTGGGACACGCAGGTGCTGGACGACATCGCGGCCGTCGGGGGTTTCGTGGAGGATGCCACGGAGTTCGATGCGGAGCTGTTCGGGATCTCGCCGCGTGAGGCGCTGGCCATGGATCCGCAGCAGCGGCTGCTGCTGGAGACCTCGTGGGAGGCGCTGGAGCGGGCGGGCATCGACCCGTTGTCCCTGCGCGGCACGGCCACTGGCGTGTTCACGGGTGTGTCGGCCAACGGCTATGCCAGTGGCCATGAGGACGAACCGGACACGGAGACCGAGGGGTATCTGCTCACCGGCAGCACGCCGAGCGTCGCATCGGGCCGGTTGTCGTACGTGTTGGGCCTGGAGGGTCCGGCGGTGTCGGTGGACACGGCGTGCTCGTCCGCATCGGTAGCCCTGCACCTGGCGTGCCAGGCGCTGCGCGCGGGCGAGTGCGAGATGGCGCTCGCCGGAGGCGCGACCGTGATGGCCACGCCGGGCATCTTTCTGGAGTTCTCGCGACAGGGCGGGCTGGCCGGGGACGGCCGGTGCAAGTCCTTCTCGGACGCCGCGGACGGCACCGGATGGTCCGAGGGCGGCGGAATCCTCATACTGGAGCGGCTTTCGGACGCGCGACGCCGGGGGCACCCGGTGCTCGCGGTCGTGCGCGGGAGCGCGGTCAACCAGGACGGTGCTTCCAACGGCCTGACCGCGCCGAACGGCCCCTCCCAGCAGCGCGTCATCCGCCAGGCCCTGGCGAACGCGCGCCTCTCGACCTCCGAAGTGGACGCAGTGGAGGCCCACGGCACCGGCACCACGCTCGGCGACCCGATCGAGGCACAGGCACTGCTGGCGACGTACGGCCAGGGCCGTGACGGTCAGGATCCCCTGTGGCTGGGCTCGATCAAGTCGAACATCGGGCACAGCCAGGCCGCGGCCGGCGCGGCGAGTGTGATCAAGATGGTCATGGCGCTGAGGGCACAGCGACTGCCACGAACCCTGCATGTGGAAGAGCCTTCGTCCCACGTGGACTGGGAAGCCGGGGCGGTCGAGCTGCTGACCGAGGCCCGTGCCTGGCCGCGCGGTGAGCGGCCACGTCGGGCGGGCGTCTCGTCGTTCGGCATCAGTGGGACCAACGCACACGTCATCATCGAGGAAGCACCGACCGGTGATCCGGCTGTCGATGCGGAGCCGGAGGGCTGGGACGATCCGAATGAGCGGGACGACCGGCCGTCGGCCGGGCTGCCGCTGGTCCCCTGGGTGCTGTCCGGCCGGAGCGAACAGGCGGTGCGGGCGCAGGCCGGGCGTCTGACCGCCTTCCTCGGCGCGTACGAGGAGCGGTTCCCCGCCGCCGTCGATGTCGGGATGTCGCTGGCGACCACCCGCGCCGTGCTCGACCACCGTGCCGTGGTGCTGGGTGCCGACCGCGACGCCCTGCGTGTCGGGGCGGCGACCTTCGCGACCCCGACCGCCACCGACGCCACCGACGCCACCGACGCCACCGAGGCCACCGTGGTGTCCGGTGTGGTCGGCGACGGCCGGACGGCCTGGATGTTCACCGGCCAGGGCAGCCAGCGGCGCGGCATGGGTCGCGAGCTGTACGAACGGTTCCCGGCCTTCGCCAGGACCCTGGACAAGGTCTGCGCCTGCCTTGACACAGAACTGGAGGGCAGCGCCGCGTTCAAGGTGCCCGTGCGGGATGTGCTGTTCGCCGACGAGAACTCCGCCGAGGCGGAGTGGCTGGACCAAACCGGCTACGCGCAGACCGCGCTCTTCGCCGTCCAGTCCGCGCTGGTGGACCTCCTACGCTCCTGGGGAGTACGCCCGGACGTGGTGCTGGGCCACTCGATCGGCGAACTGGCCGCCGCCTACGCCGCCGGGGTCTTCGAACTGGCCGACGCTGCCCGGCTGGTGGCGGGGCGCGCCCGGTTGATGCAGGCGCTGCCCTCCGGCGGCGCGATGGCGGCGATCGAAGCCACCGAGACCGAGGTCGGCGGGATTCTGCACGGACTTCCCGACAGCGAGCGGGCGGCGGTCGCGGCGGTCAACGGCCCCACCGCCGTGGTGATCTCCGGCGACGAGGACGCGGTCGAACAGGTGATGGACGCTGCGCGGGAGCGCGGCCGCCGGGTGTCGCGGCTGCGCGTCAGCCATGCGTTCCACTCGCCGTTGATGGAGCCGATGCTGGCGGAGTTCGCCGAGATCGCGGCGAGCGTCACGTACCGGCAACCGATTCTCCCAGCGGTCAGTACGGTCACCGGCGAGCCGGTCGGCGAAAAGGACTGGGCGAACCCGGACTACTGGGTGAACCAGGTCCGGCAGCCGGTTCGGTTCCATGACGCGATCGAGGCGACCACGGGCGGGCAGGGTGCCGGCCGACTGCTGGAGATCGGGCCCGACCCGGTCCTGACGGCACTGACCCGATCCGGAACCGACAGCGCGGACCCCGCGTTTTCCGTGGCCGCATTGCGTGAGGGCCATGCCGAGGCCGCAACCGTGCTGACGGCGGTGGCCGAGCTGTTCGTACGCGGGGCCAAGGTCGATTGGGCGGCGGTGTTCGCCGGGACCGGGGCCGAGCGGGTGGACCTGCCGACGTACGCGTTCCAGCGCCGGAGGTTCTGGCTGCGGGACCGCAAGACCCAGCGTGCGACTACAACCGACGTGGGCCTCGACGCTGCCGAAGCCGGGTTCTGGAACCTGGTTGAGCAGGGCGATGTGGCATCCCTTGCCGGCCAACTCGGCGTCGACGCGGGCACACCGCTGGACACCGTGCTGCCCATGCTGTCGACGTGGCGCAAGCGGCAGCAGGAGCAGTCGGCGCTGTCGGGCTGGCGCTACGGGGTGGTGTGGAAGCAGATGACCGTACCGAGTGCGGGCCGCCTGTCGGGGACGTGGCTGCTGGCAGTGCCGGAACGGCTGACCGCCGCCCAGGACGGATTGGCCGAGCAGTGCGTACAGGCTCTGCGGGCGGGCGGCGCGGCTGAGGTCACCGTGCTGACCCTCGCCGCCACGACGAGCCGCGAAGCGCTCGCCGACCGGATCCGCGCGACCTCGGCGGACGGCGTGGTGTCCCTCTTGGCATGGGCCGAAGCCGATGCGCGAGAACCCGGTGACGGACCGGTGCCCATCGCGACCGCCACGACGCTGGCGCTGGTGCAGGCATTGGCCGACGCCGAGGCCGAAGCGCCCCTGTGGTGCCTGACCCACTCAGCGGTTTCCATCGGAGCGGGCGAGCGGTTGGCCAACCCCGCGCAGGCCCAGCTGTGGGGCCTGGGCAAGACGGTGGCCTTCGAACAGCCTCAGCGCTGGGGCGGTCTGGTCGACCTGCCCGAGGACGTCGGGAGGCAGGGCCTGACCCGCCTGGTGTCCGTCCTGGCCGCGGGCCGCACGGACCGCCGCGCGGAAGGCTACGAGGACCAGGTCGCCATACGATCCTCGGGCGTGTACGCGGCCCGGCTGACGCGCGACACCGCACGGGGAGACGGCGACGGCTGGCAGCCGCACGGCACGGTCCTCATCACCGGCGGCACCGGCGCTCTGGGCGCGCATGTGGCACGTCGGCTGGCCTCTCGTGGTGCGGAACACCTCGTGCTGGTCTCCCGGCGTGGGGCACAGGCGCCGGGCGCGGCGGAACTGCGGCAGGAGCTGACCGAACTCGGCGCGCGGGTCACCGTCACCGACTGCGACATCGCCGACCGCCGGGCCCTCGCCGCCGTGCTGGACGGCATGCCCGAGGATGCGCCGCTGACCGGTGTCGTACACACCGCGGGGGTCCTGGACGACGGGGTGGTCACCGAGCTGACGCCGGAGCGGCTCGCCGGGGTGCTGGCCGCGAAGGCGGACGCGGCGCGGCATCTGCACGAACTGACGGCCGACCTGGAACTGGACGCCTTCGTGTTGTTCTCCTCCATCGCCGGGGTCCTCGGCAACGCGGGCCAGTCCGCGTACGCGGCGGGCAACGCCCACCTCGACGCCCTCGCGCAACACCGGCGCGGTCTGGGGCTGCCCGCCACATCGGTGGCCTGGGGGCCGTGGGGCGGCGACGGGATGGCGGCCGACGGAGTGGCCGAGGAACGGTTCCGCCGTTCCGGCGTTCGTGTACTGGACCCGGAGCGGGCGGTGGCGGCCCTCGACCAGGTACTCGCCGACGGCCGGGCCTGCGCGACCGTCGCCGACGTGGACTGGGAACGCTTCGCGCCTTCGCTGACGCTGGCCCGGCCCAGCGCGCTCATCGCCGACCTGCCCGAGGCAGCCGCGGCACTGACCGCGACCGCCGACGCGGGCGCCCAGGAGGCCGGCGAGCTGACCCGGCGGCTGCGGGACCTGCCCGCGTCCGAGCGGGAGCAGTCGCTGCTGGATCTGGTGCAGACCCAGGTCGCTGTCGTGCTGGGGCACTCGTCCGCCGCCGCGATCGACGCGGACCGCGCGTTCAAGGACTTCGGCTTCGATTCCCTGACCGGGGTGGATCTGCGTAACCGGCTCACCATGGCCACCGGGCTGCGGTTGCCGACCACGCTCGTCTTCGACCACCCGACCCCGGCCTCGCTCGCCGGCTATCTGCGTGGCGAGCTGTTCCCGGACGACGGCGACGACGCGGACCCCGGTCTGGACGAGGAGCGGCTGCGGCGCGCGCTGGCTTCCGTGCCCCTGGACCGGTTCCGCGCGGCGGGACTGATGGACGCCCTGGTGCGGCTGGCCGCCTCCGGAGAGGACGAGCCGGAAGGGACGGAGTCCGCGGAGGAGGGGGCGATCGCGGAGCTGGACGTCGACGATCTCGTACAACTGGCGCTCGGCGACGACGAACCCTTCGAACAGGACTGATCGGGGTCACAACAGATGAGTGCACCGTACGAAAAGGTCGTCCAGGCGCTCCGGAAGTCGCTGGAAGAGACCAACACGCTCAAGAAGCGGAACCAGCAGCTTCGCGCGGCCGCCCGCGAACCGATCGCGATCGTGGGTATGGGCTGCCGGTTTCCCGGTGGGGTTTCTTCTCCTGAGGATTTGTGGGAGATGTTGGTTTCGGGTGGTGACGGGCTGTCGTCGTTCCCGGT
>NZ_JBEYAL010000101.1:0-5303 GCF_040631655.1 Streptomyces sp. NPDC019937
TTGACCGCACTCCCCCGCACCACCGCCAACACCCGATGACCCAACCGCCGCGCATCCGACAACCGCTCCACCAACAACACACCCACACCCTCGGCAGCACCAAAACCATCCGCCGAAGCCGCGAACGCCTTGCACCGGCCATCCACCGACAAACCCCGCTGCCGACTGAACGTCGTCAACGTCACCGGCGACGACATCACCGTCACCCCACCCACCAACGCAAGCGAGCACTCACCCCGCCGCAACGCCTGCACCGCCAGATGCAACGCCACCAACGACGACGAACACGCCGTATCCACCGTCACCGCAGGCCCCTCAAGACCGAACGTGTAAGCAACACGCCCCGAAGCGGCCCCCAATGTGGTGCCGATGGCGAGCTGGCCTTCCAAGCCTTCGACCATGCGGTAGGGGCTGCCGGCGTAGCCGGTGCTCCACGCGCCGATGTACACGCCGGTGTCGCTGCCCCTCAGAGCGGCGCGCTTGATGCCGGCCCGTTCGAGGGCCTCCCAGGACGTCTCCAGCAGCAGCCGCTGCTGCGGGTCCATCGCCAACGCTTCACGCGGCGAGATACCGAAGAAGGCGGCGTCGAACTCCCCCGCCTCGTGCAGGAAACCGCCCTCACGCATGTACGACGTACCGGCCCGGTCCGGATCCGGATCGTACAGGCGCCCCAAGTCCCACCCGCGGTCCTCGGGTAGACCCGCGATGCCGTCACCGCCGCTGTTCAGCAGGTCCCAGAACTGTTCGGGCGTGTTGACGGTGGCGTCGACGCCGCCGGGGAACCGGCAGCTCATTCCCACGATGGCGATCGGCTCTCGGGCCCGTTCCTCGGTCTCGCGGAGTCGATCGCTGACCTCCTTGAGTTCGGTCGTGGCGCGCCACAGGTATTCGCGCAGCTTCTCCGCCTCAGCCACCGAAACCTCCCGGTGCGTCGTTTTCCCCAGCAGAAGGACGAAAGGACTCGCTGACTCGGCCGGCAGCCATCACATCTCCAACCGCTTGTCGAGGAAGGCGAAGAGATCGTCGTCCGACGTCCACGCCGCCGTGTGCTCCCCGGTTGCTCCGGGTTCCTGGGCCTGCCCGGACTCGCCGGTGCCGCTGCGGTTGTCCGCGTTGCCCGGCGGACCGACCGAGAGGTGTGTCCACTGCGAGGCGTGGGCGGCCAGCCGCGTGGCGATGAGCCTGCGCGTCTCCTCGTCCGCCGCGGATGCCAGTCCGCCGGGTGACACGGCCGCCGACAGGAGTTGCTCCAGCCGTTCCAGTTCTGCGAGCAGCCGGGCTGCGGCGGGTTGTGTCGCGGGAGCGAGGAGTTCGAGCAGGTGATCGGCGAGCGCGCTCGGGTTGGGGTAGTCGAACACGAGCGTGCCGGGCAGGCGGAGGCCGGTCTCGGCGTTCAGCCGGTTCCTGAGTTCGACAGCGGTCAGGGAGTCGAAACCGATGTCCCGGAAGGTCTGTTCGGCGTCGATGGCCTCGGCGCCACTGTGTCCGAGCACCAGGGCGACGTGGCCGCGGACGAGGTCGCGCAGGGCACGACGTGGGTCCGGTGCCGCCGCCAGCTCCCGGGCGAACGCCTCGGGGCCGGTGGCAGGGGCGGCGGTCGCGGCACCTGCCCGCGCCGGCGGCCTGTGCCGCACCCGGACCAGGCCACTCAGCAGCGGCGGCAGTGTTCCGTCCGCGGCCCGGTTCTCCAGCGCGGCGTCGTTCACGCGCATCGGCAGGAGAACCGGCTCGCCGAGTTCCGTTGCCCTGTCGAACAGGTGCAGGGCCTCGTCGGTCGGCATGGGCGCGATCCCCGCCCGGCTCATCCGGTCACGGTCGATGTCGGCCAGGCCGCCGGTGAGACCGCTGGCCTCGTGCCACAGCCCCCAGCCGAGTGACACGGAGGTGAGCCCGCGGCGCGCCCGGTGTCGGGCGAGGGTGTCCAGGAACTGATTGGCCGCGGCGTAACTGCCCTGGCCGGGCCCGCCCAGCATGCTCGCTGCCGATGAGAAGATCACGAACAGGGCCGGGTCGAGGTCCAGTTCGCCGATCAGTGACTCCAGGGTCAGGGCCGCGTCCACCTTGGGTTTGAGGACGGCGTCCACCCGTTCAGGGGTGAGCGCGGACACCACGCCGTCGTCGAGCACGCCGGCCGTGTGAACGATGCCCGTGACCGGATGCTCGGACGGCATGTCCTCCAGGAGGGCCTTGAGCGCCTTCCGGTTGGCGACGTCGCAGGCCGCCACCGTGACCTCGGCACCCAGCGCACCGAGTTCGGCCGCCAGGGCGGGGGCGACACCGCTGCGGCTGACCAGCAGCAGCCGGCGGACGTCGTGCTCGGCGACGAGGTGGCGGGCCACCAGGGCTCCCAGCGTGCCCACCCCGGTGATCAGCACGGTTCCCTCGGCGTCGAGCGCGGCCGGGACGGTGAGGACGACCTTGCCCACATGACGTGCCTGGCTGACGAACCTCAGTGCCTCGTGGGCGCGCCGCACCGGCCAGGCGCGCAACGGCGGCAACCGCAGGACACCGGCGTCGAAGAGCGCCATGATCTCGTCGAGCATCTGCCCGATCCGCTCGGCACCCGCCTCGGCGAGGTCGAAGGCGACGTACCGGATACTCGGGACGCCGTCCGCCCCGACGACGCCGAGGTCGGTACGGATGTCGGTCTTGCCCATCTCGACGAACCGGCCGCCCTCGCGCAGGAGACGCGCCGAGGCGTCGACGAAGTCACCCGAGAGGGCGTTCAGGACGACATCGATCCCGCGCCCACCACTGGTCGCGCGGAAGCGCTGCTCGAACTCGGTCGTCCTGGACGAGCCGATGTGCTCCTCGTCGAGGCCCTGCGCCGCGAGAACGTCCCACTTGCCCTTGCTCGCGGTGCCGAACACCTCGGCATCCCAGTGCCGCGCCAACTGCACGGCCGCCATGCCGACGCCGCCCGCAGCGGAGTGCACCAGCACCGACTCGCCGCCGCGCAGGCCTGCCAGGTCGTGCAGTGCGTAGTACGCGGTCAGGAACGCCACCGGCACCGACGCGGCCTCGGCGAAGGACCAGCCGTGCGGCATCCGTACGAGCATCCGGTGGTGCGTCACGGCCACCGGCCCGAATCCACCGGTCACCAGGCCCATCACCCGGTCACCGGGCGCGAGCGTCGTGACGCCCCCGCCGACCTCGGTGACGACGCCCGCCGCCTCCGCACCCATGAGCCCCGTGTCCGGGTACATGCCCAGGGCCAGGAGGACGTCCCGGAAGTTGACCCCGGCGGCACGGACGGCGATCCGTACCTCGTCGGGGCCCAGCGGGCGGGAGGCGTCCGGGCACGGCACCAGGGCGAGGTTCCCCAGGGTGCCCGCTTCCGTGACGTCCAGCCGCCAGGGCCCCGCAGCCGCGTCGACCACAAGCAGTCCCTCGTCCGTGGCGCGGGCCAGCCGCGGTACGTACACGGCGCCGGCCCGTATCGCCACCTCCGGTTCGGCCGAGGCGACGGCTCGGGGCAGAGCATCCCAGGATGCCTCGTCGCCGTCGATGTCGACGAGCACGAAGCGGCCGGGGTTCTCGGCCTGGGCGGATCGCACGAGTCCCCACACCGGGGCGAGGAGCAGGTCAGGCTCGGGGTCGGTCTCGGCGACGGTCATCGCGTGCCGGGTGACGAGCACCAGCCGGGAGGCGGCGTGGCGTTCGTCGGCCAGCCATGCCTGCACCAGGTCCAGGGCCGCGTGGAGTGCGCTGTGGACGCCGGCGACCGTGGTGGCAGGGTCCGGCTCGGCGGCGGACGGCCGGGGCCGGCTCCCCCGGGAGGAATCCGCTCCGGAGGCGGGGCTCAGGAGGCTGGTCACGACCAGCACGTCGGGAACGGTGTCCCCGAGCGCCGCCAGGTCCGCGAGGCTCTGCCGGTCCGCGGGGTGGCCCGGCGTGTCGAGGGCGGTGACGACATCCACGCCCATCGTCCGGATGGCGGCCGGCACCCAGGGGCCGAGTACGGCCCAGGTACCGGCGGCGGCCCCGGCCTCGGCGGCGCGTTTCTCCTCGTACGTCGTCCCGCCCGCGCCGCCCCGGCGCCGGTCTGCGGCCGAGTCCTCCTGCACCCAATCCACGCGGAACATCGCGTGCTCCGCGCTCCCGCGCGCACGGGCGAGCTGCGCCGCGGACGTCGTACGCAGACGGAGGGCGCCCACCGTGGCCACCGGCGCCCCGGCCGGGTCGGCGAGAGCCAGCGCGACGGTGTCGGGACCCGCCGGTGAAACCCTCACCCGCAGGGACGTGGCCCCGGTCGCGTGCAGCGTCACGTCGCTCCAGAGGAACGGCAGGTACACCTGGCCGGGATCCTCGACGAACGAGCCGAGTCCGACGGCCTGGACCGCCGCGTCCAGCAGGGCCGGATGCAGGGCGTAGCCGTCGGCCGGTGTTCCGTCGGGCAGCGCCACTTCCGCGTACACGTCGTCCCCGTGGCGCCATGCGGTGTGCAGCCCCTGGAAGGAGGGGCCGTAGGTGTAGCCGCGCTCGACGAGCCGGGCGTACCGGTCCGATGCGAGAGCGACCGGCTCGGCATCCGCGGGCGGCCACACGCCAGCCGGCTCGGTGGACCGCGCCATCCCGGTACCGCCGGGAACGACGAATCCACTCGCGTGCCTCGTCCAGCGGTGGTCCCCGGCAGCCTCCTCCGGCCTGCTGTGCAGCTGGAGGGACCGGCGTCCGTCTGCCTCGGACGGCCCGAGGGCCAGACGCACCTGGAGGCCGCCCCTGTCGGGGAGCACGAGGGGCGCCTCGAGCGTCAGCTCGTCCAGTACGTCGCAACCGGCGCGGTCGGCGGCCTGGACGGCCAGCTCGACGAACGCGGTTCCCGGCAGGAGCACCGATCCGAGCACCTCGTGGTCGGCGAGCCAGGGATGGGTCCGCAGGGAGATCTGCCCGGTGAGCACCAACCCGTCGGAGTCGGGCATCTCCACGACCGCGCCCAGAAGGGGGTGGCCGGCCGCGGTGAGGCCCACGGACGCCACGTCGCCCAGGTTCGCGCCGGGGGCCGGTGCGGGCTTGGGCCAGTAGTGCTGTCGTTGGAAGGGGTAGGTGGGGAGGTCGACGGTGCGAGGGTTCGCGCCTTCGAAGGCGCGGGACCAGTCAACGGAGGCACCCTGGACGAAGGCTTCCGCGAGGGATGTGAGGAACCGGCCCAGGGTGCCTTCGTCACGCCGTAGCGAGCCCAGCACGACGGCATCCTGGTCGAGAGCATCGAGGGTCTGCTCGATACCGGGGACGAGGACGGGGTGCGGGCTGCACTCGACGAACGCACCCATCCCCTGTGCGACAAGACCTTCGACGGCTTC
>NZ_JBEYAL010000102.1:0-1206 GCF_040631655.1 Streptomyces sp. NPDC019937
ACACAGTGGACGCGAGCAACTGAGGACAAGCCCTCGGCCTATTAGTACCAGTCAACTCCACCGGTCACCCGGCTTCCATATCTGGCCTATCAACCCAGTCGTCTACTGGGAGCCTTACCCCATCAAGTGGGTGGGAGCCCTCATCTCGAAGCAGGCTTCCCGCTTAGATGCTTTCAGCGGTTATCCCTCCCGAACGTAGCCAACCAGCCATGCCCTTGGCAGGACAACTGGCACACCAGAGGTTCGTCCGTCCCGGTCCTCTCGTACTAGGGACAGCCCTTCTCAAGACTCCTACGCGCACAGCGGATAGGGACCGAACTGTCTCACGACGTTCTAAACCCAGCTCGCGTACCGCTTTAATGGGCGAACAGCCCAACCCTTGGGACCGACTCCAGCCCCAGGATGCGACGAGCCGACATCGAGGTGCCAAACCATCCCGTCGATATGGACTCTTGGGGAAGATCAGCCTGTTATCCCCGGGGTACCTTTTATCCGTTGAGCGACGGCGCTTCCACAAGCCACCGCCGGATCACTAGTCCCGACTTTCGTCCCTGCTCGACCCGTCGGTCTCACAGTCAAGCTCCCTTGTGCACTTACACTCAACACCTGATTGCCAACCAGGCTGAGGGAACCTTTGGGCGCCTCCGTTACCCTTTAGGAGGCAACCGCCCCAGTTAAACTACCCACCAGACACTGTCCCTGATCCGGATCACGGACCCAGGTTAGACATCCAGCACGACCAGAGTGGTATTTCAACAATGACTCCACACTGACTGGCGTCAGCGCTTCACAGTCTCCCACCTATCCTACACAAGCCGAACCGAACACCAATATCAAGCTGTAGTAAAGGTCCCGGGGTCTTTCCGTCCTGCTGCGCGAAACGAGCATCTTTACTCGTAATGCAATTTCACCGGGCCTATGGTTGAGACAGTCGAGAAGTCGTTACGCCATTCGTGCAGGTCGGAACTTACCCGACAAGGAATTTCGCTACCTTAGGATGGTTATAGTTACCACCGCCGTTTACTGGCGCTTAAGTTCTCAGCTTCGCCCCGACGAATCAGAGCTAACCGGTCCCCTTAACGTTCCAGCACCGGGCAGGCGTCAGTCCGTATACATCGCCTTACGGCTTCGCACGGACCTGTGTTTTTAGTAAACAGTCGCTTCTCGCTGGTCTCTGCGGCCACCACCAGCTCAAGGAGCACGTCC
>NZ_JBEYAL010000102.1:1293-3030 GCF_040631655.1 Streptomyces sp. NPDC019937
CGGACGTCCTACACCCTTACCCCGGGACAACCACCGCCCGGGCTGGACTACCTTCCTGCGTCACCCCATCACTTACCTACTACCACCTTGGATCAGCGGCTCCACCACTCCCCTCAACTCCGAAGAGATCAGGGCGGCTTCACGG
The DNA here is from genome assembly GCF_040631655.1 of Streptomyces sp. NPDC019937. NCBI lineage: Bacteria > Bacillati > Actinomycetota > Actinomycetes > Kitasatosporales > Streptomycetaceae > Streptomyces > Streptomyces sp. NPDC019937. The sequence goes on from NZ_JBEYAL010000102.1 coordinate 1,439, forward strand.
CCTTAGCATCAGAGGATTCGATATTGGGCGCTTCAAAGCGGGTACCGGAATATCAACCGGTTGTCCATCGACTACGCCTGTCGGCCTCGCCTTAGGTCCCGACTTACCCTGGGCAGATCAGCTTGACCCAGGAACCCTTAGTCAATCGGCGCACACGTTTCCCACGTGTGTATCGCTACTCATGCCTGCATTCTCACTCGTGAACCGTCCACAACTACCTTCCGGCGCTGCTTCACCCGGCACACGACGCTCCCCTACCCACCACAACAACCGTTAGGTCTCATGCTGCAGTGACACGACTTCGGCGGTACGCTTGAGCCCCGCTACATTGTCGGCGCGGAATCACTTGACCAGTGAGCTATTACGCACTCTTTCAAGGATGGCTGCTTCTAAGCCAACCTCCTGGTTGTCTCTGCGACTCCACATCCTTTCCCACTTAGCATACGCTTAGGGGCCTTAGTCGATGCTCTGGGCTGTTTCCCTCTCGACCATGGAGCTTATCCCCCACAGTCTCACTGCCGCGCTCTCACTTACCGGCATTCGGAGTTTGGCTAAGGTCAGTAACCCGGTAGGGCCCATCGCCTATCCAGTGCTCTACCTCCAGTAAGAAACACACGACGCTGCACCTAAATGCATTTCGGGGAGAACCAGCTATCACGGAGTTTGATTGGCCTTTCACCCCTAACCACAGGTCATCCCCCAGGTTTTCAACCCTGGTGGGTTCGGTCCTCCACGAAGTCTTACCTCCGCTTCAACCTGCCCATGGCTAGATCACTCCGCTTCGGGTCTTGAGCGCGCTACTAAACCGCCCTATTCGGACTCGCTTTCGCTACGGCTTCCCCACACGGGTTAACCTCGCAACACACCGCAAACTCGCAGGCTCATTCTTCAAAAGGCACGCAGTCACGACGCAGAGACAAGTCTCTGCGCGACGCTCCCACGGCTTGTAGGCACACGGTTTCAGGTACTATTTCACTCCGCTCCCGCGGTACTTTTCACCATTCCCTCACGGTACTATCCGCTATCGGTCACCAGGGAATATTTAGGCTTAGCGGGTGGTCCCGCCAGATTCACACGGGATTTCTCGGGCCCCGTGCTACTTGGGAAATACGCAAGAGAGCCGTACAGATTTCAGCTACGGGGGTCTTACCCTCTACGCCGGGCCTTTCGCATGCCCTTCGCCTACCCATACGGTTTCTGACTCTCCGACCGGCCGGCAGACCGATCCAGCACACTCCCACAACCCCGCATGCGCAACCCCTGCCGGGTATCACACACATACGGTTTAGCCTCATCCAGTTTCGCTCGCCACTACTCCCGGAATCACGGTTGTTTTCTCTTCCTGCGGGTACTGAGATGTTTCACTTCCCCGCGTTCCCTCCACACTGCCTATGTGTTCAGCAGCGGGTGACAGCCCATGACGACTGCCGGGTTTCCCCATTCGGACACCCCCGGATCAAAGCTCGGTTGACAGCTCCCCGGGGCCTATCGCGGCCTCCCACGTCCTTCATCGGTTCCTGGTGCCAAGGCATCCACCGTGCGCCCTTAAAAACTTGGCCACAGATGCTCGCGTCCACTGTGCAGTTCTCAAA
>NZ_JBEYAL010000103.1:0-4732 GCF_040631655.1 Streptomyces sp. NPDC019937
GCGCCGTTGATGCGTGGGCTGGTGCGGGTGCCGGCGCGGCGTGCGGCGGAGGGCTCCTCCGCCGGAGCGGGCGCGTTGGCGCAGCGGCTGGCCGGGCTGGCCGAGGCCGAACAGCTCGATCTGCTGCTGAGGCTGGTCCGTACGCAGGTCGCAGCCGTTCTGGGCTACGGCTCAGCCGACTCCGTGGACCCCGATCGCGCCTTCCGTGACCTGGGCTTCGACTCGCTGACGGCGGTGGAACTGCGCAACCGGATGAACGCGGCCACCGGGATGCGGCTCCCCGCCACCCTGGTCTTCGACTACCCGACCTCCCTCGTCTTGGCCGAGCACCTTCAGGGTGAACTCGCGGGCACCCGAGGCCAGTTGACCGTACCGGCGTCGACCGTCAGCGCGGCCGACGACGAGCCGATCGCCATCGTCGCCATGAGCTGCCGTTTCCCGGGCGGGGTACGGACCCCCGAGGAACTGTGGCAGCTGCTGGCCTCCGGCCAGGACGCGATCTCCGGTTTCCCCGTCGACCGCGGCTGGGACCTGGACACGATCTACCACCCGGACCCCGAGCACCCGGGCACCTCGTACACCCGCGAGGGCGGCTTCCTGCACGACGCCGCCGACTTCGACCCCACCTTCTTCGGGATCTCGCCGCGCGAGGCCCTGGCCACCGACCCGCAGCAGCGACTGCTGCTGGAGACGTCCTGGGAGGCGTTCGAGCGCGCGGGCATCGACCCGACGACCCTGCGCGGCAGCCGGACCGGTGTCTTCGCGGGCGTCATGTACCACGACTACGCCACGCTCGTGGAGCAGTCGCCCGACGGCGGCGGCGAGGGCGCGATCGGCTCCGGCAGCACCGGCTCCATCGCCTCCGGCCGCGTCGCGTACGCCCTCGGCCTCGAAGGCCCGGCGGTCACCGTCGACACGGCCTGCTCGTCGTCGCTCGTCGCCCTGCACTGGGCCATGCAGGCCCTGCGGGCCGGCGAATGCTCGCTCGCGCTGGCCGGTGGCGTCACGGTGATGGCCACCCCCGCCACCTTCATCGGCTTCAGCCGCCAGGGCGGCCTGTCCGCCGACGGCCGCTGCAAGGCGTTCTCGGCGGACGCGGACGGCACCGGCTGGGCCGAGGGCGCGGGCATGCTGCTCGTGGAGCGGCTGTCCGATGCGCGGAAGAACGACCACCCCGTGCTGGCGGTCGTACGTGGCAGCTCCGTCAACCAGGACGGTGCGAGCAATGGCCTGACGGCGCCGAACGGCCCGTCGCAGCAGCGCGTCATCCGCCAGGCGCTGGCCGGTGCCGGGCTGTCCGCTGCGGATGTGGACGCGGTCGAGGCGCACGGTACGGGGACGACCCTGGGCGACCCGATCGAGGCGCAGGCGCTGCTCGCCACGTACGGTCGCGACCGGTCCGAGGACCAGCCGCTGCTACTGGGCTCCATCAAGTCCAACATGGGCCACACACAGGCGGCCGCTGGTGTCGCGGGCGTGATGAAGATGGTCCTCGCCATGCGGCATGGGGTGCTTCCGCAGACCCTGCACGCGGGCGAGGCGTCGCCGCACGTCGACTGGTCGGCGGGCGCGGTGTCGCTGCTGACGGAGCAGCGGACGTGGCCGGAGACCGGCCGCCCGCGCCGGGCGGGTGTGTCGTCGTTCGGCATCAGCGGCACCAATGTGCACACGATCATCGAGCAGGCCCCGGTCGAGGCGGCTGGCTCGACGGATGCGGAAACCGCTCCCGACGCCGCGCCTGCGCTCGCCTGGTTGGTCTCCGGCCGCAGCACGGCCGCGCTGCGCGCCCAGGCCGAGCGCCTGGCCGCGCACGTGCACGACCACCCCGACCTGCGCCCCGTCGACCTCGGCTACTCGCTCGCGACCACCCGATCCGCCTTCGACCACCGCGCGGCCGTCGTCGCCGAGGACCGCGCCGGGCTGCTGGCCGGTCTGGAGGCGCTGGCGCGGGGCGAGTCCGCTGCGGGGCTCGTCGAGGGTTCGGTGGCCGGTGGGCGGGTGGCGTTCCTGTTCACGGGGCAGGGCAGCCAGCGGCTGGGGATGGGGCGCGAGTTGTATGACGCCTATCCGGTGTTCGCGGAGGCGCTGGACGCGGTGTGTGCGGAGCTGGATCGGCATCTTGAGCGGCCGCTGAAGTCGGTGCTGTTCGGCGATGACGCCTCGGTGCTGGACCAGACGGCGTTTACGCAGCCTGCGTTGTTCGCGGTCGAGGTGGCGCTGTTCCGGCTGGTCGAGGCGTGGGGTGTGCGCCCGGACTTCCTGTCCGGGCACTCGATCGGTGAGTTGGCCGCCGCGCATGTGGCGGGTGTGTTGTCGCTGGCGGATGCGGCGAAGCTGGTGGCCGCTCGTGGGCGTCTGATGCAGGAGCTTCCGGCCGGTGGAGCGATGATCGCCATCCAGGCAGCGGAGGACGAGGTGTTGCCGCTGCTCACCGACCGGGTGAGCATCGCCGCCCTCAACGGACCGACGTCCGTGGTCATCGCGGGCGATGAGGATGCTGCTGTCGAGATTGCGGCGGGCTTTGAGGCGCAGGGTCGTAAGACGAAGCGGCTCACGGTCAGTCATGCTTTCCATTCGCCGCGTATGGACGGGATGCTGGAGGCGTTCCGTGCGGTGGCCGAGGGGTTGTCGTACGAGGCTCCGCGCATTCCGATCGTGTCGAATCTGACCGGTGCCGTGGTGTCCGTCGAGGAGATCACGACGGCCGACTTCTGGGTGCGGCATGTCCGTGAGGCCGTGCGCTTCCTCGACGGTGTGCGCACTCTGGAGGCTCAGGGCGTCAGCACGTTCGTGGAGCTGGGTCCGGATGGTGTGCTCACCGCGATGGCCCAGGAGTGTGTGACCGGTGATGATGCCGTGTTCGCGTCCGTCTGCCGTAAGGGCCGTCCCGAGGCTGAGGCGTTGCTGTCGGCTGTCGCGCGGGCGCATGTGCGGGGCGTGGCGGTGGACTGGGATGCCGTCTTCGCCGGTACGGGCGCCGCGCGGGTCGACCTGCCGACGTACGCGTTCCAGTACGAGCGCTACTGGCCGCAGGTCTCGGCCGCCGCATTGGGCGGTACGGCCGGGCTGGGGCTGGCGCCTGTGGATCATCCGTTGGTGGGGGCTGTGGTGCCGCTGGCGGGTGGTGATGGGTTGCTGTTGACGGGGCGGTTGTCGGTGCAGACGCATCCGTGGCTGCTTGATCACGTGGTGATGGGTTCGGTGTTGCTGCCGGGCACGGCCTTTGTCGAGCTGGCGGTGCACGCTGGTGATCAGGTCGGTTGTGATCTGGTGGAGGAGCTGACGCTGGAGGCGCCGTTGGTGCTTCCCGAGGTGGGTGGTGTTCAGCTTCAGGTGTCGGTGGGTGCGGCCGATGGTGCTGGGCGCCGTTCGATTGAGGTGTATTCGCGGCTTGAGGATGAGCCGTGGGTGCGGCATGCCTCGGGTGCGTTGGTGGAGGGTGCGTCGTCCGGGTCGTTTGATCTGGGTGTGTGGCCTCCGGCGGGTGCGACGCCGGTTGAGCTGGGTGGTCTGTATGAGGGTATGGCGGGTCTGGGGCTGGCGTATGGTCCGGTGTTCCAGGGGTTGAAGTCCGCCTGGCGGCTGGGTGATGAGGTTTTCGCCGAGCTGGAGCTTGCCGAAGAGGCGGGTGCGTTCGGTCTGCATCCGGCGTTGCTGGATTCGGCGTTGCATGCGGTGGGGTTGGGTGGCCTGTTCGATGGTGAGGGCGGGGCGCGGTTGCCGTTCTTGTGGTCGGGTGTGTCGTTGCATGCGGTGGGTGCGTCGGTGCTGCGGGTGCGTCTGTCGGCTGCTGGTACGGATGCGGTGTCTTTGGCGGTGGCTGATGGTGCGGGTCGTGCCGTGCTGTCGGTGGATTCGCTGGTGTTGCGGCCGGTGGCCTTCGAGCAGATCAGCGGTGCGCGGGGCGGGCGTCAGGAGTCGCTGTTCCGCCTGGAGTGGGCTGACCTGCCCGCCACCGTCTCCTCCGCGCCCGTGCCGACCTCCCGCTGGGCTGTGCTCGGCTCGGACGGCCTCGGGCTCGGGGCGGCTGGTGCCGACATCGTCACGTACCCGGACCTGGCCTTGCTGACCGGGACGCCGGAACTCGTCTTCGTGTCGCCGTCCGTGGACGGCGGCGAGGACGTGGCCGGGGCGACGCACCGGGCCACGGCCGAGGTGCTGGCGCTGGTGCAGGCGTGGCTGGGCGACGAGCGGTTCGCGGATGCGCGGCTGGTCGTCCTCACCTCGGGTGCCGTAGCCGCCGGGACCGACGAGACGGTGGCCGATCTGGCGCAGGCCGCGGTGTGGGGCCTGCTGCGTTCGGCGCAGGCCGAAAACCCGGATCGCTTCGTGCTCGTCGACATCGACGGTCACGACGCGTCGTTCCGCGCGCTGTCCGCCGCGCTCGCCTCCGGCGAGGCGCAGCTCGCGCTGCGTGCCGGGGCGGTGCGCGTGCCGCGTCTGGCGCGGGCGGTCGCTGATGTCGAGCAGCTGGCTGATCTCGGTGGTGCCGGGGGCACGGTGTTGGTGACCGGTGCGACTGGCACGCTGGGTGGTCTGCTGTCGCGGCACCTGGTGGCGGAGCGCGGCGTTCGGCGGCTGTTGCTGGTGAGCCGTCGCGGTGCGGATGCGCCCGGGGCTTCGGAACTCGGCTCTGAGCTGGCTGAGTTGGGTGCGGAGGTGCGGTGGGCCGCGTGTGATGTGGCGGACCGGGATGCGCTGGGCGAGGTGCTGGCGTCGGTTTCGGCTGAGC
>NZ_JBEYAL010000104.1:0-4547 GCF_040631655.1 Streptomyces sp. NPDC019937
GCGGGGGTCGACTGGTCCGGCGTGTTCGCGGGGACCGGTGCCCGGCGGGTCGCGCTGCCGACCTACGCGTTCCAGCGCGAACGGTACTGGCTGGACAACCCGCGCCCGGCGATCGGCACCAACGGGCTGGGGCTCGGCGCGGCCGGCCACCCCATGCTGGGCGCCACCGTACGGCTGGCGGACTCGGACACCGCGGTCCTGCAATCGCGGCTGTCCGTGGCGACTCATCCCTGGCTCGCGGACCATGTGGTCGGCAGCTCCGTCGTGGTGCCGGGCACCGCCTACGTCGAACTCGCCGTGCAGGCGGGCGACCAGGCCGGCTGCGACCGGGTCGAGGAGCTGACCCTGCGGTCCCCGATGGTGGTGCCGCGCGACGGCGCGGTCCAGGTACAGATCGCCATCGAGCCCGCGGAAGGCGAAGGCCCCCGGACCGTGCGGATCCACTCCCGCACCGAGGGCGCTCCGGCCGACCGGCCGTGGACCCTCAACGCCACCGGCACCCTGACCGCCGATCAGCCCGCCGCCGACTGGGATCTGCGGGCCTGGCCGCCCGCTGGTGCGGAGCCGGTGCCGGTCGACGGGCTCTACGAGCGGCTGGCGGAAACAGGTATGGTCTACGGCCCGGTGTTCCGGGGGCTGCGGGAGGTCTGGCGGCTGGGCGACGACCTGTTCGTGACAGCCGCCCTGCCCGAGGAGGCCAAGGCGGACGCGACCGGCTTCGGGCTGCACCCCGCACTGCTGGACTCCGTCCTGCACGCCCTCGGAGTCGACTACCCGGCGCCGGTACCGGACGAAGCCGACGGCCCTCGCAAGGCGTTGCTGCCGTTCCTGTGGTCCGGCGTAGCGCTGTCGGCCGTCGGTGCTCCCGAGGTGCGGGCACAGTTGTCCGTCCGTGCACCGGGTGAGGTCGGACTGCGTGTCGCCGACACGTCCGGTGAGCCCGTCGCCGAGGTCGAAGCCCTCGTACTGCGGCCCGTTTCGGCCACCGACGCGGCCGCCGCTCCGACCGTCGAGAACCTGTTCCGGCTCGACTGGATCCCCGCCACCGCCCCCGCAGCCGACCTCGGATGGCCGGAGGACTGGACCGTCCTGGGCGACGCGCGGCCATGGCAGGACGCCGGAATCCCGGTGACCGGCCGCGCGGGCCTCGCCGAGCTCGTCACCGCCCTGGACGGCGGCGCCGACGTTCCCGGCACCGTTCTGCTGCCGGTCACGCGGGCCGACGGTGCCGGTGCCGAGGCCCAGGTGACCGAGGCCGTGAGCGGCGTGCTCCGCGTCGTACGGGAGTGGCTGGCCGAGCCGCGTCTGGCCAAGTCCCGCCTCGTCGTGCTCACCTCGGGCGCGGTCGTCGAGGCCGACGATTTCGCCGGCGCCGGGGTGTGGGGCCTCGTGCGCTCGGCGATCACCGAGAACCCGGGCCGGTTCGTCCTGGCGGATACCGACGGCGAGCAGGCTTCGTACGAGGCGCTGGCCACGAGCCTGACCGATCTCGCCGAGGCGGGCGAGAGCCAGCTCGCGGTGCGGGGCGGCCAAGTGCTGCTGCCGCGCGTCGCCCGGATGACCGGGCCCGCGGAGGCCTCGCCCGCCTGGCGGGCGGGGGGCACGGTCCTCGTGACCGGTGGCACCGGCGGCCTCGGCGCGCTGGTGGCGCGCCATCTCGTCACCACGCACGGAGTACGGAACCTCCTGCTGCTGTCCCGCCGCGGACCCGACGCCCCCGGCGCGCGAGAACTCCGGCAGGAGCTGACGGACCTCGGCGCCCGGGCCACGATCGCCGCGTGCGACGTGGCCGATCGCGAGGCGCTGGCCCGGGCACTGGCCGCGATTCCCGAGGACGCGCCGCTCAGCGGCGTGGTGCACACCGCCGGTCTGCTGGACGACGGAGTCATCACCGACTTGACCCCGCAGCGGCTGGCGCGCGTCCTGGCAGCGAAGGCCGAATCGGCCCTGAACCTGCACGAATTGACCCGTGACCGCGAGCTGGACGCGTTCGTCCTCTTCTCCTCGATCTCGGGGATCGTCGGTTCGTCCGGCCAGGCGGCGTACGCGGCGGGCAACGCCGTGCTCGACGCTCTCGCCACGTCCCGGCAGGCCCAGGGCCTGCCGGGCGTGTCGCTGGCGTGGGGCATGTGGGAACACGCCGACGGCATGGGTGGCCGCCTCCGCCACGCCGACATGGCCCGCATGCGCAGGCAGGGTTTCCCCGCCCTCGCCACCGACGACGCGCTCGCACGGCTGGACCTCGCGGCACGGTCCGGCGAGGCCCTCGTACTGCCCGTCACACTCGACATCACCGCTCTCGCCGCCCGTCGGGACAGCCTGCCGAGCGTGCTGTTCGGACTCGTCCCGGCCACCCGGCGGCGGCGCGTCGCCGGACAGGCCGCCGACGGCGACCAGAGCGCGCTGGCACGCAGGCTGCGCGCCCTGCCCGCCGCTGAACAGGACCGGGAGCTGCTTGCGCTGGTGCAGTCGCAGGTCGCGGCGGTACTGGGGCACTCATCGGCCACCTCGGTCGACCCGGCCAGGGCGTTCACGGACCTCGGCTTCGACTCGCTGACCGCGGTGGACCTGCGTAACCACCTCAACACCGCGAGCGGGCTGCGGCTGCCCGCGACCCTGGTGTTCGACCACCCCAGCCCCGCCGCGCTCGCCGCGTACCTCCGCGAGCAGCTGCTGGGCGCGGAAGCGGAGCGGGAACAGGAGAAGACCGCGGCGGCCGCCGTACGGAGCCGGGGCGCGGCCGACGAGCCCATCGCGATCGTCGGTATCGGCTGCCGCTACCCGGGCGGAGTGACCTCGCCCGAGTCGCTGTGGGAGCTCGTGACCTCCGGCGGGGACGGCATCACCCCCTTCCCGGTCAACCGCGACTGGGACATCGAGCGGCTCTACGACCTCGACCCGGACCATGCCGGTACCTCGTACGTCCGCGAAGGCGGGTTCCTGCACGATGCCGCCGACTTCGACGCCGAGCTGTTCGGGATCTCGCCGCGTGAGGCCCTCGCCATGGATCCACAGCAGCGGCTGCTGCTGGAGACCTCCTGGGAGGCGCTGGAGCGCGCCGGAATGGACCCGCACTCGCTGCGCTCCACGGCCACCGGCGTATTCGCGGGACTGATGTACCACGACTACGCGTCGCGGGTGCACGCCGTACCGGACGAGGTCGAGGGCTTCCTCGGCAACGGCAACGCGGGCAGCGTCTTCTCCGGCCGCATCTCCTACGTCTTCGGCTTCGAAGGCCCCGCGGTCACCGTGGACACCGCGTGCTCGTCGTCCCTGGTCTCGCTGCATCTGGCCTGTCAGGCGCTGCGGGCGGGGGAGTGTGACACGGCGTTGGCCGGTGGCGTCACGGTGATGGCCACCCCCGCCACGTTCGTCGAGTTCTCCCGGCAGCGTGGCTTGGCTGCCGACGGCCGGTGCAAGTCCTTCGCCGAGGCGGCGGATGGTACCGGCTGGTCCGAGGGGGCTGGGGTGCTGGTGCTGGAGCGGTTGTCGGAGGCCCGGCGGCGTGGGCACGAGGTGCTGGCGGTGGTGCGTGGGAGTGCGGTCAATCAGGATGGTGCGTCGAATGGTCTGACGGCGCCGAACGGTCCGTCGCAGCAGCGGGTGATCCGTCAGGCGTTGTCGTCGGCGGGGCTTTTGGCGTCCGATGTGGATGTGGTGGAGGCGCATGGTACGGGGACGCGGCTCGGCGACCCGATCGAGGCGCAGGCGCTGCTGGCGACGTACGGTCAGGGTCGTGACGGCGGTGAGCCGTTGTGGCTGGGCTCGGTGAAGTCGAACATCGGGCACACCCAGGCCGCCGCGGGCGCGGCAGGTGTGATCAAGATGGTGATGGCGCTGCGCGCCGGGCAGTTGCCGCGGACGCTGCACGTGGACCAGCCCTCGTCGCATGTGGACTGGGAAGCCGGAGCGGTCAGGCTGCTGACCGAGGCTCGTGGCTGGCCGCAGGGGGAGCGTTCGCGCCGGGCGGGTGTGTCGTCGTTCGGGATCAGTGGGACCAACGCCCACGTGATCATCGAAGAGGCTCCGGCCGCCCCGGCCGTAGCCGGGGAACGGCCGTCGTCCGACCTGCCGGTGGTGCCGTGGGTGCTGTCGGGCCGGAGCGCGCGGGCGGTGGAAGCACAGGCCGGGCGTCTGGCGGAGTTCCTCGACGAGCGGGCCCCCTCCGCCGTCGACGTGGGCCTTTCACTGGTGACGACGCGCGCCGCCCTGGAGCACCGCGCGGTGGTGCTGGGCGCCGACGACGACGCCCTTCGCGCGGGTCTGGCCGGGCTGGACGGCCCCTCGGTGGTGTCCGGTGTGGTGTCGGAGGGTCGTGCGGCGTGGATGTTCACGGGTCAGGGCAGTCAGCGGCTGGGTATGGGGCGTGAGCTGTATGGCGCCTTCCCGGTGTTCGCGCGGGTCCTGGACGAGGTGTGCGGCCTTCTGGACGCGGAGCTTGGGGGCAGGCCAGGGTTTGAGGTCCCGGTGCGGGAGGTGTTGTTCGCGGCGGAGGGTTCGGCGGAGGCGGCTCTGCTGGATCGGACCGGGTATGCGCAGTCGGCGTT
>NZ_JBEYAL010000105.1:0-4079 GCF_040631655.1 Streptomyces sp. NPDC019937
CGACTCCACACCACCGGAAACACCGTCGACTGGACACCCTGGTACCCCGCCACCCCAACCCCCCGCACCATCGAACTACCCACCTACGCCTTCCAACGCGAGCACTTCTGGTTGGCCTCTGCCAAGACGGCCACGGATGTCACCGAGACCACGCAAGCGGACCGGGCGTTCTGGGAAGCCGTGGAGCGCGAGGATGTGGAATCTCTCGCCGCGACCCTCGACTCCCCCGTCGAACAGCACCCCATGTTGGGCGCCGTGCTGCCGACTCTGTCTGCCTGGCGGCGACAGCATCGTGAACAAGCGGTCATCGATTCCTGGCGGTACCGGACCACCTGGACGCAACTTTCCGCGCCCGCCACACCCACCGCGCTCGCCGGCACCTGGCTGTTGCTCATCCCGTCCGACCACACCGACCACCCGGCCGTAGCGACCGTCGTACAAGCCCTCACCACCCACGGCGCCACTCCCCTCCCCCACACGCTCGACCCCCGTCAAGCCCATCGCGATGGTCTGGTGGAAGAACTCACCCGGCTCACCGCCGACAGCGAGCCGGCAGGGGTCGTCAGTCTGCTCGCGCTCGCCCAGGAGCCGCACCCCGCCTACGCCGCGGTTCCCTCCGGGCTCGTCGCCACCACCGCCCTCGTCCAGGCGCTCGGTGACGCCGAGGTCGCCGCGCCCCTGTGGTGTCTCACCCAGGGTGCCGTCGCCATCCATCCCGCCGATCCGCTCCCCAGTCCGTGCCAGGCGCAGACCTGGGGGTTCGGCCGCGCGGCCGCGCTGGAACACGCCCGCCGCTGGGGCGGCCTGATCGATCTCCCGACCGTCATCGATCACCACACCTCCGACCGTCTCGCGGCGCTACTCGCGCCCGGGCAGCCCGAGGATCAGGCCGCGATCCGCACCACCGGCACGTATGCCCGTCGCCTCGGTCGCGCTCCCCTGCCGTCCGCGAGCCGTGTTCCGTGGCAGCCGAGCGGTACGACGCTGATCACCGGCGGTACCGGCGGGCTCGGCTCCCACATCGCACGCTGGCTCGCCCGCAACGGCGCACCACACCTCCACCTCACCAGCCGCACCGGCCCCGACGCCCCCGGGGCCGACCAGCTGACCCAAGAACTCACCGACCTCGGCACCACCGTCACCATCACCGCCTGCGACGTCTCGAATCGGGACGCGTTGCACCAGCTGATCGAAGCCATTCCCGCCGAACACCCCCTCACCACCGTCATCCACGCCGCCGGTGCCTCCGACACCGAGCTGATCGCCGATCTCCAGCCGGAACGCCTCCGGCATGTGATGGAGCCCAAGGCCCTGGCCGCCAAACATTTGCATGAGCTCACGAGGGGACTCGACCTCAGCGCGTTCGTCCTCTTCTCCTCCGGCGCCGCCTCCTGGGGCGGCAGCCGTCAAGCCGCCTACGCCGCCGCCAACACCTACCTCGACGCCCTCGCCCAACACCGCCGTGCCCAAGGACTTCCCGGCACCAGCATCGCCTGGGGACCCTGGAGCGACGCGGGCATGGCCGCCGACGAAACGGCGCTCTCCTTCTACGGGCGGCGCGGGCTGGCTCCGCTCAACCCCGATCTCGCGGTCGCGGCGCTCCACCACGCGCTCAACCATCGCGACACCACCGTCACCATCGCGGACATCGACTGGGAGAAGTTCCCGACCACTTTCACGGCGCAACGGCCCAGTCCGCTGCTCTCCGATCTGATCGAGCCCGCCGTACAGCCTGCGGACCATCGCCGTGCCCCGTCCGCTGTCACACCGCTGCGCCAGCAGCTCGATACGAGCACCCCCGCTCAGCAGCATCAGCTTCTCCTGCACCAGATCCAGTCCCTGGCGGCCGCCATCCTGGGCCACGCCGGGCCCGAGGCCATCCCACTCACCCAGCCGTTCCAGGAGCTGGGGTTCGACTCCCTCACCGCCGTCGAACTCCGTAACCAGCTCGCCACCCTCACCGGCATCGACCTTCCGCCCTCCCTCATCTTCGACCACCCCACACCGCACACCCTCGCGACCCACCTATGTGCCGACATCACGGGGCAGCGGACGACGGTCGCCACCCACGCCCCCACCGCGGCCGCGCTCGACGAACCGATCGCGATCGTCGGAATGGCCTGTCGCTATCCCGGTGGCGCACGCAACCCGAAGGATCTGTGGGAGCTGGTCGTCACACGTCACGACGCCATCAGCGAAATGCCCACCGACCGGCACTGGGACCTGAACACGCTCTTCCACCCCGACCCTGACCACACGGGTACGAGTTACGTCCGCGAGGGCGGCTTTCTTCACGACGCACCCGCGTTCGATGCGGCGTTCTTCGGCATCAGCCCGCGCGAAGCACTCGCCATGGACCCCCAGCAGCGACTGCTCCTCGAAACCGCATGGGAGACCTTCGAAAACGCGGGACTCGACCGCGACGCACTGAGCGGCAGCAACACCGGGGTATTCGCCGGAGTCACTTCCCAGGACTATCTGTCGCTCACCGGCGATACGGCAAGCGATGTCGAGGGCTACGTCGCCACGGGAAACATCGGCAGCGTCGTGTCCGGCCGGGTGGCGTATTCGTTCGGCTTGGAAGGGCCCGCGGTCACGGTCGACACAGCCTGTTCGTCGTCGCTCGTGGCCATGCATCTGGCCGCCCAGGCGCTACGGCAGGGCGAATGCACCCTCGCCCTGGCCGGTGGGGTGACGGTGATGGCCACCCCGGGCGCGTTCATCGAGTTCTCCCGCCAGCGCGGCCTGGCCCCCGATGCCCGGTGCAAGCCGTTCGCCGCGGCCGCCGACGGCATGGTGTGGGGCGAGGGTGTGGGCCTCGTCCTGCTGGAACGGCTGTCGGACGCCCGGCGCAACGGCCACCGCGTACTGGCACTCGTACGGGGCTCGGCCGTCAACCAGGACGGCACGAGCAACGGACTGACGGCACCGAACGGGCCCTCCCAGCAGCGGGTCATCGGCCAGGCCCTCGCCAACGCCCGGCTGACCCCGTCCGAGGTGGACGCGGTCGAGGCACATGGCACCGGGACCACCCTCGGCGACCCGATCGAGGCCCAGGCGCTGCTCGCCACGTACGGACAGGACCGGCCGGACGATCGCCCCCTGTGGCTCGGCTCCATCAAGTCCAACATCGGCCACACCCAGGCGGCTGCCGGTGTGGCCGGTGTGATCAAGATGGTGATGGCAATGCGGCACGGGCTGCTGCCCGCCTCGCTGCACATCGACCAGCCGACGCCCAACGTGAACTGGTCCGAAGGCGACGTACGGCTGCTCACCGAGCCGGTCCCCTGGCCGGAGGGAGAAGAGCCACGCCGGGCGGGCGTGTCGTCGTTCGGCATCTCGGGTACGAACGCGCACCTGATCCTGGAGCAAGCCCCCCACGCGGGAGCGCCGGTTCCCACCGCCGGCGGTGCCGTTCCGTGGCTGGTGTCCGCGCACAGCGCAGAGGCGCTTCGCGGGCAGGCGGCGGCTCTGGCCGAGCACGTCAGCGTTGTGGACGACGTATCGCCGGTGGAGGTGGGCTGGTCACTGCTGAAGACCCGCTCACTCTTCGACCACCGAGCCGTCATCGTCGGCGAAAGCCACGAAGAACTGACGGCGGGCTTGCAGGCCCTGGCCACCGGTGCGGCGCACCCAGCCGTCGTACATCCCGGAGGGCCGGCGAGTACTTCGGGTCAGACGGTGTTCTTGTTCAGCGGTCAGGGCACCCAGCGTCCCGGCATGGGTGCGGCGCTGTATGACCGATTCCCGGTCTTCGCCGAAGCCTTCGACGAGGTCTGCACACTCCTGGACCCTCACCTGGAGCATCCGCTACGCAACGTCGTCTTCAGCCAGGACCCCGAACAGGCACAGCTGCTGGACCACACCACCTACGCCCAAGCCGGACTCTTCGCCCTCCACATCGCCCTCGCCCGGCTCCTCGCCTCCATGAACATCTATCCGGACGCCGTCATCGGCCACTCCATCGGCGAGGTTGCCGCCGCACACATCGCCGGCGTCTTCGACCTCCCCGACGCCTGCCACCTCGTAGCCGCACGCGCCACCCTCATGGGCCAACTCCCCACCGGCGGCACCATGGC
>NZ_JBEYAL010000106.1:0-3893 GCF_040631655.1 Streptomyces sp. NPDC019937
TCCTGAAAGGGAGCGTACGGAACTCATGAGCACCACCTCCCCCTTCGCATGCCCGGCCGGGCCTTGCGCGGGCGGCGCTTGGTGGAGGAGGGCGCGGCGCCGTAGCCGACCAGGTTGGCCTGGCGCCCCTCCGGCTCGGCGGCCTCGGCCGGGGCCTCGGCGGCGGGTTCCGGCGCGGCGGCGGCCTCGGGCACGGCTCCGGCGCCCGGGTCGGTGTCCACCGAGATGATCGCCGTGCCCACGTCCACGGTGGTGCCCTCGCCGAAGCGCAGCTCGTGCACCACCCCGGTGAACGGGATGGGCAGCTCCACCGCGGCCTTGGCGGTCTCGACCTCGCAGACCACCTGACCGTCGGTCACGGTGTCGCCCGGCGCCACCAGCCACTTGAGGATCTCCGCCTCGGTCAGTCCCTCGCCCACGTCGGGCATCTTGAACTCACGGAAGCGCTGCTCGACTGCGGTCATCGTCACGATCTCCTCAAGCCCTTCAGTACGCCAACGCACGGTCTACGGCGTCGAGCACCCGGTCCAGGTCGGGCAGGTACTCGTCCTCCAGCCGCGAGGGCGGGTACGGCGCGTGATAGCCGCCGACCCGCAGCACCGGGGCCTGGAGGTGGTAGAAACACCGCTCGGTGATGCGCGCGGCGATCTCCGCACCGGTCCCCAGGAAGACCGGTGCCTCATGCACCACGACCAGCCTGCCGGTCCGCTCGACGGACCGCTGGACCGTGTCGAAGTCGATCGGCGACATCGACCGCAGATCCACGACCTCCAGCGACTTGCCCTCCTCGGCGGCGGCCGCGGCGGCGTCCAGCGCGACCTTCACCATCGGGCCGTAGGCCGCGAGGGTGAGGTCGGTGCCGGGCCGCGCCACCCGCGCGGCGTGCAGGGGGCCGGGGATCGCCGAGGTGTCGACCTCGCCCTTGTCGTGGTAGCGGCGCTTGGGCTCGAAGTAGATCACCGGGTCGTCGCTGCCGATGGCCTGCTGGAGCATCCAGTAGGCGTCGGACGCGTTGGAAGGCGAGATCACCTTCAACCCGGCGACGTGCGCGAACAGCGCCTCGGGGGACTCGCTGTGGTGCTCGACCGCGCCGATGCCGCCGCCGTACGGGATGCGGACGACGACCGGCATCTTGACCTTGCCGAGCGACCGCGCGTGCATCTTGGCGAGCTGCGTGACGATCTGGTCGTACGCGGGGAAGACGAAACCGTCGAACTGGATCTCCACCACCGGCCGGTAGCCGCGCAGCGCCAGCCCGATCGCGGTGCCGACGATGCCGGACTCCGCCAGCGGGGTGTCGATGACCCGATCCTCGCCGAAGTCCTTCTGCAGCCCGTCGGTGACGCGGAAGACGCCGCCGAGCTTGCCGACGTCCTCTCCCATGATCAGGACCTTGGGGTCGCTGTCGAGGGCCGTGCGCAGCGACGCGTTGATCGCCTTGGAGAGCGACATCTTCTCAGCGGCCATCTCAGATGCCTTCCTCGGCGGTGACGAACGAAGCCTGGTACGCCGCGAACTGGGCCCGCTCCTCGTCCACGAGGGCGTGGCCGTCGGCGTAGGTGTGCTCGAACAGCGCCATGTGGTCGGGGTCGGGCATGGCCCGGACCGCCTCCCGCACCCGCTTGGCGAGCGCGTCGGCCTCCTCCTCCAGACCGTCGAAGAACGCGTCGTCCGCGAGGTTCTCGTTGCTGAGGAGGGTGCGCAGCCGCAGGATCGGATCCTTGGTCTCCCACAGCTCGCGCTCCTCCGACGGGCGGTAGCGCGTCGGGTCGTCGGAGGTGGTGTGGGCGCCCATGCGGTAGGTGAACGCCTCGACCAGCATCGGCCCCTGGCCGGTGCGGGCCCGCTCCAGCGCCGCCTTGGTGACGGCGAGACAGGCCAGCACGTCGTTGCCGTCCACCCGCACGCCCGGGAAGCCGTAGCCTTGCGCGCGCTGGTAGAGCGGCACCCGGGTCTGCTTCTCGGTGGGCTCGGAGATGGCCCACTGGTTGTTCTGGCAGAAGAAGACGACCGGGGCGTTGTAGACCGCGGAGTAGGTGAACGACTCGGCCACGTCGCCCTGGCTGGAGGCGCCGTCGCCGAAGTAGGCCAGCACGGCGGAGTCCGCGCCGTCCTTCGCCACGCCCATCGCGTAGCCGGTGGCGTGCAGCGTCTGCGCGCCGATGACGATGGTGTACAGGTGGAAGTTGTTGCTGTTGGGATCCCAGCCGCCGTGGTTCACCCCACGGAACATGCCCAGCAGATTGGTCGGGTCGACCCCACGGCACCAGGCGACGCCGTGCTCACGGTAGGTCGGAAAGACGTAGTCGTCGTCGCGCAGCGCCCGGCCGGAGCCGATCTGCGCGGCCTCCTGGCCGAGCAGCGAGGCCCACAGGCCCAGTTCGCCCTGGCGCTGGAGGGTGGTGGCCTCGGCGTCGAAGCGCCGCGTCAGCACCATGTCCCGGTACAGGCCGCGCAGCTCGTCGGGGGTCAGGTCGATCGCGTACTCGGGGTGCTCGACGCGCTCGCCCTCCGGGGTCAGCAGCTGTACGAGTTCCGGCTCCGCCGACTGCTTCTTCGTGCTCCGCGCGCTGGTGCTGCGCTTGGCTCCGCTGCGGCGCGGCTTGCGCGCGGCAGTGCTCTCCACGGTCACGTGTGCTCCTCCGTCTGTCCGGCCTCCGGGATCCGCCGGCGGCCAGTTGCGGCTCGCCCGTCCGACGACGACGCACGGGGTGGGTGCGACGAAACGTCCGTCCGGGCGTGACAGGTTCCCGGCGGTCGGCCCCGCACAAGGCACGTTACCCAGTGCTCCGCATCTCTGCGAAACCCCACCTGACCTGCAATTTTGCTTGGATTTCCAAGTAAATCGCGCGCTTGGGTGAACATCCACTGGTCACAGCCTCGCCGACCGTCGGTCCATCGCACGTTATCCCGCTGGACAAAGGCACGGGAAGACTTGGTATGTGAGACTGGAGCCGTGCGCGAAGAAGGAAAAATCAGGATTTTCCTACTCGACGACCATGAAGTCGTACGACGAGGCGTGCGCGAGCTGCTGGCCGCCGAGCCGGACATGGAGGTGGTCGGCGAGGCGGGCACCGCGGCCGACGCCCTCGCCCGGATTCTCGCGACCCGCCCCGACGTCGCCGTGCTCGACATCCGGCTGCCCGACCGCAGCGGCGTCGAGGTCTGCCGGGAGATCCGCTCGCGCGATGAGGCCATCCGCTGCATGATGCTCACCTCCTTCGCCGACGACGAGGCCCTGTTCGACGCGATCATGGCGGGCGCGTCCGGCTATGTGCTCAAGGACATCCGCGGCAGCGAACTGCTCGCCGCCGTCCGGGACGTGGCCGCGGGCCGTTCGCTGCTCGACCCGGCGGCCACCGCCCGGGTGCTGGAGCGGCTGCGCGGCGGCGGCACCAAGCCCGACGACCGGCTCGCCGCCCTCACCGAGCAGGAGCGCCGGATCCTGATCCTGATCGGGGAGGGGCTGACCAACCGGGTGATCGGCGAGCGGCTGCACCTCGCCGAGAAGACCATCAAGAACTATGTCTCCAGCCTGCTGTCCAAGCTCGGCATGGAGCGCCGCTCGCAGGCCGCCGCCTTCGTGGCCCGGATGCAGGCCCAGAAGAACTAGTGCCGCGTCAGTCAAGGTGTGCCCGGTGGCGAGGCGTCTTGGTGCGGTCGGACGCAAGGCGCCGGATCGGCCTCGCGGGGGCACCTCCCGGACGGAGTCTGGGGGCGGGCCTACTCGGTCGATCCGGCAACGCCGCAGATGGCCGTGCCAGGCCGACGAGCGGGGTGAACCTTGGCTGACGCGGCACTAGGGGGTGTCGTGTGGATCAGGCCGGATCAGCGAGCGGCGTCTGGTGCAGGGGGCACCTCCCAGCGGTAGCTGGGGGAGCCTCGCAACCCGC
>NZ_JBEYAL010000107.1:0-3871 GCF_040631655.1 Streptomyces sp. NPDC019937
ATGCGGCGCCCCGCTCGCCAGGGCCTGCAAGCCCGCCATCAGTTCCTCGCGGTCTTCCCCGATCACGACAGCTCGGTGGTCGAACAGCGAGCGGGCCTTCAGCAGTGACCAGCCCACCTCGACCGACGACGCGTCGTCGTCCGCCGTCACCCGGCCGAGCAGTGCCGCCGCCTGGCCGCGCAGTGCCTCCGTACTCCTCGCCGACACCACCCACGGCACGACCCCGCCGGCCTCCGCGCCCCGGGGTGTGGCCTGCGGCGCGTCCGGGGCCTGCTCCACGATCACGTGAGCATTGGTGCCGCTGATGCCGAAGGAGGACACACCCGCGCGGCGTGGCCATTCGGCCTGCGGCCAGGGGACGGGCTCGGTCAGCAGCCGTACGTCACCAGCCGTCCAGTCCACGTTCGGACTCGGCTCGTCGATGTGCAGCGAGGCGGGCAGCAGCCCGTGCCGCATCGCCATCACCATCTTGATCACACCGGCCACACCGGCAGCCGCCTGGGTGTGGCCGATGTTGGACTTGATGGAGCCGAGCCACAGGGGGCGATCCTCCGGCCGGTCCTGTCCGTACGTGGCCAGCAGCGCCTGGGCCTCGATCGGGTCGCCGAGGGTGGTCCCGGTGCCATGCCCCTCCACCACGTCGACCTCGGCGGGCGACAGCCGGGCGTTGGCGAGGGCCTGGCCGATGACCCGCTGCTGGGAGGGCCCGTTCGGTGCCGTCAGTCCGTTGCTTGTGCCGTCCTGGTTGACCGCTGAGCCCCGCACGACCGCCAGTACGCGGTGGCCGTTGCGCCGGGCGTCCGACAGCCGCTCCAGCAGCAGAAGGCCGGCTCCTTCACCCCAGGCCGTGCCGTCGGCCGCGGAGGCGAAGGGCTTGCAGCGCCCGTCGGCCGCCAGTCCGCGCTGGCGGGAGAACTCGATGAAGGTGGTCGGGGTGGCCATCACCGTCACCCCACCGGCCAGGGCGAGAGTGCATTCGCCCTGCCGTAGCGCCTGAGCCGCCAGATGCATCGCGACCAGCGACGACGAGCACGCGGTGTCCACCGTCACCGCCGGTCCCTCCAGACCGAAGGTGTACGCCACCCGTCCGGACATCACGCTCGGGGTGCCGCCCGCGAGGAGATAACCCTCGACCTCCTGGGCCGAGGAACTTCCGACCGCGCCATAGCCCTGGTACGTGCCGCCCGCGAAGACGCCGGTGTTACTGCCGCTGAGCGTGTCACGGTCGAGTCCGGCGCTTTCGAAGGTCTCCCATGCGGTTTCGAGGAGCAGCCGCTGCTGGGGGTCCATGGCGAGTGCTTCGCGCGGGCTGATGCCGAAGAACGCCGCATCGAACGCGGCCGCGTCGTACAGGAAACCGCCCTCCCGCGCGTAGCTGGTGCCCAGACGCTCCGGATCGGGGTGGAAGAGCGTGTCCAGGTCCCAGTGCCGGTCGGTGGGCATCGCCGCGACGGCGTCCCGGCCCTCGGCGACCAACGTCCACAGCTCCTCCGGGGAGCGCACCCCGCCGGGGTAGCGGCAGGCCATGCCGATGATCGCGATGGGTTCGTCATCAACGGCCATGGAGGGTGTATGGGTGCTGACAGCGGGCGTCTGACCGGTAAGTTCAGCGCGCAGGTACGTGGCGAGCGCACTCGGCGTGGGGTGGTCGAAGACGAGGGCGGGAGCGAGTTCCAGACCGGTGGTGGCGACAAGCTGATTGCGCAGTTCGACGGCGGTGAGCGAGTCGAATCCGAGTTCCTGGAAGGGCTGTGTGGGCGTGACCGCCTCGAGGCCGGGATGGCCGAGGATGGTGGCGGCGAGGGTCTGGATGTGGCGCACCAGGAGCTGCTGCTGTTGGTCCGCCGTGGCGGCGGTGAGCTGCTTCCTCAGCGGAGTGGCCGCGGCGGCGGAAGTGATGGAGGTGGTGTGCTCGACGGCGGGGGCCATCACCGGGGTGAGGAACGGGCTCGGGCGCTGTGCCGTGAAGGCGCTGCAGAACCTCTCCCAATCGACATCGGCCACCGTGACAGTGGTGTCGTCGTACGTCAGGGCGCGGTGCAGGGACTTGATGGCGAGATCGATGGTCAGCGGAGAGAGGCCGCGCCGCCTGAGGTGAGAGAGCGTGTTCTCGTCGGCGGCCATGCCCGCCTCGCTCCAGGGTCCCCAGGCGATGCTGGTGGCGGGGAGCCCCTGGGCACGGCGGTGTTCGGCGAGGGCGTCGAGGTAGGCGTTCGCCGCGGCGTAGGCGGCCTGCTGCCCGCTGCCCCAGGTCGCGGCGTTCGACGAGAAGAGTACGAAGGTGTCGAGACCGAGGTCCCGGGTGATCTCGTGCAGATGGGTGGCGGCCAGCGCCTTGGAGTGCAGCACGTACTGCAGCCGCTCGGGCGCCAGCTCGGCGATCGGGCCGAGATCCATGGTTCCGGCGGCGTGGATGACGGTGGTCAGTGGGTGTTCGGCGGGGATGTAGTCGATGAGGTGTTGCAACGCGTCCCGGTTCGAGACGTCGCACGCGGAGATGGTGACCGAGGCACCCTGCGCGGTGAGTTCTTCGCTGAGCTGGTCGGCGCCGGGGGCGTCGGGGCCGGACCGGCTGATGAGGTGGAGATGCGGTGCGCCCTCATGGGCGAGCCAGCGTGCGATGTGGGCGCCGAGCCCGCCGGTGCCGCCGGTGATCAGCGTCGTACCCGTCGGCTGCCACGGCGCCGGGTTCGCGAACGGTCCGGGAGCGGCGTGGCCGAGGCGGCGGGCGTAGATGCCGGTGGTGCGGATCGCGACCTGGTCCTCAGGTTGTCCCGGGACCAGCAGGGCGGCGAGCCGGCCGGCGGTGTGGTGGGTCACGGTGGTGGGTAGATCGATGAGCCCACCCCAACGTTGTGGGTGTTCGAGAGCGGCTACCCGGCCCAGCCCCCAGACCTGGGCCTGGGCCGGGTGGGGGAGTGGATCCGTACGGCCGGCGGCGACCGCGCCCTGCGTGAGACACCACAGGGGAGCGGTGATGTCGGTGTCGCCGAGCGCCTGGAGCAGTGTGACCGTACCGATGAGTCCGGTAGGGACGGCGGAGTGTTCGGTGTGGGCCGCAGTGTCGAGGGCGAGCAGGCTCAGCACACCCGAGATCGGAGTGTTTTCGGCGAGCTGCGTCAGCCGCTCGGTGAGGACATCGCGACGTGAGTCCTCCGTAGGGAGCGCATGGATGGACGCCGTGGCTCCATGGGCCTGAAGCGCCTGCACGACGGTCTGGACCGCGGAGTGGTCCTCCTGACCGACGGGGACAACCACCAGCCAGGGACCGCTCAGGGCCGCCGTGGGGGAGTCGGGCAGCTGCTGCCAGGTGGTCCGGTAACGCCAGGAGTCGATGACAGCCTGCTCGCGATGCTGACGCCGCCAGGCCGAGAGGACCGGGAGCGCGGGCAGGAGCGCGTCGATGCCGGGGCTGTTCTTCTCCAACTGGAGGGTGCTGGTGAGGGCGTCGACGTCCAGCTCTTCGATGGCGTGCCACAGCTGTGCCTCGGCCGGGTCCGCCCCCACACCGGCGCCGCTGTTACGGGCATCAGGCGGAGCGAGCCAGAACCGCTGGTGCTGGAAGGCGTACGTCGGCAACGCGACAAGCCGTGGTGCCGGGCTGGCGGGGAACCAGGGTGCCCAGTCGACGTCGGCCCCAGTGGTGTGGAGTCGTGCGAGGGCGTTGGCGAAGGCTTGGGTGTCGGGTTGTTTGTGGGTGAGGGTGGTGGTGAGGAGTGGGGCGGGGTGGTTGTGGTGGTGGAGGGTGTGTTGGGTGGCGGTGGTGAGGGTGGGGTCGGGTCCGAGTTCGAGGTAGGTGTGGGTGTGGGGTGCGGTGTGGGTGATGGCGGGGTGGAAGTGGACGGGTTGGCGGATGTGTTGGGCCCAGTAG
>NZ_JBEYAL010000108.1:0-3550 GCF_040631655.1 Streptomyces sp. NPDC019937
GGGCGGGTGTGTCGTCGTTCGGTATCAGCGGGACCAACGCCCACGTCATCGTTGAGGAAGCCCCCGAGACGGAGCCGGTGGCGGAGGAGCGGCCGCCGGCAGGGCCGGAGTTGCCGGTGGTTCCGTGGGTGCTGTCCGGACGTACCCCGAACGCGGTGCGGGCACAGGCCGGCCGCCTCGCGGCTCTTCTCGACGAGCGGGGGCCGCAGGATCGATCCCCGGTCGACGTGGGCTTCTCGCTGGCGACGACCCGCGCGGCCCTCGAACACCGCGCCGTGGTACTCGGCACCGACGGCGCGGCCCTGCACACCGGCACGATTCGCCTGTCCGACGGGACCGTGCTGTCCGCCGAGGCCGACGAGACCGAGGCGGCCGACCCGGACACCTTCGTGGTGACCGGAGCGGTCAGCAAGGGCCGCACGGCGTGGATGTTCACCGGGCAGGGCAGCCAGCGCATCGGCATGGGCCGGGAACTCTACGACCGGTTCCCGGCGTTCGCTGGGGCCCTGGACGAGGTGTGCGGCCACCTGAACGCCGAGCTGGAGGGCGCCGCCGGGTTCGACGTCCCACTGCGCGACGTACTGTTCGCGGCCGAGGGCTCCGCCGAGGCGGACCTGCTGGACCGTACCGGCTATGCCCAGCCCGCCCTGTTCGCGGTGCAGGTCGCGCTCGTGGAGCTGCTGCGCTCGTGGGGTATGCGGCCGGACCTGCTGTTCGGCCACTCGATCGGTGAGTTCGCCGCCGCCTACGCGGCCGGGGTGTTCGAGTCGGCCGACGCCGCGCGGCTGGTCGCCGCCCGGGCCCGTTTGATGCAGGCCCTGCCCGGCGGGGGCGCGATGGCCGCGATCCAGGCCACCGAGACCGACGTGCTGGAGATCCTGAAGGGCCTGCCCGGAGGTGACCAGGCCGCGATCGCCGCCGTCAACGGCCCCTCCGCGACCGTGATCTCCGGTGCCGAGGACATCGTGGAGCAAGCGATGGACATCGCGCGCGGCCGAGGCCGCCGCGTCTCCCGGCTGCGGGTGAGTCACGCGTTCCACTCACCCCTGATGCGGCCGATGCTCGACGAGTTCGCCCAGGTTGCCGCCGGGATCACCTACCACGATCCCCATACGCGCGCGATCAGCACGGTCACCGGCGAGCCGGTGACCGCGGAGGATTGGGCGACCCCGGAGTACTGGGTCCGCCAGGTGCACCGGCCGGTGCGCTTCCACGCCGCGCTGACGACCGCGACCGCCGAACAGGGCGCGTCCCGGCTGCTGGAGCTCGGCCCCGATCCGGTGCTCACCGGGCTGGCCCAGTCCGAGGTGGACACCGATGTGGCGGTGTCGGCGCTACGGAAGGACCGCGCCGAGCCCGAGACGTTGATGGCGGCGGTGGCTGAGCTGTTCGTACGCGGGGCCAAGGTCGATTGGGCGGCGGTGTTCGCCGGGACCGGGGCCGAGCGGGTGGATCTGCCGACGTACGCCTTCCAGCGGCAGCGGTACTGGCTGCCGGACCGAGAGCTTCCGGCGGAAGCGGCCGCGGAGTCCGGCAGAACCGAGCAGCGGTTCTGGGACCTGGTCGAGCAGGGCGATGCGGAGTCCCTGGCCGGGCAGTTGGGGGTGGGCCCGACCGCGCCGTTGGACACCGTACTGCCGGTGCTCTCGGACTGGCGGCTGCGGCACCGCGAGGAGTCGCTGCTCTCGGGCTGGCGGTACCGGGTGCAGTGGAAGCCCGTGACCGTGGCGGCGACGAACCGGCTGCGGGGCGTGTGGCTGGTGGCCGTCCCGAACCGGGCGGACGACGACTTCGCGGACCAGTGCGTGCGGACGCTGCGCATCGCCGGCGCTCGGACGACCGTCGTGCCGGTGGCCGCCGACGATACGCGCGAGTCCCTGGCCGCGAAGATCCGGGCCGAGGACACCGAGACGGTGATGGGGGTCGTGTCCTTGGCGGACTCGACCGCCACGACGTTGACCTTGGTGCAGGCGCTGGGGGATTCCGGCATCGTGGCGCGTGTGTGGTGTGTGACCCGTTCGGCGGTGTCGGTGGCTTCGGGCGAGCGGCTGCTGAATCCCGTGGGAGCTCAGTTGTGGGGCCTGGGCCGGACGGTGGCGTTGGAGCAGCCGGAGCGGTGGGGCGGTCTGGTCGATGTGCCGGAGGACGCCGACGAGGACAGCTTGACGCGGCTGGTGTCCGTGCTCGCGGCGTCCGGTGGCGAGGATCAGGTGGCCGTACGGCCATCGGGCGTGTTCGCGGCCCGGCTGGTACGGGACGGGGCCGGTGCCGGGCGGGGAGACGGCTGGGAGCCGCGCGGCACGGTGCTGGTGACCGGCGGTACGGGTGCGCTGGGCGGGCTGGTGTCCCGCTGGCTGGCTGCTCGTGGTGCTGAGCGCCTGCTGCTGGTGTCCCGTCGGGGTGCCGAGGCACCCGGCGCGGAGGAACTGCGCCGCGAGCTGGCGGACTTGGGCGCCGATGTCGCGTTCGCGGCCTGTGACGTCGGCGACCGCGAAGCCGTACGGGCGGTGCTGGACGGTATCCCGGAAGAGGCACCGCTGACCGGAATCGTTCATACTGCCGGGATCCTCGATGACGGTGTGGTGGAGGGGCTGACCCCGGAGCGGCTGGCGCGCGTGCTGGCGGCGAAGGCGGACGCGGCGCGCCATCTGCACGACCTGACGGCCGACCGTGACCTCGACGCCTTCGTCCTGTTCTCGTCCATCGCCGGTGTGGTGGGGAATGCGGGTCAGGCGGCCTACGGCGCCGCCAACGCGTATGTGGATGCTCTGGCGCAATACCGGCGCGGTCTGGGGTTGGCAGCCACGTCGGTGGCCTGGGGGCCGTGGGGCGGCGGTGGCATGGCCGCCGACGGCGTGGTGGCGGAGCACTTCCGCCGTCTGGGCGTACGCGTACTGGACCCGGATCGGGCCATCGCAGCCCTGCAGCAGGTGCTCGCTGACGGCCGGGTGTGCCAGGCCGTGGTCGACGTCGACTGGGAACGCTTCGCGGCCGCCATGACGTTCACCCGCCCCAGCGCCTTGATCGGTGATTTGCCCGAGGTGGCCGCCGCGCGTACCCCCGCCGCCGATCTCGGAGCCGGGGACGACGGCGAGCTGGCACGGCGGCTGCGCGGCCGTTCGGCGGCCGAGCAGGACCGGATGCTGCTGACACTGGTCCAGTCCCAGGTCGCCACCGTGCTCGGGCACTCCTCGTCCGCGACGATCGACCCCGGCCGGGCCTTCAAGGACCTCGGCTTCGACTCCCTCACAGCGGTCGACCTGCGCAACCGGCTGACCAACGCCACCGCCCTGCCGCTGCCCGCCACCCTGGTCTTCGACCACCCGACCCCATCCGCGCTGGCAGTGTTCCTGCGCGAACAGGTGGTGGGGGAGACGCCCGGACCGGACACCACCCTCTCGCCGCAGGCCCGCGCTCATGCGTCCGACGACGTCGAAGACCCGATCGCGATCGTCGGTATGGGCTGCCGGTTTCCCGGTGGGGTTTCTTCTCCTGAGGATTTGTGGGAGATGTTGGTTTCGGGTGGTGACGGGCTGTCGTCGTTCCCGGT
>NZ_JBEYAL010000109.1:0-3399 GCF_040631655.1 Streptomyces sp. NPDC019937
CCGGAGACGGGCGCGGCTTCGGCTGAAGGCCTGTCGGTGGTGCCGTGGGTGGTTTCCGGGCGGGATGCGGGGGCGTTGCGTGAGCAGGCGGCCCGCTTGGCTGCGCAGGTGTCGGGCGCAAGTGCGTCCGATGCGGGGTGGTCGTTGGCGACCACCAGGTCGGTGTTCGAGCACCGGGCTGTTGCGATCGGCAGCGAACTCACATTCCTGACGGAGTCGCTGGCCGGTTTTGCGGTGGGTCGGGTTGTGCCGGGTGTGGTGTCGGGTGTGGCTCCGGCTGAGGGTCGTCGTGTGGTGTTCGTCTTCCCTGGTCAGGGATCGCAGTGGGTGGGGATGGGGGCCGGACTGCTGGATGCGTGCCCGGTGTTTGCGGAGGCGGTGGCGGAGTGCGCTGCGGTGCTGGATCCGTTGACCGGTTGGTCGCTGGTCGAGGTGCTGCGTGGTGGTGACGAGGCCGCTCTTGGGCGTGTTGATGTGGTGCAGCCGGCGTTGTGGGCGGTGATGGTGTCACTGGCCCGGACCTGGCGGCATTACGGCGTGGAGCCTGCCGCGGTCGTGGGGCATTCGCAGGGGGAGATCGCTGCGGCCTGTGTGGCCGGGGGCTTGAGTCTTGCCGATGGTGCGCGGGTGGTGGCCCTGCGGAGCCGGGCGATCGCCCGGATCGCTGGTGGGGGCGGCATGGTCTCCATCAGCCTCCCGGCCGACCGCGTCCGCACCCTGCTCGCCCCCCACAGCGGCCGAATATCCGTGGCTGCGGTCAACGGCCCGTCCTCGACCGTCGTCTCGGGCGACGCACAGGCGCTGGACGAGCTGTTGGCCGGCTGCGAGCGGGAGGATGTCCGGGCTCGCCGTGTCCCGGTGGACTATGCCTCCCACTCCGCGCAGATGGATCAGTTACGCGACGAGCTGCTGGAGGCGTTGGCGGACATCGCTCCGCAGCGTTCCAGTATGCCGTTCTTCTCGACGGTGACGGCGGACTGGCTGGACACGACCGCCCTGGACGCCGGGTACTGGTTCACCAACCTGCGGGAGACCGTCCGGTTCCAAGAAGCCGTCGAAGGGCTCCTCGCACACGGGATGGGCGCGTTCGTCGAGTGCAGCCCGCACCCCGTCCTGGTTCCCGGTATCGAGCAGACCCTCGACACGGTGGATGCCGATGCTGTGGCGCTGGGTTCGCTGCGGCGTGATGAGGGCGGTCTGGATCGGTTCCTCACGTCCCTTGCGGAAGCCTTCGTCCAGGGTGTCCCGGTTGACTGGTCCCGTGCCTTCGAGGGTGCGAGCCCCCGCATCGTCGACCTGCCCACGTATCCCTTCCAACGGCAGCGCTACTGGCTGCTCGACAAGGCGGCGCAACAGGAACGCGAGCGGCTGGAGGACTGGCGCTACCACGTCGAGTGGCGCCCCGATACGACACGAACTTCCGCACGGCTGTCCGGTGTCTGGGCCGTGGTGATTCCGGCACGTCTGACCCATGACTCACTGGTGGTCGGCGCCATCGACGCACTGGAGCGAGGCGGCGCCCGTGCCGTGTCAGTGGTGGTCGATGAGCGGGACCACGACCGGCAAGCGCTGGGCGAGGCTCTACGGAACGGGCTGGGCGACAACGACCTCGCCGGGGTGCTCTCCCTTCTGGCCCTCGACGAAGCCCCGCACGGCGACCACCCCGACGTGCCCGTCGGCATGGCCACTTCGCTGGCGCTCGTGCAAGCGATGGCCGACGCCGCGGCCGAGGTGCCCGTATGGTTCGCGACCCGAGGCGCCGTAGCGGCACTGCCCGGTGAGTCACCCGAGCGCCCCAGGCAGGCGCTGCTCTGGGGACTGGGACGGGTCGTCGCCCTGGAACAGCCGCAGATCTGGGGCGGGTTGGTCGACCTCCCGCAACACCTGGACGAGGACGCGCGCCGACGGCTGGTCGATGTCGTGGGCGGCCTGGCGGACGAGGACCAGCTTGCCGTACGGGCCTCCTCCGTCCTCGCCCGACGCCTCGTTCGTACACCGGGTCACCGTATGTCGAGCCAGGCGGGCGGGCGCGAGTGGTCGCCCAGCGGCACGGTCCTGGTGACCGGAGGCACCGGGGCGCTGGGCGCGCACGTCGCCCGCTGGCTGGCCGGCAAGGGCGCCGAGCACCTGGTGCTCACCAGCCGTCGCGGAGCGGACGCAGCCGGGGCCGCTGCCCTTCGGGACAGCCTCACGGACATAGGTGTCCGGGTGACCCTGGTCGCGTGCGATGCAGCGGACCGGCACGGACTGGAGACGCTCCTCGACTCGCTGCGCACGGATCCGGCGCAGCTGACGGCCGTCATCCACGCCGCGGGTGCTCTGGACGACGGCACGACGGCGGCGCTCACACCGGAGCAGATGAACAACGCCCTGCGGGCGAAAGTCACGGCCACCGTCAACCTGCACGAACTGACCCGGGACCTCGACCTCTCGGCCTTCGTACTGTTCTCGTCCATCTCCGCCACCCTGGGAATTCCCGGGCAGGCCAACTACGCGCCGGGAAACTCGTTCTTGGACGCCTTCGCGGAATGGCGCAGGGCCCAGGGGCTCGTGGCGACCTCCATCGCCTGGGGACCGTGGTCCGGCGGCACCGGCATGGCACACGAAGGGTCGGTGGGCGAACGGCTCCAGCGGCACGGTGTACTCGCCATGGAACCTGCGGCGGCCATCGCTGCGCTCGATCACACGCTGGCGTATGACGAAACCGCAGTGGCCGTGGCCGACATCGACTGGAGCAGGTTCTTCCTGGCGTACACAGCGCTGCGGGCACGGCCCTTGATCGGAGAGATAGCCGAGGTACGCCGCATGCTGGAGTCCGGCTCAGGCCCCGGCGACGTCGTGCCGGACGGTGCCGAACTCGAGCTTGCCGTGCGTCTCGCGGGCCTCACCGCGGTCGAGCAGGAACGCCTTCTGGTGCAGCTCGTGAGGGAGCAGGCCGCCGTCGTCCTCGGACATTCCGGCGCCGAGGCGGTGGCTCCGGACCGAGCGTTCAAGGATCTCGGATTCGACTCGCTGACCTCGGTCGAACTGCGCAACCGGCTGAACACCGCCACCGGCCTCAGACTGCCCATGACGGCCGTCTTCGACTACGCGAGGCCCGCGGCGCTGGCCGGCCATCTGCGCTCCAGGCTGATCGACGACGATGGTGACCACGGTGCCGTGCCCGTCATGGAGAAGCGCGCGATCGACGAGCCGATCGCGATCGTGGGAATGGCATGCCGTTTTCCGGGAGGCGTCGCTTCCCCGGAGGATCTGTGGGATGTGCTCACCGCTGGTGAGGACGTTGTCTCCGGACTGCCGCAGAACCGCGGGTGGGACTTGGGGCGCCTGTACGATCCGGATCCGGACCGGGCCGGTACGTCGTACATGCGTGAGGGCGGTTTCCTGCACGAGGCGGGG
>NZ_JBEYAL010000110.1:0-3200 GCF_040631655.1 Streptomyces sp. NPDC019937
CGTACGGTGGTCGGGGAACTCACCTTCCACGAGCCCACGATGCCGGTGGTGTCGAACCTGACCGGTGTGCTCGCGACGGCCGGCGAACTGTGCTCACCGGAGTACTGGGTACGCCACGTCCGCGAGACCGTACGGTTCGCCGACGGGATGCGGACGCTGTCCGGCGCGGGCGCGGCGGCGTTCCTGGAACTGGGCCCGGACGGTGTGCTCTCGCCGGTGATCCGCGAGTCGGTGGCCGACGAGGCCACGGTCGTCCCGGTCCTGCGCAAGGACCGGGACGAGGAGACCGCAGCCCTGACCGCCCTCGCGCGCCTGCACGTGACCGGGGTGGACGTGGACTGGCCGGCCTTCTTCGCCGGGACCGGGGCGCGCCGGACCGACCTGCCGACGTACGCGTTCCAGCGCGAACGGTTCTGGCCGGAGGCGGCCGAACCCGTGACCGTGGCCGCGGGCGACGGCATCGACGCGGAGTTCTGGTCGGCGGTGGAGCGGGAGGACCTGGATTCCCTCGCGTCGAGCCTCGATGTGGACCCCGACACCCTCGGCGCCATCGTGCCCGCGCTGTCGTCCTGGCGCGGTCGGCGGCGGACGAGGTCGACGGTCGACTCCTGGCGCTACCGGGAGAAGTGGCGGCCCCTGGAGGATTCCTTCCCGGCCGTACTGCCGGGCACATGGCTGGCGGTGCTCCCCGCCGAGGGTGACGGCTGGGCGCGGGACGTCGTGGACGCGCTGGGACCAGCCGTGACCCGCTTCGTACCGGCGGATGCCGACCGTACGGTGCTCACCGCGCGGTTGGCCGAACTCACCGCCGACGGAACCGAGTTCGCAGGAGTGGTATCCCTCCTCGCCGCGTCGCCGGACGGCCTCGCGGACACGGTGGCGCTGCTACGGGCCCTGGGTGACGCGGATATCGCGGCGCCCGTGTGGGCGGTGACCCGCGGTGCGGTGTCCGCGGATCCCGGCGGCCCGGCGATCGATCCGGGACAGGCCGCGTTCTGGGGACTCGGCCGGGTCGCGGCACTGGAGCACCCGAACCGCTGGGGCGGCCTGGTCGACGTACCGAGCGCTGAGGCACCGAGCGCGGACGTGCTGAACGCGGACGTCGCGCGGCGGCTGATCGGCGTGCTCGCGGGAGCACTTCCCGGGGCCGGTGACGAAGACCAGGTCGCGGTGCGGGCCTCAGGGGTGTTCGGCCGGCGTCTGGTGCCCGCGCCCGCAGGGGACGCGGCACGGCGGTGGCAGCCGACCGGCACGGTGCTGATCACCGAGGGCACCGGAACGGTGGGCGCGCACATGGCGCGCTGGCTGGCCGGACACGGCGCGGAACACCTGCTGCTGCTCGCCCGTCGGGGGCCGGACGCGCCCGGTGCGGCGGAGCTGGAGGCCGAACTGACCGCGCTCGGCACGCGGGTCACGATCGTGGCCTGCGACGCGACGGACCGGGCCGAACTGGAAGCGGCGCTGGCGGCGATCGGGCCGAAGTTCCCGCTGACCGGTGTCGTGCACGCGGCCGGTCACCTGGAAGAGCCCACCGCGCTCGACGGTCTGCCCGCGCGGCGGTTCGAGGACGTGTTCCGGGCCAAGGTCGAGCCCGCCCTGCTGCTGGACGAGCTGACCCGCGATCTCGACCTGTCGGTGTTCGCGCTGTTCTCCTCGGTGGCCGCCGCCGTCGGCAGCCCTGGCCGGGCGGACTACGCCGCCGGGAACGCGGTGCTGGACGCGCTCGCCGAGCGCCGCCGAGCACAGGGACTCCCGGCGACATCGATCGCCTGGGGCGCCTGGCGAGGGGTCGGAGCGCCGGAGGCGGCCGGATCGACCGTGCTCGATCCACGGCTCGCGATGGAGGCGATGGCCGAGCTGGTGGCCGAACCGGACGCGACCGCGGTCGTCGCCGACCTCCGGCAGCCGCAGTTGCTGAAGGCCTTGCTCAGCCTCCGCACCAGTGCCGCGTTGACCGGACTGCCCGGCGCCCGCGCGGCCGCACGGGCGGTGCGGAAAGCCCGGCGCGACGGCGAGTCCACGGTGTCGAAGCTGCGTGAGCGCCTGCTCGCCGCCCCGGCGGCCGAGCGGGGGACGGTGCTGCTGGACGTCGTACGGACCCATGCCGCCGCCGTGCTCGGACACGCCGACCCGGAGGCCATCGGCGCGGACCGGGCGTTCCAGGACCACGGGTTCGACTCGCTGACCTCGATGGAACTGCGCAACCAACTGGCCCATGCCACCGGCCTGGCACTGCCCGCGAGTCTGCTCTTCGACTACCCGAGGCCACGGGTGCTGGCCGAACACCTCGTCGCCGAGCTGCTGGGGCGGGGGGAGCAGGCCGATGCGCCGGTCCTCACCCCGGTTTCGCCCGGCCCCGCCAACGACCCGGTGGTGATCGTCGGCATGGCCTGCCGGTTCCCCGGCCAGGTGCGTACCCCGGAGGAGTTCTGGGACCTCGTCGCCTCCGGCCGGGACGGCATCGCCGGGTTTCCCACCGATCGCGGCTGGGACCTGGAGACCCTCGCCGGGAATCAGCCCGGCTCCAGCGCGACCTCCGAGGGCGGTTTTCTCTACGACGCGGCCGACTTCGATCCGGGCTTCTTCGGGATCAGCCCGCGTGAGGCGCTGGCCATGGACCCGCAGCAGCGTCTGCTGCTCGAAGTGTCCTGGGAGGCGATCGAGCGGGCGGGCATCGACCCGGAGGGCCTGCGCTCCAGCCGGACCGGGGTGTTCGTGGGCACCAACGGCCAGGATTACGTGCACCTGGCGACCCGCGCGCGGGAAGACCTCGGCGGCCACATCGGCACCGGGCTGGCGGCGAGTGTGCTCTCCGGCCGGCTGTCCTACGTATTCGGCCTGGAAGGACCGGCGTCCACCGTCGACACGGCGTGCTCGTCGTCGCTGGTGTCCTTGCACCTCGCCGCGCAGGCACTGCGTGCCGGGGAGTGCTCGCTGGCGCTGGCCGGTGGCGTCACCGTGATGGCGACCTCCGTGAGCTTCGCGGGGTTCAGCATCCAGGGCGGACTGGCGCCCGACGGACGGTGCAAGCCGTTCGCCGAGGCCGCCAACGGGACCAGCTGGTCCGAGGGCGTCGGCATGCTGGTGGTCGAGCGGCAGTCCGATGCGGTGCGCAACGGGCACGACATCCTCGCGGTGGTGCGGTCCTCGGCGGTGAACCAGGACGGTGCCTCGAACGGTCTGAGCGCGCCGAACGGCCC
>NZ_JBEYAL010000111.1:0-3165 GCF_040631655.1 Streptomyces sp. NPDC019937
GCGGTGGTGCGGGGTAGTGCGGTGAATCAGGATGGCGCCTCCAATGGGTTGACTGCGCCGAATGGTCCTTCCCAGCAGCGGGTGATCCGGCAGGCGTTGGCCAGTGGTGGTCTGTCCGCGGTGGACGTGGATGTGGTGGAGGCGCACGGGACCGGGACGACGCTGGGTGACCCGATCGAGGCGCAGGCCCTGCTGGCCACCTATGGCCAGGACCGGGAACGTGCGTTGTTGCTGGGGTCGGTGAAGTCGAATATTGGTCACACGCAGGCCGCGGCGGGTGTCGCGGGTGTGATCAAGACAGTGATGGCGATGCGGCACGGGGTGCTGCCGCGCACGCTGCACGTGGATGCTCCGTCGTCGCATGTGGACTGGACGGCTGGGGATGTCGAGCTGGTGGTGGACAATACTGCTTGGCCGGAGGTGGGTCGTCCGCGTCGGGCGGGTGTGTCTTCGTTCGGGATCAGTGGCACCAATGCGCATGTGATCCTGGAGCAGCCTTCAGAGCCTGCGGGGGTCCCCGAGCGGACCGAGGCCGAGGGCGAGGCTGAGGCAACTCGGGTCGGGATCGTGCCGTGGGTGGTGTCGGCGAAGACCGAGGCCGCGCTGGACGCGCAGGTGGACCAGCTGAGGTCCTTTGCCGATGACGAGGGGGTCCGTTCTCCGCTGGATGTGGGTTTCTCGCTGGCTGTCGGGCGGTCGGTGTTTGAGCGTCGGGCGGTGTTGCTGGCCTCTGAGGAGGGTGTGGTCGAGGCTGCTCGGGGTGTGGTGGGTCAGGGTTCGTTGGCTGTGGTGTTCTCCGGGCAGGGTGCGCAGCGGTTGGGTATGGGCCGGGAGTTGTATGGCCGGTTCCCGGTGTTCGCGAACGCACTGGATGCCGTACTCGCGCACCTTGGCGACTCGGTGCGTGAGGTGATGTGGGGTGAGGATGCGGAGGCGCTGAACAGTACTGGGTGGGCTCAGCCTGCGCTGTTCGCGGTTGAGGTGGCGTTGTTCCGGCTGGTGGAGTCCTTCGGGGTGCGGCCGGACTTCGTGGCGGGCCATTCGATCGGTGAGGTGGCGGCCGCGCACGTGGCGGGTGTGCTGTCGTTGGAGGATGCCTGTCGGCTGGTGTCGGCGCGGGGTCGGTTGATGCAGGCGCTGCCGGCTGGTGGGGCGATGGTGGCTGTCGAGGCGACCGAGGACGAGGTCCGGCCGTTGTTGTCCGATCGGGTGTCGGTCGCGGCGGTGAACGGGCCCTCTTCGTTGGTGGTCTCCGGTGCTGAGGTTGCGGTGTTGGAGGTTGCGGGGCGGTTCGAGGTCGGCGGACGGCGTACGAGCAGGCTCGCGGTCAGTCACGCGTTCCATTCGCCGTTGATGGATTCGATGCTGGATGATTTCCGTGCTGTGGTGGCTGGGTTGGAGTTCGGTGAGCCGGTGGTTCCGGTGGTGTCGAATCTGACTGGTGCTCTCGCCGGGGCGGGTGAGTTGTGTTCGCCGGAGTATTGGGTGCGGCATGTGCGGGAGACCGTGCGGTTCGCCGATGGTGTTCGGGCGTTGTCGGATGCCGGGGTGGGGTCGTTCCTGGAGCTGGGGCCGGATGGTGTGCTGTCGGCCCTGGTCCGGGAGTCGGCACCAGGTGAGGCCGTGGTTGTTCCGGTGCTGCGTAAGGACCGTCCGGAGGAGGGCGCGGCGGTCACCGCGCTCGCCCGCCTGCATGTGACCGGCATCGCCGTCGACTGGCCGGCGTTCTACACCGGCACCGGCGCCCGGCAGGTCGAACTGCCTACCTATGCTTTCCAGCGGCAGCGGTATTGGCCTGCGGCTTCGGCTGTTCCGGGCGATGTGCGGGCTGCCGGTCTGGTCTCGGCTGAGCATCCGTTGCTGGGTGCGGCGGTGTCGTTGGCCGACTCGGACGGTGTGGTGTTCTCCGGTCGCCTGTCGTTGGCCTCGCATCCGTGGCTGGCCGATCACGTGGTGATGGGTCGCGTTCTGGTGCCGGGAACGGCGTTCGTGGAGCTGGCGATCCGGGCCGGTGACGAATTCGGGTGCGATCTACTCGAAGAACTGACCATGGCTGCGCCACTGGTGCTGCCCGAACGGGGAGCGGCGCAGATTCAGGTGTTCGTCGGTTCTGCCGATGACTCCGGACGGCGGTCGGTCAAGGTGTTCTCCCGGGAGGATGGCTCCGATGAGCCGCTGCGGTGGACGCAGCACGCCACGGGGGTTCTGGGCATAGCGGACGATCTGGCTGACACCGGGTTCGACGCGACCAGCTGGCCGCCCCCGGGCGCTGAGCCGGTCGACCTCGATGGGTGCTACGAACGGCTTGCTGAGTCCGGGTTCGCATACGGCCCGGTGTTCCAGGGGTTGCGGGCGGTGTGGCGGCTGGGCGCGGAGCTCTTCGTCGAGGTGGCTTTGGACGAGGGCGCCGATGTCAGTGGGTTCGGGGTGCATCCCGCGCTGCTGGACGCAGTGCTGCACGCCGGCGCCTTCGCCGATGGCACAGCGGATCGCGGTCTGCCGTTCGCTTGGGAGGGGGTGTCGTTGCACGCCTCCGGGGCGACGACGGTGCGGGCGCGGCTGTCGTACGACGAGCAGGGGACGGTGTCCATCGCGGTCGCGGATGTGCTGGGTCGTCCTGTGGCGTCCGTCGCGTCGTTGGTCACGCGTCCTCTTGCTGCTGATGAGCTGGTGGACGGTGATGGCCGGGCGGTTGGCCGGGATTCGTTGTTCCGGGTGGAGTGGACCCCGGTGGCTGAGGGGACGGACGCCGGGCCGTCGGTGGTTGCGGTGGTCGGCCCGGACGGCAGTTTGGCCGGGATGCTGCGCGGTGCCGGGTCGGACGTTGAGGTGTATCCGGATCTGGCCGCGTTGGCCGTGGCAGAGGGGCCGGTGCCCGATGTGGTGTTGGCCGAGGTCGCTTTGGAGTGGCCCGGTGACGCAGTGGTGGATGGTGTCCACGACATGGTGACACGGGCTTTGGGCTTGGCTCAGGAGTGGTTGGAGGAGGAGCGGTTCGCGGGGTCTCGTCTGGTCGTGGTGGCACGTGGTGCTGTCAACGATCTGGCGGCGGCCTCGGTGTGGGGTTTGCTGCGGTCGGCGCAGTCGGAGCATCCGGATCGGATCACGTTGCTGGATCTTGGTGACGGTGCTGTGTCGGGGGCGGTGTTGTCGCGTGCGTTGGCG
>NZ_JBEYAL010000112.1:0-3156 GCF_040631655.1 Streptomyces sp. NPDC019937
GAAGCCGTCGAAGGCCTTGTCGCACAGGGGATGGGCGCGTTCGTCGAGTGCAGCCCGCACCCCGTCCTCGTCCCCGGTATCGAGCAGACCCTCGACACGGTGGATGCCGATGCTGTGGCGCTGGGTTCGCTACGGCGTGATGCGGGCGGTCTGGATCGATTCCTCACGTCTCTTGCGGAAGCCTTCGTCCAGGGCGTTTCGGTCGACTGGTCCCGCGCCTTCGAGGGTGCGAGCCCCCGCATCGTAGACCTGCCCTCCTACCCCTTCCAACGACAACGTTTCTGGTTGGAGGGCTCGCCGGCGTTGTCTTCGAACGGCGTTGAGGGTGAGGCAGACGTCGCGTTCTGGGATGCGGTCGAGCGCGAGGACTCGGCGGTTGTGGCCGAGGAGTTGGGGCTCGACGCCGAGGCTCTGCACACGACATTGCCGGCCTTGTCGTCGTGGCGGCGGCGTGAGCGGCAGCGTCGGAAGGTGCAGCGCTGGCGTTACCGGGTGGAGTGGAAGCCTCTGCCCAATTCGCGGGCACAGGAGTCGTTGCAGGGCGGCTGGCTGCTCGTCGTCCCGCAGGGCCGTGCCGGCGATGTCCGCGTCACTCAGTCGGTGGCGGCGGTGGCGGCCAAGGGTGGTGAAGTCACGGTCGTAGAGGTCGACGCCGTGCATCCCGACCGCGCAGCATACGCCGAGGCCCTCACCCGGTGGCCGGGCGTGCGGGGTGTGGTGTCGTTCCTGGCGTGGGAGGAGCAGGCCCTTGCCGAACACCCCGTTCTGTCTGCGGGTCTGGCGGCATCGCTGACGTTGGCCCAGGCGTTGATCGATGTCGGCAGGTCCGGTGAGCCGGCGCCGCGTCTGTGGCTGGTCACGCAAGCCGCCGTCGTGGTCGGTGCTGCCGATACCGGTGCGGTGATCGACCCCGTGCACGCGCAGCTATGGGGCTTCGGCCGTGTCGTTGCTCTGGAACACCCCGAATTGTGGGGCGGGTTGATCGACCTGCCCGCTGTGGCAGGCGAGCCTGGTTCGATTCCCGACCACGCGCATGCCGACCTACTGGCCACGGTCCTGGCCACGATGGTGCAGGGAGCTGCCCGAGGCGAGGACCAGATCGCGGTCCGGACGACCGGTACCTACGTACCCAGGCTGGTGCGTGCAGGCAGCAGTGCACACTCGGGTGCGCGGAGGTGGCAGCCGCGTGACACCGTACTGGTCACCGGCGGCATGGGACCGCTGACCGCCCCCATCGTCCGTTGGCTGGCTGACAACGGTGCCGACCAGGTAGTACTCCTGGGAGGTCAGGGAGCAGACGGCGAGGCCGAGGCGCTGAGGGCCGAGTTCGACGGGCACCCGACGAAGATCGAACTCGCGGGCGTGGACACCGATGACGGCGATGCGCTGCGGTCCTTGCTCGACCGCACGACCGGCGAACACCCGCTGCGCGCCGTCATCCATGCGCCGACCGTGGTCGAGTTCGCCTCGGTGGCCGAGTCGGACCTGGTGCAATTCGCCCGCACCATCAGCCGAAAGATCGCCGGCGTCGGGCAGCTCGACGAGGTGCTGAGCGGCATCGACACGGCGCACGACGTGGTCTTCTTCTCCTCCGTCGCGGGCGTCTGGGGAAGCGCGGGGCAGAGCGCCTACGCGGCGGGCAACGCCTTCCTCGACGCCGTCGCCCAGCACCGCCGTCTGCGCGGACTGCCCGGTACGTCGGTGGCCTGGACTCCGTGGAACGACGATCGATCCCTTGCCTCCCTCGGTGACTCCTACCTCGACCGACGAGGACTGCGAGCACTGTCCATACCTGGCGCGCTCGCCTCCCTCCAGGAAGTGCTCGACCAGGACGAGGGCCACGCCGTGGTGGCGGACGTCGACTGGGAGCGGTTCTACGCCGGCTTCAGTGCCGTCCGGCGCACTTCCTTCTTCGACGACGTGGACGACGTCCGCCGGCCGGCCCTGTCCGCGGCTGCGACCAACGACGGACAGGCCCGGGACGAGGACGGCGGTACGGAACTCGTACGACGCCTGCGTCCGCTGACCGAGACGGAGCAACAGCGAGAGCTCGTGTCGCTTGTCCAGAGCGAAGTCGCTGCCGTCCTCGGCCACTCCTCCACCGACTCGGTCCAGCCACAGCGCGCGTTCCGAGAGATCGGGTTCGACTCACTGACAGCGGTCCAACTCCGGAACCGGCTTACGGCCACCACGGGCATGCGCCTTCCGACAACGCTGATCTTCGACTACCCGACCACCAACGGACTCGCCGAGTACCTGCGCTCCGAACTGTTCGGTGTGTCCGACGCACCAGCTGACCTGTCCGTCGTTCGGAACGCGGATGAGGAGGACGACCCCGTCGTCATCGTGGGGATGGCCTGCCGGTTCCCGGGCGGAATCGATACGCCGGAAGCCTTCTGGCAGTTGCTCGAAGCGGGCGGCGATGTCATCTCCGAACTTCCGGCCAACCGCGGCTGGGACATGGAGCGCCTCCTGAACCCGGACCCCGAGGCGAAGGGCACCAGCGCCACACGCTACGGCGGTTTCCTCCACGACGCCGGGGAGTTCGACGCCGCCTTCTTCGGGATCTCGCCGCGTGAGGCGTTGGCGATGGACCCGCAGCAACGGCTGCTGCTGGAAACCACCTGGGAGCTCATCGAGAGCGCCGGCGTGGCGCCCGACTCGCTCCACCGGAGCCGGACCGGCACGTTCATCGGCAGCAACGGCCAGTTCTACGCACCGCTGCTGTGGAACTCCGGCGGTGATCTGGAGGGCTACCAAGGCGTGGGCAACGCCGGCAGCGTGATGTCCGGCCGCGTCGCGTACTCCCTCGGCCTGGAGGGACCTGCGGTCACGGTGGATACGGCGTGTTCGTCATCGCTGGTGGCACTGCACTTGGCGGTGCAGGCGCTGCGCCGGGGCGAGTGCTCACTCGCCATAGCCGGCGGTGTGACGGTGATGTCCACACCGGACAGCTTCGTGGAGTTCTCACGGCAACAGGGCCTCTCCGAGGACGGTCGTTGCAAGGCGTTTGCGAGCACAGCCGATGGTTTCGGCCTCGCCGAGGGCGTTTCGGCGCTGCTGGTGGAGCGGTTGTCGGATGCGCGGCGGTTGGGTCATCGGGTGTTGGCGGTGGTGCGGGGGAGTGCGGTCAATCAGGATGGTGCGTCGAATGGG
>NZ_JBEYAL010000113.1:0-3054 GCF_040631655.1 Streptomyces sp. NPDC019937
ATCTGGCGTTGACTTTTGGCACGCTGTTGAGTTCTCAAGGAACGGACGCTTCCTTTGAAACCGTATCACCGGTTTCTCCGGGCTTTTCCCTCCGAGCCTTTCAGCCTTTCGGCTTTCCGGCCTTTCGTGTTTCCAACCTTACCAGATCCGTTTTCCGTTCCGTTTCCGGTTCGAATTCCGTTTCCGGTGGCCTGTTGGCGGCCTTTGCCTTTCGGCGTGTCTTCGACTTTAGCAGAGTCGCATCGGCCGACCTAATCGGCTTTGCGATTACCTACGGGGTCAAAGTGCTCCGCCGGAATTGCCTTCACGGACGGAGCGGTTCAGATGCCAACGGCTGCCGAGCAACGTACCACGCCGCTCATCGCAACCGTTAAAATCTACCTCCCCACATGGCCCGTGTCAACGGGTTTCGGGGAGATGAACACCGTACCAGCTCGGCGGGGCGCTCCGCACATCACCCGAAGGACGACGGAGGGGTCTCCAGCTCCTCCAGCTCGATGCCCGGGGCGGCGAGCACCACGTCGCCCGCGATGTGGACCGTGTGCTGCTCACCCGTGTCCAACTCGCTGACCTGGTATTCGTCCACGGTGAGCGGGCCGCTGTCGGTGGAGTGCACCGTGCTGCCGAGCAGCGCCCAGGACTGGTCGAGGGTGCGCGGCGCGAGGACCGGGTCGGTGAACGCGACGAGGCGGACGCGTACCGGTCCCGTGCCGGGTTCGAGCCGGAGCATGCGGGAGAGGGCGATCAGGAAGGCCGGGGAGGTGCCGGTGAACGCGTGGGCCTGGGTGTTGCCCTCGGTCGCGTGCTCACCGGTCGGATCCGTACGGACCCAGGTCACGCCTTCCATCGCGCCGCCGCGGATCCGCCAGCTCGCGGCGTGCAGTTCCAGGCGGAGGGGGCGGCCGAGTTCATCGAGGGTGAGGTCCACGGAACCGGTGTGCTCACCGGAGGGTGAGGTGCGCTGTGCGACGTATCGCCAGCCGCTGGGGCCCGGCGCGCAGTGGAAGTGCTCTTCGCCGAGGGGCGCGTGGTCGTGGGTGTCGTGGAGGGAGTAGCGGCCGCGAGGCATGGTGAGGTCCTTGACGAACTGGGGCCCGCCCGGCCGGAACGGCGCGGACGGGCCCTGGGGCCCCGCCGGGGCGGCGGGGCCGGTGGACCGGTGCCGAGCACCGGCCGGGGGGATCAGTAGCGGTAGTGGTCGGGCTTGTACGGGCCCTCGACCGGGACGCCGATGTAGTCGGCCTGCTCCGGGCGGAGCGTGGTCAGCTTGGCGCCGAGCGCTTCCAGGTGGAGCCGGGCGACCTTCTCGTCCAGGTGCTTGGGCAGCACGTACACGTCGGTCGGGTAGGACTCGGGCTTGGTGAACAGCTCGATCTGGGCGATGGTCTGGTCCGCGAAGGAGTTGGACATCACGAACGACGGGTGACCGGTCGCGTTGCCGAGGTTCAGCAGACGGCCTTCGGAGAGCACGATGAGCTTCTTGCCGTCGGGGAACGTCCAGGTGTGGACCTGCGGCTTGACCTCGTCCTTGACGATGCCGGGGATCGCCGCGAGACCGGCCATGTCGATCTCGTTGTCGAAGTGGCCGATGTTCCCGACGATCGCCTGGTGCTTCATCTTGGCCATGTCGGTGGCCATGATGATGTCCTTGTTGCCGGTCGTGGTGATGAAGATGTCCGCGGTCTCCACCACGTCGTCCAGGGTGGCGACCTGGTAGCCGTCCATCGCCGCCTGCAGAGCGCAGATCGGGTCGATCTCGGTGACGATGACCCGGGCGCCCTGGCCGCGCAGCGACTCCGCGCAGCCCTTGCCGACGTCACCGTAGCCGCAGATGACCGCGACCTTGCCGCCGATCAGGACGTCGGTGGCGCGGTTGATGCCGTCGACCAGGGAGTGGCGGCAGCCGTACTTGTTGTCGAACTTCGACTTCGTCACCGCGTCGTTGACGTTGATCGCCGGGAAGAGCAGGGTGCCCTCCCGGTGCATCTCGTACAGACGGTGGACGCCGGTGGTGGTCTCCTCCGTGACACCGCGGATCTCGGAGGCGAGCTGCGTCCACTTCTGCGGGCTCTCCGCGAGGGTGCGGTTCAGCAGCTCGAGGATGACGCGGTGCTCGTCGTTCTCGGCGGTGGAGACGTCAGGAGCGGCGCCGGCCTTCTCGTACTCGACGCCCTTGTGGACGAGGAGGGTGGCGTCGCCACCGTCGTCCAGGATCATGTTGGGGCCGCCGGTGGCGGTACCCGGCCAGGTCAGCGCCTGCTCGGTGCACCACCAGTACTCCTCCAGGGTCTCGCCCTTCCAGGCGAAGACCGGGACGCCCTGCGGGTTCTCCGGGGTGCCGTTCGGGCCGACGGCGATCGCGGCGGCCGCGTGGTCCTGGGTGGAGAAGATGTTGCAGGACGCCCAGCGGACCTGCGCGCCGAGCGCGGTCAGGGTCTCGATCAGGACCGCGGTCTGCACCGTCATGTGCAGCGAGCCGGTGACCCGGGCGCCGGCCAGCGGCTGGGATGCGGCGTACTCCTTACGAAGCGCCATCAGGCCGGGCATCTCGTGCTCGGCGAGGGTGATCTCCTTACGACCGAAATCAGCCAGGGAGAGGTCGGCGACCTTGAAGTCCTGACCGGAGTCGGCTGTCGTCATGGGTGCTGCTCCTCATGGATCGGTTGGCGAGCGAGAGTTGTTCGGCTGGCCTGCGGGCAGCGGGCACGGCGCGTCCGGCGTGTGTCCGGATCCGGACACACGTGAAGCGGACACACGTGTCCCCTTTGCTCGCAGTGCGCAGTCCGTCGGAGGCCCTCTCTCCCTCGGCCGACCCGCTGGACGGGCCGCCCGACCGCCATCAGCAGCGACGTCTGGCTCGGTCACGAATCTACACCGCGGGGTGGGGTGAGCCCCAGCCCGCGGGGGTGTTCTTCGGCCCCCGGGGCAGGGTCGGGGGCTCAGGGGGTGTCTTGTGGATCAGGCCGGCCCGGCATGATCCACAAGACACCCCCCGAGCCCGGGGCGGGCCGCAGTTATACAGACCACCGGGGTTTGAGGTATGCGCAGGGCCCG
>NZ_JBEYAL010000114.1:0-2408 GCF_040631655.1 Streptomyces sp. NPDC019937
GCAGTCGGATAGTCGAACACCAGCGTCGCCGGAAGCCGCAACCCCGTCGCCGCACTCAACCCATTACGCAGCTCCACCGCCATCAACGAATCAAAGCCCAAGTCGCGGAAGGTACGAGCTGCATCCACCCCCGCAGCGCCCTCGTACCCGAGCACCAACGCGATCCGATTGCGCACCAGATCCAGCAGCGCCTCCCGCTGCTCGACCTCGCCCAGCCCAGCCAGCCGTTGCATCAGCTCGGTGGACGCTATCCGTCCGGCTGTGCGGCGCGTACGGATCAGTCCGCGCAACAGCGGCGGCACCTCACCACGAGCCCGCAGCGCCGACAGATCCAGCCGCACCGGCAACACCACCGGCTCCCCAGCACCCACCGCAGCATCGAACAGCGCCACACCCTGCTCGACAGACAACGGCGGGAACCCCAAGCGGTGCATCCGCTCCCGATCGGCGGCGCTCAGCTCACCGACCATGCCGTCAGACTGATCCCACGGCCCCCACGCCAACGACACACCCGGCAGACCCCGATCCCGCCGGTACCGCACCAACGCATCCAGAAACGCATTCCCCGCCGCATAACTCCCCTGACCCGCACTGCCCAACGTCCCCGCCGCGGAAGAGAACACCACGAACGCAGACAAGTCCATGTCCCGTGTCAGCTCGTGCAGATACCACGCCGCATCCACCTTCGGACGCAACACCGCATCAACACGCCCCGGAGACAACGCACCAATCAAACCGTCATCGAGCACACCGGCCGCATGCACCACAGCCGAAATCTCACGCCCGGCCAGCACCCCCGCCAGCACATCCCGATCAGCCACATCACACGCCACCACCTCAACCCGGGCACCCAATCCGGCGAGTTCGGCGACCAGGTCGTCAGCACCCGGCGAAGCCATCCCACGCCGGGACACCAGCAGCAGATCCCGCACACCACGCTCGTTCACCAGGTGCCGCGCCACCACCGCACCCAGACCACCCGTACCACCCGTGACCAGCACGCTGCCCGGCCCATCCCACACCCGCACCGCAGAGTCGGACACACCCACCCGCGCCAACCGAGGCACCACCAACCGCCCCTCCCGAACCGCCAACTCCGGCTCGGACTGCGCCAACGCCCGCGACAACACCGCCCCCGAAACAACACCATCACCAAGATCCAGCAACGTGATCCGATCCGGATGCTCCGACTGCGCCGACCGCACCAAACCCCACACCGACGCCACCGCCAGATCACCGACAGCACCACGTGCCACCACAACCAGACGAGACCCCGCGAACCGCTCTTCCTCCAGCCACCTCTGGACAAGGCCCAGGGTCTGCACCACCGTGGCGTGGGCGGAATCCACCACCCCGTCACCGGGCCGCTCCACCTCCACCTCGACCAACGCCACATCCGGCACCGGGGCCTCAGCCACAGCCAACGCGGCCAGATCCGCGCACCCCACCACCGAGATCCCCGCATCCCGCAACTCGCCACTCAGACCGCCGTCCGGGCCGACCACCGCAACCACCGACGGCCCGGCGTCCGTCCCCTCAGCCACCGGAGCCCACTCCACCCGGAACAACGAATCCCGGCCGACCCACCGGCCATCACCGAACTGTTCGGCCACTACCGGGCGGACCAGGAGGCCGTCCACCGAAGCGACCGGCGCGCCTGCCGCATCCGAGACCGCGATGCTGATCGCTTCCCGCCCGCCGTACGACAACCGAGCACGCACCGTCGTCGCCCCCGAGGCGAACAACGACACACCCTCCCAGGAAAACGGCAGGACCCCGTTCTCGGCGCCCTCGTCGCCACCGGCAAACACCGCCGCGTGCAATACCGCGTCCAGCAGCGCGGGATGCACGCCAAACCCACCGGGCTCAACCTCTTCTGGCAGCGCAACCTCGGCAAACACCGCATCACCGCGCCGCCAAGCAGCCCTCAGCCCCCGAAACACGGACCCGTACTCGAACCCGGACTCGGCCCGGTTCTCATAAAAACCATCCAGCTCGACCGGCTCGGCGCCCACCGGCGGCCACACCGCGGCATCGAACCCAACGCCGGGAAGCTCCTCCGCCGCAGCAAGGACTCCAGTGGCGTGCTGGGCCCACGGCAGCTCGTCGGAGCCATCCGGCCGGGAAAAGACCTTCACCGAACGGTGGCCAGAGTCGTCAGGTTCGCCGACGAACACCTGGATCTGCACCGCGCCCCGCTCCGGCAACACCAGAGGCGCAGCAAGCGTCAGCTCCTCGACACGGTCACACCCGAATTCGTCACCGGCCCGGATCGCCAGCTCCACGAACGCCGTTCCCGGCACCAGAACCCGGCCCAT
Source organism: Streptomyces sp. NPDC019937 (assembly GCF_040631655.1). Classification (NCBI taxonomy): domain Bacteria; kingdom Bacillati; phylum Actinomycetota; class Actinomycetes; order Kitasatosporales; family Streptomycetaceae; genus Streptomyces; species Streptomyces sp. NPDC019937. Next base: position 2,319 of record NZ_JBEYAL010000114.1, read on the forward strand.
CACCACGTGATCGGCCAGCCACGGATGCGAGGCCAACGACAGGCGACCGGAGAACACCACACCGTCCGAGTCGGCCAACGACACCGCCGC
>NZ_JBEYAL010000115.1:0-2107 GCF_040631655.1 Streptomyces sp. NPDC019937
GAGTTGGTCCGTGCTCAGGCCGCCGCTGTTCTCGGGCACGGCTCCGCGCAGGATGTCCCGGCTGAGCGGGCGTTCAAGGAGCTGGGCTTCGACTCCCTCACCGCCGTCGAGCTACGCAACGGGCTGGCTGCGGCCACGGGTGTCCGGCTGCCGGCCACCATGGCATTCGATCACCCCAACGCCACCGCCATCGCACGCTTCCTGCAATCCGAACTCGTGGGAAGTGACGATCCGCTGACGCTCATGCGGTCGGCGATCGACCAGTTGGAGGCCGGTCTGGCTCTGCTGGAATCGGACGAAGAAGCTCGCTCGGAAATCACCAAGCGATTGCACATTCTCCTGCCCCGCTCCGGAAGCGGGGGCAGTTCGAGAGGCAGGGAAGCAGGCCCAGACGCAGGCGAATATCAGGATGTCGAGGACGCCACCATCGATGAACTCTTCGAGGTGCTCGACAACGAACTCGGCAATTCCTGAAACCTGTCCAACTGCTACCGCGACCTTGACGGGGGAACGTTGTGACGAACGACGAAAAGATCGTCGAGTATCTCAAGCGCGCGACCGTGGACCTGCGCAAGGCCCGGCACCGCATCTGGGAGCTGGAGGACGAGCCCATCGCGATCACGTCGATGGCCTGCCGCTTCCCGGGCGGGATCGAGAGTCCGGAGCAGCTGTGGGAACTCCTGGCCGCCGGAGGCGAGGTACTTACCGAGTTCCCCGACGACCGCGGCTGGGACCTGGACAAAATCTACGATCCTGACCCGGCAAACAGTGGGACGAGCTACGTCCGTCACGGCGGTTTCCTGGATCAGGCGGCGCAGTTCGACACGGACTTCTTCGGGATCTCGCCGCGTGAGGCGTTGGCGATGGACCCGCAGCAGCGGCTGCTGCTGGAGACGTCCTGGGAGCTTCTCGAGCGGGCAGGAGTCGATCCCCATACGCTGAAGGGAAGTCGGGCCGGAGTATTCGTCGGCGCCGCACATATGGGTTATGCGGACAGGGTGGACACCCCGCCGGCGGAGGCCGAGGGCTACCTGCTGACAGGGAACGCCTCGGCCGTTGTCTCCGGGCGTATTTCCTACACGTTCGGTCTTGAGGGGCCTGCGGTGACCGTGGATACGGCGTGTTCGTCATCGCTGGTGGCCCTGCACCTGGCGGTGCAGGCGCTGCGCCGTGGCGAGTGCTCGCTGGCGGTCGTCGGTGGTGTGGCCGTCATGTCGGACCCGAAGGTCTTCGTCGAGTTCAGCCGGCAGCGTGGACTGGCCAGGGACGGCCGGTCGAAGGCCTTTGCGGCGTCAGCGGATGGTTTCGGCTTCGCCGAGGGAGTTTCGCTTCTCTTGCTGGAGCGGTTGTCGGATGCGCGGCGGCTCGGTCATCGGGTGTTGGCGGTGGTGCGGGGGAGTGCGGTCAATCAGGATGGTGCGTCCAATGGGTTGGCGGCTCCGAATGGTCCGTCGCAGCAGCGGGTGATCCGTGCGGCGTTGGCTGACGCCGGTCTGGCTCCTGCCGACGTCGATGTGGTGGAGGCGCATGGGACGGGGACGCGGTTGGGTGATCCGATCGAGGCGCAGGCGTTGCTGGCGACGTATGGGCAGGGACGTACCAGTGGGCGTCCGGTGCTGCTGGGGTCGGTGAAGTCGAACATCGGTCATACGCAGGCTGCGGCCGGTGTGGCGGGTGTGATGAAGATGGTGCTGGCACTGGAGCGGGGTGTGGTCCCGCGGACGTTGCATGTGGATGAGCCGTCACCGCATGTGGACTGGTCGGCCGGTGCGGTGGAACTGCTGACTGAAGAGCGACTGTGGGAGCCGGAGGCTGAGCGTCTTCGCCGGGCAGGCATTTCCGCCTTCGGTGTCAGTGGCACGAATGCGCACGTGATTGTGGAGGAGGCGCCTGCGGAGCCGGAGCCGGAGCCGGATGTGGTTGCCGCTGGCAATCTGCCGGTGCCGTGGGTGATGTCCGGGCGGGATGCGGGGGCGTTGCGTGAGCAGGCGGCCCGGCTGGCTGCGCATGTTTCGGGTGTAAGTGCGGTCGATGTGGGGTGGTCGTTGGCGACCACCAGGTCGGTGTTCGAGCACCGGGCGGTGATGGTCGGCAGCGAACTCACATT
>NZ_JBEYAL010000116.1:0-1833 GCF_040631655.1 Streptomyces sp. NPDC019937
CCGTGGCTGGCCGATCACGTGGTGATGGGTCGCGTTCTGGTGCCGGGAACGGCGTTCGTGGAGCTGGCGATCCGGGCCGGTGACGAATTCGGGTGTGACCGCGTGGAGGAGCTGACCCTGTCCGCGCCATTGGTTCTGCCGGAGCGCGGCGCTACGCAAATCCAGGTGCGGGTGGGGGCCGCCGATGATGAGGGGCAACGCGCTCTCACCGTTCACGGGCGGCCCGAGCATGCGGTGGACGCGCCCTGGACCCAGCACGCGTCGGGTGTGCTGGCCGCGCCTGGAATCGACTGGGTGGACGTCGGCTTCGACGCGGCTGTATGGCCGCCGTACGGCGCCGAACCGGTCGATGTCGGCGACCGCTACGAGCGGCTTGCGGAGATGGGTTTCGACTACGGGCCGGTGTTCCGAGGTCTCCGGGCGGTGTGGCGGCGCGGTGATGTGGTGTTTGCCGAAGTTGGACTGCCGGAGGAGGTTGAAGCCGGCGAGTTCGGCCTCCATCCAGCTCTGCTGGACGCGGTATTCCAGGCGGCGGGGTCGGCGGGATCCGGCAACGACAATCCGGACCCGGAGAGTACGTCGCTGCCGTTCTCTTGGGACGGCGTGTCGCTCTACGCCTCCGGTGCCACGACTGTGCGGGCGCGGCTGTCGCGCACCGGGCAGGGGGCGGTCTCGGTCGCGATCGCGGACACCGATGGCGAACTTGTCGCTTCCATCGATTCTCTCGCTACTCGCCCGATAGCCCCAGGACAGCTGGGCGACGCGGCTTCCGGGGCGGGAGGTGACTCGCTGTTCCGTATCGACTGGGCTCCCCTGCCGTCCGGGTCAGTTGAGACCGGAGTCGCTGCGGTTGCGGTAGTTGGCGCGGAAGAGGCCCTGGCCGCCGCGCTTCGGGACGCGGGTACCGAGGTCCGGGTGTATGCGGATCTGGCGGCTCTGTCCGCGGCGGATGGGTCGGTGCCGGACGTGGTGTTGGCTGCGCTGCCCGGTGCGCGGTCCCAGAACGAGGTGGTGGACGCTGCCCACGCGAATGCTGCTTCCGCCCTGGAGCTGGTGCAGGACTGGCTGGTGGAGGAGCGCTTCACCCGGTCCCGGTTGGTGGTGGTGACCCAAGGTGCGGTCACCGCGCGGAACGCCGATGACCTGGCGGTGGCGTCGGTGTGGGGCTTGGTGCGGTCGGCGCAGTCGGAGCATCCGGATCGGATCACACTGCTGGACCTTGGTGACGGTGCCGTGTCCGGGGCGGTGTTGTCGCGGGCGTTGGCGCAGTCCGAGCCGGAGTTGGCGGTTCGGGAGGGGCGGCTGGTGGTGCCGCGGTTGGCGCGGGTGGGCGTGTCCGACTCTGCGGTGCGGGTGTGGGGTGGCTCCGGTGCGGTGCTGGTCACGGGCGGTACGGGTGGTCTGGGTGCGGTGGTGGCCCGGCACCTGGTGGTCAAGCACGGCGTACGGGACCTGCTCCTGCTGTCCCGGCGTGGGATGGTTTCGCCGGGTGCTGAGGACCTGGTCGCCGAACTCGCCGGATTGGGTGCCCGCGCCGAGGTGGTGGCGTGTGATGTGGCTGATCGTGAGGCCCTGGCGGAGGTGCTGGCGGGGCATGAGGTGTCCGCGGTCGTGCACAGCGCCGGGGTGCTGGACGACGGCGTCATCGGTGCGCTGACTCCGGGGCGTGTTGATGCGGTGTTGCGTCCGAAGGTGGATGCGGCGTGGTATCTGCACGAGCTGACGCAGGGCATGGATCTGTCTGCGTTCGTGGTGTTCTCCTCCGCGGCGGGCACGCTGGGCAGTGCTGGTCAGGGGAGTTACGCCGCGGGGAATGCGTTCCTGGACGCGCTG
>NZ_JBEYAL010000117.1:0-1782 GCF_040631655.1 Streptomyces sp. NPDC019937
TCCCACAGTCGCTCTTCAGTCAGCAGTTCCACCGCACCGGCCGACCAGTCCACATGCGGTGACGGCTCATCCACATGCAACGTCCGCGGGACCACGCCCCGCTCCAGTGCCAGCACCATCTTCATCACACCGGCCACGCCCGCCGCAGCCTGCGTATGACCGATGTTCGACTTCACCGACCCCAGCAGCACCGGACGCCCACTGGTACGTCCCTGCCCATACGTCGCAAGCAACGCCTGCGCCTCGATCGGATCACCCAACCGCGTCCCCGTACCGTGTGCCTCGACCACATCGACGTCACCAGGAGCCAGACCGGCGTCAGCCAACGCCGCACGGATCACCCGCTGCTGCGACGGACCATTCGGCGCCGCCAGACCATTGGACGCACCATCCTGATTGACCGCACTCCCCCGCACCACCGCCAACACCCGATGACCCAACCGCCGCGCATCCGACAACCGCTCCAGCAAGATCAGCGAAACTCCCTCGCCCCATCCCATACCGTCCGCTGCCGCGGCAAATGCCTTACACCGGCCGTCTCTTGCCATGCCCTGTTGGCGGCTGAACTCCACGAAGGCATCCGGTGTCGACATGACGGCCACACCCCCGGCTATGGCGAGCGAGCACTCGCCACGGCGCAGCGCCTGCACCGCCAGGTGCAGGGCCACCAGCGATGACGAACACGCCGTATCCACGGTCACCGCAGGCCCCTCAAGACCGAACGTGTAGGAAATACGCCCGGACAGCACGGCCAATGCTGTTCCCGTCAGCAGGTAACCCGCCACGCTCTCCGGAGCCCTCTTGGGATCGGGACCATAGCCCTGATATCCGGCACCGATGAATATCCCCGTCGCCGTTCCCTTGACTGTGTACGGATCGACACCGGCACGCTCGAAAAGCTCCCAGGACGTCTCCAGCAGCAGCCGCTGCTGCGGGTCCATCGCCAACGCCTCACGTGGCGAAATTCCGAAGAACCCCGCATCGAACTGGGCTGCGTCATACCGGAACGCGCCTTCCCGGACGTACGTGGTGCCGGGGTTCTCCGGGTCCGGGTGGTACAAGGCCTCGCGATCCCACCCGCGGTCCTCGGGAAGCCCCGCCACCGCGTCGCGGCCTTCGGCCAGGAAGCGCCAGAGATCTTCGGGCGAGTCGATGCCCCCGCCGAAACGGCAGCTCATCGCCGTGATGGCGATCGCTTCACGGGAGGCGGCGAGAAGCGAGTGATTCTGTTGGCGCAGGCGTTCGTTCTCCTTGAGCGACGCACGGAGCGCTTCCACATATTTGGCGGTGGGGTCAGGCATGTCAGCTCCAGTGGTCAGTGGCTCAGCCGTCGATTTTGCCGAGCGCCAGGCGCAGCAGGCTCTCGCCATCCATCGCGTCGATCGATTCGGTGGTCGGCTCAGGGTTCTGCACCGTGCTGTTGATCTCCCGGAGGCGTGTCAGAGCGAGCAGTGGGTCAAGAAGCCCAGCGCCTTTCAGCTGGTCCAGGGAAAGGGACACCAATGCCTGGCGGACCTCGTCTTCCAGTGAAGACGGCACGGCCGACTCAATCTCGGCGTCAGGAAGGAGCTGAGACTGCAGGAAGCGTGCGATGGCGGTGGCGTTGGGGTGATCGAATGCCATGGTGGCCGGCAGCCGGACACCCGTGGCCGCAGCCAACCCGTTGCGTAGCTCGACGGCGGTGAGTGAGTCGAAGCCCAGCTCCTTGAACGCCCGCTCAGCCGGGACATCCTGCGCGGAGCCGTGCCCGAGAACAGCGGCGGCCTGAGCACGGACCAACTC
>NZ_JBEYAL010000118.1:0-1566 GCF_040631655.1 Streptomyces sp. NPDC019937
GGTGTGGCTCCGGCTGAGGGTCGTCGTGTGGTGTTCGTTTTCCCTGGTCAGGGTTCGCAGTGGGTGGGGATGGGGGCCGGACTGCTGGATGCGTGCCCGGTGTTTGCGGGGGCGGTGGCGGAGTGCGCTGCGGTGCTGGATCCGTTGACGGGCTGGTCGCTGGTCGAGGTGCTGCGTGGTGGTGATGAGGCTGCTCTTGGGCGTGTTGATGTGGTGCAGCCGGCGTTGTGGGCGGTGATGGTGTCGCTGGCCCGGACCTGGCGGCATTATGGCGTGGAGCCTGCCGCGGTCGTGGGGCATTCGCAGGGGGAGATCGCTGCGGCCTGTGTGGCTGGGGGCTTGAGTCTTGCCGATGGTGCGCGGGTGGTGGCCCTGCGGAGCCGGGCGATCGCCCGGATCGCTGGTGGGGGCGGCATGGTCTCCATCAGCCTCCCGGCCGACCGCGTCCGCACCATGCTGGAGGAGTTCGACGGCCGGATATCGGTCGCCGCGGTCAACGGCCACTCGTCCACCGTGGTCTCCGGCGATACCAAGGACTTGGACGCGTTCGTAGCACTCTGTCAGGTGCATGACCTGCGTGTCCGTCGTATCCCGGTGGACTATGCCTCCCACTCCGCGCAGATGGATCAGTTACGCGACGAGCTGCTGGAGGCGCTGGCGGACATCGCTCCACAGCGTTCCAGCGTGCCGTTCTTCTCGACGGTTACGGCGGACTGGCTGGACACGACCGCCCTGGACGCCGGGTACTGGTTCACCAACCTGCGGGAGACCGTCCGGTTCCAAGAAGCCGTCGAAGGCCTTGTCGCACAGGGAATGGGCGCGTTCATCGAGTGCAGCCCGCACCCCGTCCTCGTCCCGGGCACCGCAGAAACACTCGACGCCTTCGACGCCGACGCTGTCGCACTGTCGTCGCTGCGGCGGGACGAAGGCGGCCTGGATCGGCTCTTCACATCCCTCGCGGAAGCGTTCGTGAAGGGTGTGGAGGTCGACTGGACCCGAGTATTCGAGGGTGGGCGCCCGCGCATCGTCGATCTGCCCACCTACGCCTTCCAGCGACAGCACTACTGGCTGCACGAAGAGCCGTTGCAAGAGCCGGTCGATGAGGCGTGGGATGCCGAGTTCTGGTCTGTAGTCGAACGCGGCGATGCCACAGCCGTGTCCGACTTGCTGAACACAGACGCCGAGGCTTTGCGCACGGCGTTGCCGGCCTTGTCGTCGTGGCGGCGGCGTCGGGTGGAGCAGCGACGGCTTCAGGACTGGCGTTATCGGGTGGAGTGGAAGTCTTGTCCGGCCGCGCTTGATGAGGTGATCGGTGGTGGTTGGTTGTTCGTTGTGCCGCAGGGCTTGGGGGATGATGTCGCCGTTGCGCGGGTAGTGGCTGCTGTCACGGCCCGGGGTGGCGAGGTCAGTGTCGTGGAGCTCGATCCGACCCGTCCTGACCGCCGGGCTTACGCCGATGCTGTCGCGGGCTGCGGTGTGACCGGGGTCGTGTCGTTTTTGTCCTGGGATGATCGGCGGCACTCGGAGCATCCTGTTGTTCCCGCCGGACTGGCTGCGTCGCTGGTG
>NZ_JBEYAL010000119.1:0-1011 GCF_040631655.1 Streptomyces sp. NPDC019937
CACCACGACCGACCGCGTCGGCCATCGCGGCGACAGCACTGTCGGGGTCCATCGCCCGCACCCCCCGACGGCACAACTCCTGCGCCGCACCCTCCACCGACGCCATGCCCCGACCAGCCCACATCCCCCACGCCACACTCGTCGCCGACAGGCCGGCACTCCGACGGCGCACCGCCAAGGCGTCGAGGAACGCGTTGGCCGCCGCATACACCGCCTGCCCCCCACTGCCCCACACCCCGGCATTGGAGGAGAACAACACAAACGCCTCCAGAGTCGAAACATCCAACAGCTCATCCAGATTCACCGCACCGGCGACCTTCGCAGCCATCACATCGACCGCCTCCCGCAGAGAGATCTCCGCCAAGGGCGTGGACTGAGGAACACCGGCCGCGTGGAACACCGCCGTCACCGGTTCACCCAGATCCATCAGCAATGCTTGCAGTGCCGCACGGTCAGCCACATCACAGGCCCGCACCGACACCCGCGCTCCACCCAGTCGCTCCAGCTCTCGCACCAGTTCGCCAGCCCCGGGTGCGCTATCACCGCGACGGCTCACCAGGACCACATGATCCGCGCCACCAGCCACCAACCACCGGGCCGTATGCACACCCAAACCACCCGTACCACCAGTGACCAGCACCGTCCCATGCGGCCGCCAACCACCCCCACCACCGTCGACCGCAGCACGCACCAAACGACGCACCCACACACCCGAACCACGCACCGCCACCTGATCCTCAAAACCAGCCGACGCCACAACACCCACGAACCGACGGCACACCTCCTCATCAACCTCCACCGGCAGATCGATCAGCCCACCCCACAACCCGGGATGCTCCAGACCCAGGACGCGACCGAAACCCCACACCTGCGCCTGCACCGGATCAATCACCATGCCGGTATCCGAAGAACCGGTGACCACCGCCCCCCGCGTCACCAGCCACAACCGCGGCACCTCACCAACCGAACCGAGATCGAGCAGCGCCTGGGCCAGCACCAGCGACGCAGCCA
>NZ_JBEYAL010000120.1:0-1011 GCF_040631655.1 Streptomyces sp. NPDC019937
CAGGGCATGGATCTGTCTGCGTTCGTGGTGTTCTCCTCCGCGGCGGGGACGTTGGGCAGTGCGGGTCAGGGGAGTTATGCGGCGGGGAATGCGTTCCTGGATGCGTTGGTGCGGTACCGGCGTGATCGGGGTCTGCCGGGTGTGTCGTTGGCGTGGGGGCCGTGGGATCAGCCTGACGGCATGGTCGGTGAGCTGAGCGCCGCCGATCGGGAGCGGATGCACCGCTCGGGATTCCCGCCCCTGTCCACCGAGCAGGGTGTGGCGCTGTTCGACGCCACGGTGGGGGCTGAGGATCCCGTGATGTTCCCGGTGCGGCTGGATCTGTCGGCGCTGCGGGCTCGTGGTGAGGTGCCGCCGCTGTTGCGCGGACTGATCCGTACGCGCCGTACGGCCGGACGGATTGTGTCCACCGGGCTTGTGCAGCGGGAGGTGTTGCTGGATCTGGTGCGAAATCAGGTCGCGGCGGTGCTGGGGCACGAGAGTGCCACGGTGGTGGACCCCGCCCACGCGTTCCGTGATCTCGGGTTCGACTCGTTGATGGGTGTGGAGCTGCGTGACGGGCTGAGTGCGGCGACAGGGTTGCGGCTTCCGGCGACGCTGGTGTTCGACTACCCGACTGCTCAGGCCCTCGTGGAGCATCTGTTTGATGAGTTGGTGGGGTCGGATACGGGTGTGTCGCCGCCAGTTGCTGCGCTGCCGTCGGTCGCGGATGATCCGGTGGTGATCGTGGGGATGGCTTGCCGGTACCCGGGCGGAGTGTCGTCTCCGGAACAGTTGTGGCAGCTGGTGATGGCAGGGGCGGACGCGATTGGCGATTTCCCCGCTGACCGGGGCTGGGACCTGGGGAGGCTTTACCACCCGGATCCCGGTCATCCGGGCACGTCCTCGACCCATTCGGGTGGCTTCCTCCAGGACCCGGGTGAGTTTGATGCGGCGTTTTTTGGGATGAGTCCGCGTGAGGCGTTGGCGACTGATGCGCAGCAGCGGTTGTTGTTGGAGACGGTGTGGGAG